>NZ_CP113343.1:3804552-4121598 GCF_026683955.1 Arthrobacter sp. MMS18-M83 | reverse complement strand
AACAGGGTCATGCCGACCACCCCGACGGCGAGAGGCATCCAGACCAGCATGTTCCCCCAGCCCATCCGTCCCTGTTCGATGAAGGCGTAGACCGGGCCACCCAGTCCCACCATGGCCAGGAAAGCGCCGAGGTAGTCAATCTTCTTGTTCCTGTCCGTGGCGGCGTCGGACTTCCGCAACCCTGCCAGAATCGGCCAGATGGCGACGGCCGGAATCACATTGATGAAGAAGATGACGCGCCAGGACAACAGATCCACCGAGGCGCCACCGATGAGCGGAGCCACGATGGCTGCCGCGCTGGTCCAGCCGGACCACTGGCCGATCGCCTTGGACTGCGCCGGCCCGGAGAAGAACGTGACAATCATGGCGAGCGAACTCGGGACGAGGAGTGCCCCGGCGATCCCCTGCAAGGCCCGTGACACTACCAGCACCTCTCCGTTCCAGGCGAGACCGCAGATCACGGATGTGATGGTGAAACCGGCGAGTCCCCATTCCAGGATCCGTGCCCGGCCGAAATGGTCGGACAAGGATCCGGCGACCAGTATCAGCGCACCCAGGGTCAAAAGGTAGGCATCCACCACCCATTGTTGGATGACAAGTCCACCACCCAATTCGCGCCCAATCGCCGGGAGCGCGAGGTTCACTACGAAGCCATCCAAAATAGCGATGAAGGAAGCCACAATAGCCACAACAAGGACCCGCTTTTGCAGCGGATTGCTTGGCGGCAGGGCCGCTGCGTCGGTCATGAGCACAGCCTACGCCTGCTTGTCCGCTGACGCCGGGATTCCTCCGCGATCCGGCCACGGCGAAAGTCCCGTATCGTTGAATGGTGATTAGCAGACGTGACGCCGCACTGGCCCTTGATATTTCGATGGAAATGGCCCAACGCCACGGCATCCCGTCCAGGCTTTCAAAAGCCGAGCTAACCGAGCTGCAGGACAACCCACCGCAGTGGCTCGTCCAATCGCGCGCCAACCGGACCGGCAAGCGACCCGTCTGGGTTCACCTGAGCTGTGTGGTGTGCGGTTACACCGAGGCTGCCCGTCCCAAGAAGTGGTGGCCCGAGTTCACCTACGTCTTCTGCGGACACCACCGCAACACCGAGGTTCCCGGGATCCTGCCCGGCGAGGTCCGCAGCGAGTACGAAGGAATCGGCTCGCGATTCGTGGGCATTGTTGACGTTCCGGCATCTGAAGCGTAGATCTTGGTGCGTTGAGCTGCCGGTTGCTTTCGGCCGAAACAGGCGTAGCTTACAAAGAGAGGGCCTTTTCAGGACCCTCTTTGCAGGATCTTCAGGGAAGATCCGTAGTTAGGGAGCATGACATGCCTGACAAAGCACCGCACCAGCACGAGGCGAAGAAGAGTATCAAGTCCATCAAGGAGAAACGGGCCGTGAAGCGTGCCAAACACGAATCCGACGCTGCCGTGGATCCCGTGGCCCACTTGAGGATGAGGAAGAAATAGCAAAAAGCCGGGGCCATCAGGGCCCCGGCTTTTTAGCGAACTGGCTCCATCTCGGCCCGGCTCCTCACGAATCCGCGTCAGTCATTTCGCTGGGCATGGCCACCATTGCGTGGACTTTGCCGTCGCGAAGGACCGTCAGCAGGAACGGCTCCCCTATGGCCTGCGAAAACAAGAGTTTCTGAAGGCTTTCAGCACTGGATACGGCCCGAGCCTGTGCGCTGAGGACTAGATCGCCCGCAAGCAGTCCTGCCCGTTCAGCCGGAGATCCAGCGATGACTTCCACCACCCGGAGTGCTTCTTCCTGGCCTGTTCGGATCACCGCACTCGCATCCAGGGGAATAGGCGTGCTCACCAAGCCAAGGTATGCCCTGCGGACCCGTCCGTCCCTGAGCAGGGCGGCGATGATCCGTTGAGTGGTGGTGTTGATGGGCACGGCAAGCCCGAGGCCCAAGCCAGCCACAGCGGTGTTGATTCCAACTATCCGCCCCTTGGTGTCGGCAAGGGCTCCCCCGGAATTGCCCGGATTCAGGGCTGCGTCGGTCTGGATGACGTCCTCGATGACCCTGCTGTGCCGGCCGGACCTGACCGGGATGGAACGTCCGAGCCCACTGACGACGCCCGCGGTCACCGATCCTGCGAGCCCTAGCGGGTTGCCCACAGCGATCACCAATTGGCCCACGTGCAGTGACTCAGCGTTACCCAATATGGCGGGCGGCGGGGTGTGGTGCCCGCGGACAACGGCGAGATCGGACAAGGGATCCGCACCGACGAGTTCGACGTCGGTACGGGTTCCGTCGGCGAAGATTGCCCGCCCGGAGCGGAGACCCGAGACCACGTGGGCGTTGGTCAGCATGTAGCCGTCCCCCGTGAACACCACAGCCGATCCGCTTCCGATCCTGACTTGGCCGTTTCTGCGGGCGCTGCTCATCTCCAAAGCTGCAACATGCGGCGTGACCGTCTCTGCCACGTGCATCACTGTCCGCGAGTAGGCGTCCAAGACTCCGTCATCCGACGGGGCGTCAGGGACGTCCTCAGGAAATGTTTGTTCCGGCAACGTACTCATCGTGCACCTCCTGTAACCGGTGGTGTCTATATCAACGAATACACTGCTGCGGTTAGTCCGTTCCGTCCTACGCCGTGGGTGAACGAGACTTAACCCCACAATGCTTTTTGCGCAGCAACGCCTTGAATTGGGTGGCTTCCCGCCTGCGGGGGCGACCAGGACCGGAGCACCGTGTCCTGACATGCCGCCGTCGGACCCCCTCTGAACTGAAGCACAGCGCGTGCGGCTTTCGTGACGCACTGTTGGTTAACAAGCACAACCGGCGCAGCGAGGCAGTTGTCGAGTAGGAAATCCCCAAAACAAGCAACCACCACTCGCGACAGGAGCGATCTGTACTCCTACTGTTGCGGCTAGCGTCCATGCCGTGACGGATGGGCCAGATTTCCGCGACTGAGCCCGGACTGCTGATGGGCCCAGAGTCCGCAACCATCAGGAATGGGGTAAATCATGATGACGTTGAGGCTGAATCGGACCCCGCCTGCTAGCGCCCACAACCAAGAAAGCGGACGGGCTGAATGGACTGCCCGCCGTCCCAGAACCAGGGTCGTTGCATCTCCCGCGTAGGACAAGGACTGACTCCATACTGGGTCCGCCTCCCGGACTGGGCCGCCGGAGCATCGGCCTTTCGTAGCAATGCCGGAAACAGCCGATGTGCTGGGATTGGGGGCGAACTTGGACGGGCAACAATGGATCTGGGTCGCGCTGGTGATTATTGGAGCAGCGGTGGTAGCAGCTGTGATGGTCTTTGGACGCCAGCGACGGACGTTGCTTGATCGCAAAAGCACTCCCAAACACCGCGAACAGGACGCTGGATATCCCCTTGCCAACGACGGCGGTAAGGGCGACGAGCCCGAGCCTCGCCATCCGGAATCCTAAGGCCGACGGAAACAGGAGGCCGCGACCCCGCCCGCGACTACCAACCCGGACAAAGAAAAACACCCCGGTCCGAAGACCGGGGTGTAACCTATGACCCGACTCATCCGTGAAGGATGTCTCGACTCATCACACTGGTGGAGATGGGGGGAATTGAACCCCCGTCCGATGTCGTGTTGTCAGGGCTTCTCCGGGCGCAGTTCGCGTCGGAATTTCTCGGCCCCAGCTATCTTGCGAACGAGTAGCTGATCCGGGCCCAGTCATCTAAGTGTCCCATTTGCCTCGATGACGAAGGCAAACAGCAGTGGCTATCTAAATGACGCCAGGATCCGGGGCAATAGCAACCTCGGGCTGACGGACTGTCTTACTGCTTAGGCAGCAAGAGCGAAGTCAGTGCGCTTAGAATTGGCACTTATTGGTTTGCAGACAGCGTTTACGAGATAATTCTGCATCCTCGGCCCGCTTCACCTGTCGCGACTAACATCGTCGAAACCGATCATCCCCGTATTTTGTTATCAACTCCTGCAGAACGGCGACCGCTCAAGAGCACCCACGAAGCAATTCCTGCTGGATTAACCATCATAGCGCACAGTGACACCGGAATATTCCGGGATACACCTTAGCCGCCCATCGACAGAATCCTCACTGGACTAGCGGCGGTTCCGCTCGCGGAGTTCGCGCAGTGATTCGCGCTTATCCTGCTGCTCACGCAGCGTCTGCCGCTTGTCATAGTCCTTCTTGCCTCGAGCGAGGGCGATCTCGACTTTGGCGCGTCCGTCAAGGAAGTACAGCTGGAGCGGCACTACCGTCAGGCCGGTCTCGCGGATCTTGCCGGAAATCTTGTTGAGTTCCTCGCGGTGAAGCAGCAGCTTACGACGGCGGCGGGCGGCATGGTTGGTCCAGCTCCCTTGGTTGTACTCAGGGATGTGGATGCCCTCCATCCACAACTCGTCGTTGTAGAAGGTGCAGAAGCCGTCAACCATGGAGGCATGACCCTCACGCAGGGACTTCACTTCAGTTCCCATGAGGGCAATTCCGGCCTCATAAGTATCCAATATGTGGTAGTCATGCCGGGCCTTCCGATTGGTGGCCACTACCTTACGGCCACTTTCCTTGGGCACGGTAGAACTCCTTGGTTGTCGAAGAATCACACTAGTCTACGCCAGCAGAACCCCGCCGCGTGGGCTACAGAAGGTTCATGGGATCTGTAGCCTGACCATTCACCCACGTTTCAAAATGCACATGGCAACCAGTGGAGTTACCCGTTGTACCCGAGTAGGCGATGAGCTGTCCTTGGCTCACCTGCTGCCCGGAAGAAACCACCACGCTGGTGTTGTGGTAGTAGATAGTGGTCAGGGAGTCGCCGTTGATGACCCCGTGCGAAATCTTGACCCGGTTGCCACCGCCGTCATTGCCCCAGCCAGCCGAAAAGACCGTGCCGGCCGCGGCCGCATACACTGGGGTGCCGCAAGGCGCACCGAAGTCGATGCCGGTGTGCATGTAGCCGCCCTGGCCGTAGAAATCAATGGTTCCAGGCGGCGTCGCGCGCCATCCGAATCCCGAGGTGATGGGGATGTTCCCGGGAACCGGGTGGATCAGCCCAAAGCCGGAGCGAGGATTGCTCACTGGTGGGACGTACGGTTGCGGTGCCTGGCCTTGGGCCTGGGCGGCAGCGGCCGCGGCTGCGGCGAGCCGCTGTTGCTCGGCAAGCCACGCTTCACGCAGCTTGCGGTCCCGCTCGGAGATCTCGGCCGCGACGGCGTCCTGCATCGACTTGACTTGCTGCAGTTGAGTCTGAATCCCGGGCTTGGCCGCTTGAAGTTGGCTATTGAGGCGGGTGGTGTCGGAAATGAGCTTGTCCACCTCGGCCTTCTTGGCTGCTGCATCGTCACGAGCTGCCTTTTCACGCTCCAGTGCGGCATCAGCCTTCGCCTTGAGATCGCGAATTTCCTGTTCGACGGCGGCAAGCCTGGCCTGCGAGTTCACGTTGGTCGCACTCTGCTGGGTCAACTTGGTCATCGTGGCGTTTTGGCTGCGCATCGCCTGGTTGGCGAGATCCATGGTTTCGGTGAGGTTCCCGCCGTCGTTCGATCCGAACAGCAAGGCAACGTTTGTGGGCACGCCGCCGGACTTGTACGCTTGGGCCGCGATCTGGCCGATGAGTTTCTTGGTGTCCGTGATCTTTTGCTTGTCGTTTTCCAACTGCTCGGTGATCTTGGCCTTGCTCTGCTGCGCCAAATCGACACGCGCTGCGAGAGCTTCAGCTTCCTTCACCGCAGAAGCGACCCTGCCCTGCGCTTCGAGAAGTGCCTGTTGCGCTCCGGGGAGCCGGCCCTGGTAGATCACGAGGTCCCCAGCCGCCTTGGCAATGTTCGCGTCAACAAACTCCAAGGATTGTTGTACTCGCGCCGATTCCGCGTTCAGGGCCGCCTGCTGGTCATCGAGGTTATCCGCGCGTGCCAGGGGTGCGGTGCCCAAGCTCGCGGCCAGTGCAATGGCCAGCACAGAGCCGGCAACCTTCGCACGGCCGCCAACCATGCGTATCTGCAGGGCAGCCTGGTACTTCCGGGTCATCGGCTGTCCTGTTCGCTGGAGGTCACTGCTTTTCATGGCTACACCTTGAGGTATCGGCGAAGGGTCAGGAGGGAAGATATCCCCGCAAGGCCGCCGCCCAACGCTATCAGGACCGGCGCTATCACGAGTACCTGGGCCGAGGAAATAAAGGGAGTATTCAGGAACTGTTTCGACAAGTCTCCGTTGAGCCAGAATTGGGCCACCAGCCACAGTGTGCCGGAGGCCAGCACGGCCCCGACGACGGCGGCAATGACACCTTCAAGTATGAACGGCAGTTGGATGACGGTTTTCGATGCTCCAACGAGCCGCATGATGCCTGTCTCCCGTCGCCTGCTGAACGCGGACAATCGGATGGTTGTGGTTATTAGCAGGACAGCGCAGAAGATCATGATTCCTGCGACCACCATTGCCGCAACAGATGCGCCATTCATCCACTCAAAGATCCGTTCCAGGACCTGACGCTGATCGCTCACGGTCTCTACGCCGGCTTGGGAGGAGAATGTTTCGCTGATGATCTGGTACTTCTCAGGGTTCTTCATATTGATTCGGAAAGATGCTGGAAGCTGATCCTGGGTTACCGAGTCAACAATCGGAGAGTTGGAGAACTGTTCCTTGAAGTGCTTGAACGCCTCAGCCTGGGACTCAAATTGGTAGTCGCTGATGTATTGCTTGACGGCAGGCGAGTCGAGCATCTTGGCCAGGTTGCCCTGCTGTTCCTTGGTCACTGCGCCCGAAGCACAGCCAGTCGCCGTCGAAGAGTCGTTGCAGAGGAAGATGGCGACCTGGACTTTGTCGTACCAGTAGCCCTTCATCTGATTGATTTGCATCTGCAGCATGCCGGCCGCGCCAACAAACGTCAGGGACACAAAAGTCACCAAGACAACGGAAATCACCATGGACAGGTTCCGGCGCAGGCCGCTGCCGATCTCGCCCAGGATAAATGCGAGCCTCACTGCTGAACCCCCTGCGCGCGGTCGATTTCCGCATCGCTGGCGTCCTTCATTCGCCGGGACTCCCCCACGACCGGAATCATCGAGGTGTAGAGGGCCCTTGCCTCGTCACGGACCACAATTCCGTTCCGGAGCTCCACCACGCGCTTGCGCATCTCATTCACAATGTCGTCGTCGTGCGTCGCCATGACCACAGTGGTGCCGTTCTGGTTGATCTTGTCGAGCACACCCATAATGCCCATCGAGGTGATGGGGTCCAGGTTTCCGGTAGGCTCGTCCGCCAGCAGGATGCCGGGCCGATTGACGACGGCGCGGGCGATGGCCACGCGCTGCTGTTCACCACCGGAGAGCTCATGGGGCATGCGGCGTTCCTTACCTTCAAGCCCAACAGTCTTCAGCACCTCTGGAACTGTCTCCCGGATGATGCTTCGGCTCTTGCCAATCACCTGCATGGCGAAGGCCACGTTGGCGAAGACGTTCTTCTGGGGCAACAAACGGAAATCCTGGAAAACGACGCCGATGCCACGGCGAAGCTTGGGGACGCGCCAGCTTGAAATGTTGGCCACGTTCTGGCCGGCGACGTAGACCGAACCGGATGTTGCCCGGTCTTCCTTCAGAATGAGTCGCAGAAACGTCGACTTACCGGAGCCTGAAGCTCCGACGAGGAAGGTGAATTCTCCACGGTCAATCTCAAGGTTGACAGCATCCAGCGCCGGACGGGCATTGGGGTCGTAGACCTTGGTGACATTCTCAAATCGGATCATGACTCTTCAGAACCCCGCCGGACATGCCACGTTCGGCCAGTCCAACCGCCAGCGCACGGGCTTTCGATGGGGGAAGTTGAGCGCCGGCTCTTCGACTATACGCACGCCCCGCTGCGGAATTGCGGGGTTGGTGCGGTGTGTCGCCCAATCGGACGGTCAGTGGCTACTCTGCGGCGTTGCGGTTGCCGGTGCGCCAGCGGATGCCGGCGTCGATGAAGTCGTCGATGTCGCCGTCGAGCACCGCTGACGTGTTGCCCACTTCATGTTCAGTGCGCAAGTCCTTGACCATCTGATACGGATTGAGCACGTAGGAACGCATCTGGTCGCCCCACGACGCCTTCACATCCCCGGCGAATGCCTTCTTCTCAGCATCTTCCTGTTCCTTTTTCAGCAGGAGGAGGCGCGATTGGAGCACGCGCATGGCAGCTGCGCGGTTCTGCAGCTGGGACTTCTCGTTTTGCATGGAAACCACAATCCCGCTCGGAATGTGTGTCAAGCGCACAGCGGAGTCCGTAGTATTGACCGACTGTCCGCCCGGACCGGAGGAACGGAAGACATCCACGCGGATCTCATTGTCGGGAATGTCAATCGAGTCGGTCTGCTCAATGAGCGGGATCACCTCGACGGCGGCAAAGGAAGTCTGTCTCCGGCCTTGGTTGTCGAAGGGGCTGATGCGTACAAGTCGGTGCGTTCCGGCTTCGACACTGAGCGTTCCGAACGCGTACGGCGCCTTGACCTCGAAGGTAGCTGACTTGAGGCCCGCTTCTTCGGCATACGAAGTGTCCATCACGGTGGTTGGGTAGCCATGGCGCTCTGCCCAGCGTAGGTACATGCGCATCAGCATCTCGGCGAAATCTGCAGCATCAACACCGCCGGCACCCGCACGGATGGTGACCACGGCTTCGCGTTCGTCGTACTCTCCCGAGAGCAAGGTGACCACTTCAAGTTCCTTGAGGGCCTTGCGGATTGAATCGAGTTCCGTAGCGGCTTCGACCATGGAGGCGTCGTCGTCTTCGTCCTGGCCGAGCTCGACAAGGACTTCAAGATCGTCGATGCGTCCCAACAGCCTGTTCAACCGCTCAAGTTCTGACTGCCGGTGTGACAACTTGGACGTAATCACCTGCGCGGACGAGGGATCGTCCCAGAGGTTCGGCTCACCAGCTTGCTCGCTCAGTTCTGCGATCTCTTCCTTGAGCTTCTCGACGTCGGAAACCTGTTCGATGGAGCGGTAGGTGGAGCGAAGTGCGCGGATTTCTGCGGGAAAGTCAATCTCAGCCATGGTTGTTCCAGAGTACGCCATCCTTTGCCCGGCGTGGCGCCGAGCAATGGACGTGTGAAGGCTTGCCTTAGCGGGTCAGTCGGGAACGCGCGGTGGATCGGGCTTCGATCGGAACGCCTTCGGCCAGTAGGAAACTGACTACGGGCGGATGGGCAACCGCCCTGAGCACCACCTCAGCCGTGGCTCTGTCCGGACTTCCCGTGTCCAGTCCGACGGCAAGTTGATCGAACCGTGAATAGGCACTGTTTTGGCTCAGGTACGACTCCGTAACGCTGCGGACCCTCTCGCTGCTGAGGACGGCCGAGGGCTTTTCAGCACCGCCTACTTGGCCAAGCGAATAGCTGTCTGCGGCTGCTACCGACGCTCCGTCCGCCAGGGAGAGAAGCTTCTTGTGTTCTATGTACACCGCAGAAGCCGCGGCAACGACCGTTGCCAGCAACAATGCGACCACCACATAGCCGATGGTCAAGACAATCATTTGGCCGCTCTCCCTGCCCTCGCCGCGGGACCCCAGCGCGTCTGCGGCCGAAGCAACGTCCGTCATCTGAACCGTCCGACGATCTGCGTGGCAGACGCGTTCAGATGCGCGGCATCCAGGCTCAGAGCCTCGCCGAAGGGCACCATCGGCAGCGGTACCGTGAGCTTGACCGTAACAGTGACAGCCGTCCCGGCAGAGAGACAGTCATCCCGGTCGCACGCGACGTCTACAGTCGCCCGCTGGGCGGAATGCCCATAGTCCTCGAGAGTCAACGCAGCAGCCTGTTCAGCGGCGACACGGCCTTCGGAGGCCTCCTTCCGCGTCACGTAAACTTTGGCGGCCTGGTCCGCTGCACCGACGACGGCGAAGGAACCACCCTGGACTTGCCCGATGGTGACGATGAAATAGACCACAGGAACCATGAGCAGAAGGGACAAAAGAGTGAACTCCACCACTGCGCTTCCCCGCTCTTGGGCACACCGTCCGGGGGCACGCCGCTCAACAGCACACTGTCCGGGGGCACGCCGTTCTGGGGCAGGCCGCGTGCCGTTGCTGTCTGGCCCCTCCTGGAGTGGCAGGCAGAGCGCCTCGCGGAACCGGGCAAGCCCAGCGCGGGCAAGATCAGTCGGAAATCGCGGCATGACCCCTCACTTCCAGTGCGGGGCCCGGTCCGATCAACCCTATGACTGGCAAAGGCGCCCGGACCGTCACTTCCAAGGTGCGGATTCCTTGGACGCTAGCCTCAGACGTCGAGATGTCCCGGGCAAACTCAGCATTCAAGGCAGTGCCGATCAGGTCCGCGGTGCGCTCACGCGCATCTGCCGGCGTCCTGTCAGCGAGAGTGCCGTAGCGTGCTCCGGACGAAGCCGCATCCATCAGGGTATTTCGCACATGCATCACGAGGGTCAGCTGGATGATGGCGAGGAGGAACACCGTCACGAGCCCTCCGACCAAAACAAAATCGACGACGGCGGATCCCTGCTCGTCCCAGCGACAGGCACCGGCTCGGCTCCCACAATCAGCTCCCCCGCTGCGGAACGGCATGGGCTACTTTCCCACCTTGCTCATGGCTTGGTTGAAAAGCCCTTCGAGAGCCGGACCGGCGAGTGCAAGCAAACCCGCAACGAGTGCCGCAGACATCAATGTGATCATGACCCAGCCGGGTACATCGCCTCGCTCGGGATGATTGTCTCCGGCCAGATACTTACCCGGGTCCATCCTTAGTCCTGATCCGGATAGCAGGAGAGTCCACAATTGCCAAAGCAAAAGGCCTGATGCGGGAAGGCCGCTGCGTCCGAGTTTCTTCATTATTCCCCATTTCCATGTGCAGGAATCCGTTGCGAATTTCCGTGCTGTTTCTTGTTGTGGACATTCAGCGAAAGTCCTTGTGATGGATGTGAAAAGTCGTTGTGGATCGCTCATTAGAAGCCAAGATTCAGCACGGCTAGACCCGGATATACGGCGAAGATCACGGTGAGGGGCAGGACGCCGAAAACAAGCGGCACCATCATGGCGATCTCCTTCCGGCCTGCCGCTTCCATCAGCTCGCGTTTGGCTGAATCACGGACGTCTGCGGCCTGGGCCCGCAGTACATCGGCCAACGGGGTACCGCGCTCGACGGCAACGACAATTCCGTCCACGAACCGGACCAGCGGGCCGAGCTCGGTTCGTCCCGAAAACTCGTGCAGCGCTTCGACCAGAGGCGTGCCGGCCCGCGTTGCAGCCAATACCAAGGCAAACTCCTTCGCCAATTCGCCGCGAGCCGTACGACACACGCGGTCGAGGGCACCGCTGGCGCTCTCCCCCGCGCCGACCGCAAGGGCCATCAGTTCGGCAAGGCTGGGGAATTCCGCCAACATCCGGCTCTCCCTTCGCTTAATCTGCACCCCCAGCAAGTAGTCGCGGAAAAGGAACCCACCAAGCGCACAAGCCAGGACTGAGACGACCGCAAGCAGCGGGCTGAACCGGCCCGCTGTTACCCCCATGATCACGGCGACAACCGCCATGGCAAAGCCCGCCGCTGCCCACAACAGCTGCTCTGCCCGAAAGTCCAATGCCGATTTTCCCGAGCCGGCCTTCGCCAGCCTCTTGTCGAGTGCGGCAGTACCGAAATTGAACCGCGTCAGGTGGTGCAACGCGTCCCGGAAAACGGGCCGCAGAATGCGTTCCAAAGGGCCGAACGGCGCAATGTCAGCGGTTGATGCCAGCAATCGGGACTCAAGGTTTTGGGACCTTAGTTGCGGTTCAATGCGTTCCGAGAAGGGAGTGGAGCGCATGAATGGCGCGCGAACGAAGATGAGCCACAGCCCGGCTCCCAGAACAAGACCACAAAACACGGTCATGGCAGTCAGTACAGTCATCGCAGCACTCTTTCGTCCTCGGGAAGGGCGCCGATCCGGAGCATTCCCCAGTAGCAGAGCCCCGAGACCAAGAGTCCGCCTCCCAGCACGCTGGCTCCTGCCGCGGAATTGTAAGCATCAACAGCTTCCGGCCTGCTAGCCAGCAGCATAAGGACGATCCAAGGAGCGGCAACCGCCAGTCGCGCTCCGTTGATAGTCCATGATTGTCGCGCCTCAAGCTCACTTCTGGTCCGGGCGCTCTCACGAAGGAATTCGGCGAGAGTTCCCAGAAGTCGGCCAAGATCGGAGCCGCCCACTTCTCGGGTCAGTCTGAGCGCTTCGATGATCCGGTCGGCAACGGGATCGGCCAGGCGCTCTTTCAGCTTGCCCAGTGCGGAATCGAAATGGCCACCGGAACGGTAATCCGCGCCGAATTCCCTGAAGAGCTGCCGCAATTCCTCGGGCCCTTTGTCAGCAAGCTGGACCAGAGCCTCGGGCAGCGAAAGTCCCGCTCGGATCGCCGAGCGCAGGTGGTCAACCACGTCTGGCCACAGCTCCCGGAGCATCGCTGTCCGTTTGCGCGCCCGCCAGCTGACAATGGCCAAAGGAAGCCAGGCGCCGAACAGGCCGAAGCATGCCGCGATCGAAAGGGAGGCTGTCATGATGAAGATCATCAACACGGTGAAAAGACCCAATCCCACACAAGACGCGATGAATCCCCTGACGCTCACTTTTTCGATCCCGGCGGTGAGCAGCAAGGTCTCAAGGCGTTTCGGTTTAGACTCCTTGACGGCAGGCTGTTGCTCCCAGGCGGACCACCAGATGAGAAATACACCCAGCCCACATAGAACACCCAACAGCGGCGCCATCAGTAGTGCTCCAAGAGCGTCGCAACATCAAAGCCTGCCCGGGCGAATTTCTCCGCAGCGGGCATGGAATGCGTCTTGGGTTGAAGGCGGCCATCCTGCATCGCGAATACCGTGGACGACTCAATAATGCCGTTTTCCACGCGTCGGCCCAGCGAAAGGACTTCGGTGACTTGCCGGCGTCCGTCCGCGTGGCGGCTGCAATGGACCACGAGGTCGATGCAGGACGCCACTGTTGGAACAACGAAGGCACTCGAAATGTTGTCACCGGCCAGCAGCGGCAATGTGCAAATCTTGGTCACGGCATCGTGGGCAGAGTTGGCGTGAACGGTACACATACCAGGAAGCCCCGAGTTCAAGGCAATGAGCATGTCCAGGCTTTCGGCTTCGCGGACTTCGCCCACCACGAGACGGTCCGGCCGCATGCGCAGAGCCTCTTTGACGAGTCGGCGCAGAGGAATTTCGCCGTGACCCTCGAGGTTCGGCTGGCGGCACTGCAGGCCGACGACGTCACGTAGCGGGAGTTGGAGTTCAAAGATCTCTTCGACAGTGATGACCCGCTCCCGGGAGCCGATGTTGGCAGCCAGGCAATTGAGCATGGTCGTCTTTCCAGCTTGTGTGGCTCCCGAAACGAGGATGTTGAGCCCGCTGGCCACCGCAGCTCCCAAGAATCTGGCTGATTGTGGCGTCAATGTGCCCAGTTCCACCAGATGTTCGAGCCGGCTCGCCTTGACCACGAATTTGCGGATGTTCACAGCCCAATTCCGGCGAGTCACATCGGGAATGACGACGTGGAGCCGCGAACCGTCAGGCAGGGCGGCATCAACAAACGGTGAAGAGAGGTCCAGCCGGCGCCCTGAACTTTTAAGCATCCGCTCTACGAGGTCGCGGACCTGTTGCGCACTGAGGCTAACCGACGTGAGTTCGGATTCGCCATTCCGGGCAACGTAGATCTCGTTCGGCGCGTTGAGCCAGATCTCCTCGATAGTTGGGTCGTCCAGAAGCGGCTGGAGTGGGCCGAAGCCTGCAACGGCGTCGAACACGTACTTGCGCGCTGTGTCCGGATGTCCCAGGGGAGGCAAAGGGCCAAGAAGGGCCCGCTCGTCGTAGTCACTCACGGCGGCCTCGACGAGCCGGTGTACTTCGACTGTTTGGCTCAAGGGGTCTAGTCCACGCCGTCGAATCAGCTCGCGGACTTCATCCTCGACGATGCGCAAAGCATCCATCTTCCCCCCAATGCAAAATGCGCCTCTGGCGCTGCGGAACCACCAACAAGGTTAAAGCTAGGGGAGGTTACAACATGGGACCAAGTCAAGTTGGGGCGGTTGTGGATAACTGTTCACCCACTCACGGCACGGGGCCGCTTTCAGGGAACCTGCGGTCGTTGGATTTTCCATAGCCCGTATGGTGTCGCATCCACGAAATCGGAACGAATTTCGCCCACTACTCGAGTGTTGGCGGTGATTAAATGCGAGTGTTGACACTCCGATTGGCCGCTCGTAGCGTCAAGTAATCAGCCGCGCGTTGCCGGCAGGAACCAGGCCCAGCACCTTCGCTATTACGCCGTTGACGCGCCGTCGGTTAATCATAAATGAATGCCCACGATGAGTACTGGCAACTCCGAATTGTGCAAACGGGAACACACACACGGCACTGAAGGTCTCACCAGTCAGGTTGCAGGCGCGACGAACGGACTTGGGATGCAAAAAAGGTGGATGGTGGCTTCCCGCATTGGGCGGGGGCTCCCCTATGAAGGCCAACAAACCCCTTCAAGGAAGACGGCTGCCATGGGGGCAGCCGCACTTCTCTTAGCAACACTCTTCAATACGGCCATTTTGACCCAGCCAGCGCAAGCCGCGGGCCCCTTGGTCGTCACGCTGACATTTGATGACGCCAATGCGGACCAGATGAATGCTGCGGCCTATCTGAATTCGAAGGGAATGAAGGGAACCTTCTTCCTTCCCTCCGGCTACCTCAATGCGGCCTCCTACATGACAACCGCCCAGGCACTCTCCCTCCAATCGGCAGGCAATGAAGTTGCCGGGCACACGGTTACGCACCCCGATCTGGCCCAGATGGACGCAAATGAGGTCAAGCGCCAAATATGCAATGACCGTGTCAATCTGACCAACATGGGCTTCCGGGTAACCAACTTTGCCTATCCATTTGCCTCCAGTACTGCCGCGGTCCAACAAACAGTCGCCGATTGCGGCTACAACAGCGCGCGCGGCCTCGGCGACCTGAAAAGCAAGGCTGCTCCCACACTGACCGAAGTGGCCGAACCATTGCCCGTGCCAACTGCGGACCTCTACTTCACCAAAGCACCCGATGAGGTGGACAACACTTGGACAGTTGCCGACATGCAAACGGTTGTGACCCAAGCGGAGGCTGGTGGCGGATGGGTGCAATTGACTTTCCACCACTTCGACTCCACCACGGATCCCCTGACCGTCACCACAGCCAACTTTCACGCCTACGTAGACTGGCTGGTGGCCGAACAGACGGCAGGGAGGATCGTTGTGAAGACGGTGAGCCAAGTCATGGCCGCTCAGTTCCCGGACCCGGCAAACCCAACGCTCGACGTGAACAAGCCAGTCGTCAGCGGACCAGCTCCACCACCACCCATCACTGTCGGAAATCTGATCCAGAACCCGAGCTTGGAAACGGCCGGCCCAGTGGCCACAGGGCTTCCGTATTGCTGGGCCATCGGCAAATTTGGCACCAACACCGCCACCTTTACCAGCGTGACTCCCGGTCACACCGGATCCGTAGCCGAACAGATGGTGATGTCCGGCTACGTGGACGGCGATGCCAAGCTCTTGCCCACCTTGGACTTGGGACAATGCGCGCCAAGCGCTACACCTGGCCACACGTATCAAATGTCTGCTTGGTATAAATCGACGGCCGCGACCCAGTTCGAGCTGTATTACCGAACGGGATTGGGCACGTGGACTTATTGGACGGCAAGTCCGAATGTTGTCGCAGCAACAGCCTGGACCCAGGCTACCTGGACCTCACCGCCCGTCCCGGCAGGGGCCAACGCCATCAGCGTGGGCTTGAACCTGCTCAGCAACGGAACCCTGGTCACGGATGACTACGGTTTGTACGACACGATGTCGGCGTCGGTTCCGGGCGCTTTCCAGTCGACGGCACCGAGCAGGTTCCTCGACACCCGCAACACCGCTCCCGTGGCACCGGGCGGAACTGTTTCCTTCCAGGTCGGCGGCGTCAACGGGATCCCGGCAACCGTCTCGGCAGTGACCTTCAACCTCACCGTCACGCAGCCGACGTCGTTCGGATTCGTCACCGCTTACCCATCGGGAACCACGCGGCCCAACGCATCCAACCTCAACTACGCGACCGCCGAAACAGTACCGAACCTGGTCACCGTTCCGGTAGGTGCCGATGGAAAGGTGACCCTTTACAACCAATCCACGGGAACAGTTCAACTCATCGCAGACGTCTCCGGATACTACCTCTCCGGCGCGGTGACTGCCCCTGGAGCGTTCCAGCCGATCGCGCCGAACAGGTTCCTTGACACCCGCAACGCCACTTCGGTGGCACCAAGCGGAACCGTCTCGTTCCAGGTCGGCGGCGTCAGTGGGATCCCGGCAACCGTTTCGGCGGTGACCTTCAACCTCACCGTCACGCAGCCGACGTCGTTCGGATTCGTCACCGCCTATGCCTCTGGCACCACGCGGCCCAACGCATCCAACCTCAACTACGCGACCGCCGAAACAGTACCGAACCTAGTGACCGTTCCGGTAGGTGCCGATGGAAAGGTCACCCTCTTCAACCAATCCACGGGAACCGCTCAACTCATCGCAGATGTCGCGGGGTACTATCTCGCGGGAACGCCTGTGGCGTCGGGAACGTTCCAGCCGATTGCGCCGAACAGGTTCCTCGACACCCGCAACACCGCTACCGTGGCACCGGGCGGAACCGTCTCGTTCCAGGTCGGCGGCGTCAACGGGATCCCGGCAACCGTTTCGGCGGTGACCTTCAACCTCACCGTCACGCAGCCGACGTCGTTCGGATTCGTCACCGCCTATGCCTCTGGCACCACGCGGCCCAACGCATCCAACCTCAACTACGCGACCGCCGAAACAGTACCGAACCTGGTCACAGTACCGGTAGGTGCCGACGGAAAGGTGACCCTTTACAACCAGTCCACGGGAACAGTTCAACTCATCGCAGACGTCTCCGGATACTTCTTGATATGAGTTCCTAAACACCCAGGGACCTTCACCCTCCGTCCCGGCCGGCATCATGCTGGCCGGGACGGAGGTGATTCCGCAGCATCTGACAGGTTACAGCGCGAGCCGCACGTGATGGGCATGCTTCTGTCCTTCTTCGTGCGCCTGGCTCCCGGCACAATTGCACCGCGACCCGCGGGTTGAACGGTTAGGGTTATCAAGACGCAAGTCTAGCGAAATCCGAAATCGAAAGGACCCCCGGTGCATGATCGGTCGATTCGCCGAGTAGCAGGAGGACTCCTGCTCTTGGGCATCAGCTTGGCCGCCTGTGCCAGTCCGCCGCCCAAGGACGATATCCGCGGTGCACTCACCGCGATTGGAAGCCCAATACAGAGCGATCCAATTGACGCTTGGACCGGGGCCTGGCAAAAGTCCTTCAAGGCAACATCATTGAACTATTCTCCCGACGGGTCCAAGGTGGGTTTGACGGCACTGGCTACAGGCCAGGCATACTTCGCCGCGCTTGACGCCCCCTTGACATCCCAGGACCAGGCCGCCACGAAGACACAATGCGGCCCGGACGGTGCTTTTAGCGTGCCGACGTCCATTACGTCCGTCGGGGTAGCCTTCAATCTGCCCAGCGTCCGGAGCCTAAAACTCTCACCAGGGGTCCTTGCGAAGATATTTTCCGGAGAGGTGACTCGCTGGAACGATAAGGCAATAGCCACAATCAATCCCGAATTGACGCTCCCGAACACGCCGATAGTTCCCATCACCGCAAGCTCGGCGTCGGCGCTGACAACGGCCAGCACACGGTACCTGTCGTCGTCCGCCGACTGGCCGTCCGGTGTGACGGACAAGTGGACCAAGATCCCCGGCGGTGCTGAGGTGAAGAATCTCCGCGACCTGGTGAAGAAAGTGGACGATACAGCCGGCGCGGTCGCTTTCATGGATTCAGCGTCGATCGGCTCAAGATTTGACACCGCTCTTTTGTCGTTCGGTGGACCGTTCACGCGGATGTCCAAAGACTCTGTGGCAGCAGCTGTTCAGGGCGGCACGTCCAAGACATTGGGCACAGGAGTCGAGTTCAGTCTTCCGGAAAAAACCGATCGCGGTTATGCACTCGGCACCGTCAACTATCAAGCATTTTGCACCACCTACAAGAATCATCAGATCGCATCCCTCGTTAAGTCCTGGGGAAACTTCGTGCTCAGCCCAGATGGCCAGTTCGCCTCAGGCTATTTCGCCGGAGTGGCGTCACCCAGTGAGCAGGCCCTGCAGGACGCGGCACGTCTGATAGGAAAGATCGGTAGTCTCCAGTGATCGACCCGTCAGTTACACACGGACACGCGAACCAGAAGACGATCTCGGATCAGCAGCTCGCTTCATCCGACCGAAAGGGGCTCCGAACTCCAAACCTTTCGCCTGGAACCAGGGCCGGATTTGGGTCCTTCGTACGCGTCTTCGCCTTCCTGTCGGCGCTTATCGCCTTGTGGACACTAGCTACTCCGCTGATGGCGTATCCCGACGAACCTGCGCACACCATTAAGGCGGCGGCGGTGGCACGGGGCCAGTTCTTCCCCCACCCCGGTGAATCCTATGGACACGGAGTCCACGTTCAGGTCCCGTCATACATTGCGAACATCGCCTCCCAAAGATGTTTCGCCTTTACCAAGGAGAAGCCCGCAGATTGTTCACCCGACATACCAGTTGACGACACCTACACCACCATCGGGGTAACGTCGGCCGGGTTGTACAACCCGTTCTACTACTGGCTCGTAGGCCTGCCAAGCCTGTTCATGTCCGGTGCGCCGGCGATCTTCGCCATGCGCATTGTCAGCGGACTGTTGTCAGCGGCTTTCTATGCCGCGGGTTTCACGGCATTGTCCCGGCTGCGTCACCCGAAGTGGCCAATGATTGCAGCCGCCGTAGCCACTACCCCCATGGTCCTGTTTCTGGCCATCGGAATCAATCCAAATTCATTGGAAGTCGCAGCATCAATGGCGGCATTCTGCGGCCTGGTCTCGGTCCTGGAAAACTCGAAACAGCTCAATCTGGCGCGTCCCGGCATCCTGGCAGTGGGGGTCTCCGCCGCAACGCTAGCCAATACCAGGAACGTGTCCTTGTTGTGGCTCCTCTGCGGCGCGATTGTGGCCTGTCTCTTCTTCCGAGGCTCAGATATTGTGGCCATCTTCCGGAACAGGGTGTTGCTCGTGGTTGCCGGGTTGTCTGCAGTGGGGGTGGCTCTGGGGGTCATGTGGAACTTCATCATGCTGGCAGCGCCTCCTTCAGCGGGCGAGGCGCCCTCAGGAATATCCAATGTGGTCGAAGGCCTCCGTCCGTCCAACGCCTTCGTCACCATGATGGATAGGGCCTTCGATTTCGTGACCCAGTACATCGGTGTTGCTGGCTGGCTGGATGCGCCGGTGCCCCAAGCCGTCCTGATGTTCTGGAATATGTTGCTCATAGCTCTCTTGCTGCTGGTCTTTCTGATGCGCCCGGCGCGGCTGCAACTGGGCTTCTGGGTCGCGATCGGCATGCTCGCAATAGTGCCCTCTTTGGTTCAGGCGGCTCTGGTCACCAGCAGCGGCTTCATTTGGCAGGGACGGTACAGCCTCCCATTGTTCGCCATAGCGGTCATTTCAGCCGGATTGGCCCTGCGGTTCCGAAGCTTCAAATCCAGCCTCTCCAGCCGGAGTCTGACCAAGATACTGCTCTGGGCCGCTTGCGCGGCGCACGTGTACGGCTTCGTGTACGTTCTGCGACGCTACGTCGTCGGGCTACCAGACTCCGCCAATTGGCTGATGATGTTGAACAATCCTTCTTGGCAACCGCCACTGACGTGGGAAGTTCTGACGCTACTCTTCGCATTGACTCTAGTCATTGGCGCGTCCCACCTATACCGCTTTCTCCACCCGGGTACCTCGTTCCTACCAGTGCGCATGACCCGCGCGTTGGGTTGGCTGCGTCTACGAGGTGGAGCCCCCGCCGAACGGACGACAACAGGGCACTCAGCCGAACGCGGGCGACTCGAGTAGGGCTTTCTCCGGTTGCAAAACAAAATGCAAAGGGTCTGTCCAGGCATTGCCTGGCCAGACCCTTTGCATTTGACCGTTTTCCGTTTGAAAACTAGCTGCGAAGATAGCCACTCAACCTGTCGGCGCTGTGGGCCGGGGTGAATCCGGTTCCTTTGATCTTGCTCAAATCAAGGATGCTCTTGAGGGGTCGTGGTGCCGCCAACTTTCCCTCGAAATATTCCTCGGTACTCACCCCTGTGACGTCGCCTGCCGACGCCCCGCAGAGCTCATACACACCGCCGGCAATATCGGCCCAGGACTGGGAATCGCCGTCGTTGCTGAGGTTGTATGCGCCAAACGGGGCTCTGGAGTCCAGAAGGTGCTTGATCCCGGCCGCAATGTCTTCGGTGAAGCTAAGACGCCCGATTTGATCGTTGACGACGCTCGGTTTGATCCCACGGCTCGCGAGCGAAGCCATGGTACGAACGAAGTTGTTTCCCTCGCCGATCACCCAACTGGTCCGCACAATGTAATGGCACGGAACAACGCTGACCACAGCGTCCCCAGCAGCTTTGGTCTGGCCATACACGCCAAGCGGGGTGAAAGGTTCATTTTCATCATGCAATTCGCGTGTGCCGTCGAAGACATAATCCGACGAGATATGAACCAACGTCAGGTCCTGCTCGATCGCAGTCTTCGCCAAGCGCGCCACAGCTGAGACATTCACCTGCCATGCAGCTGCCCGCCCCTCGGGACTCTCGGCTGCGTCAACGGCGGTGTAAGCGGCCGCATTGACGATCGTCGAGTAGTTCTTCCAGTTCCGTCCCGCAAACGACGCTTCCTGGGACAAGTCAAAGTCCGACCGCCCGGCGAACTCAACGGAAGGATCGCCGTCGTATAGTTCGCGCAACGCCTTGCCGAGCTGGCCGTCGGCGCCCACCACGAGTACCTTCCGAGCCGGCATAGGCACCACCTCCGCCAGCCGAGGGTGTGCTTTGTCCTTGTCCGACAGCTCTGCCTGTTCCAACGGCACAGGCCAGTCAATAGCGGCCGTCTCGTCAGCTAGGTTCAGGAACGTGTACTGGCTTTGGGCGTCTGCCGACCAGTGGTCATTGACCAGATAGGTGTAGGCAGTGTTGTCCTCGAGGGTCTGGAACGCATTGCCCACGCCCCTGGGAATGAAGATAGCCTGGCTGGGATCAAGCTCGGCGGTGAAGACTGCACCAAAGGACGGTCCTTCACGCAAGTCCACCCATGCGCCGAAAATCCGGCCCGTAGCCACGGAGATGAACTTGTCCCACGGCTCAGCGTGGATCCCGCGCGTTGTTCCAGCCTTTTCGTTGAACGAAATGTTGTTCTGAACCGGGCGGAAGTCCGGCAGGCCAAGGGCGATCATCTTCTCCCGCTGCCAGTTCTCCTTGAACCAGCCACGGTTGTCGCCGTGAACCGGCAAGTCATAAAGAACGACGCCTGGAATCGGCGTTTCGTGGGCCGCAAGCGTTTTCGAAAATTCCAGCGTCATCGTTTATTGGCCCTGTTCCTTGTAGCGAGCTTCCGTGGCCGCCTTCTGCGGGCGCCACCAGGATTCGTTGTCGCGGTACCACTTGATCGTGTCTTCGATACCGGCGTCAAAGTTTGAGAACTTCGGCTTCCAACCGAGTTCGTCACGCAGCTTGTTTGAGTCGATGGCGTAGCGGAGATCGTGGCCTGGGCGGTCCACCACGTGGTCGTAGGCATCGCGGGGCTGTCCCATGTGCTCAAGGATGAGTTCGACGACGTCCTTGTTGTTCTTTTCCCCGTCGGCGCCGATCAGGTAGGTCTCGCCGATCCGGCCCTTTTCGATGATTGCGAGGACGGCGGAGGAATGATCGTTGGCATGGATCCAGTCGCGCACATTCTCACCCTTGCCGTAGAGCTTGGGGCGGATGCCATCGATGACGTTGGTGATCTGGCGCGGAATGAACTTCTCCACGTGCTGGTACGGCCCATAGTTGTTGGAGCAGTTGCTGATGGTTGCGCGCAATCCGAACGAGCGAACCCAAGCGCGGACGAGCAGGTCCGATCCTGCCTTAGTGGAGGAATACGGGCTCGATGGGTTGTAGGGAGTGTCCTCGGTAAAGCGTTGAGGGTCGCCGAGTTCCAGGTCTCCATAGACCTCATCAGTGGAGATGTGGTGAAACCGCGTAGCGTGCTTGCGTGCCGCTTCGATGAGGGTATATGTCCCGATGATGTTGGTGTCGAGGAAGGGACGGGGGTCATGCAGGGAATTGTCGTTGTGGGATTCGGCCGCGTAGTGCACCACGACGTCCGTGCCAGCGACGAGCCCATCGACCAGGTCACCGTCAGCGATATCCCCCTTCACCAGGGTGACACGGTCCTCCGGGAGGCCGCTGATGGACTCCGGGTTGCCTGCGTAAGTCAGCTTGTCAAGGACAGTGACATTAGCGTCGGTGTTGGCCACCAAATAGTGGACGAAATTGGAACCGATGAAGCCGGCGCCGCCGGTGACAAGGATCTTCTGCATGGTGACTAGCTTACCGGCTTCCAAAAAACGCTCTTGTCGCGTAATCGGCCTCACCACCAGCACCAGTAGTCACACGAGTAACAATTGGATACCCTCAGATAGAACGATGGGTGGGGAGTGTCTCTACGCCCGCCCAATATCTCTCCGGGAGCAACCGTGAACAAGTCAAAACCTCGCTTGATGCTGCTATCGGCGGCATTAGCCCTGCCGTTGGCAATGACGGGGGTCACCGGCACCCCGGCGTTGGCCGCCCCCACACCGCAGCCTAGCCCGACGGCCACGCCGTCTCCAGCATCTCCTACCGCGTCGACAACGCCTGCGCCTCAAACAAAGGTTGAGGCGCCCGTCACCTCCGCCACTCCTGCACCGGCGACGGCGCCGACATCGGTCGCCCCAACTGCCCCCTCCGCCCCTCAAACGGGCGCAACTGCAGCGGGGACGTTGAGCGACGCCGACAAGCTCAGCAAGTTCGGCGCCACCATGGGGATGACTAAAAAGGCGGGGCAAGTCGGAATCGCCTCGGCGCAGCAGTCCAAGGTATTCTCCCAGGCCGGCAGCGAGCCGTCGGTCCCCGAGCAGCCGGCGGGGACCCAAGGTAGCCCGCTAGGGCTTGACGTGAGCGGTTGGCAAGGCAATGTCGACTGGAACTACGTCTCCTATATGAAGGGAGCCCGGTTCGCATACATCAAGGCGTCCGAAGGAACGTGGGCCTCGAACAGCTATTTCGCACAGCAATACAACGGTTCAGCCGCTGCGGGCCTCATCCGCGGCGCCTACCATTTCGCCCGTCCGAATCTGTCCCGTGGTGCGGACCAGGCCACCGCGTTTATCGCGAACGGAGGAGCGTGGTCCGGTGATGGAACGACTCTGCCGGGAGCGCTGGATATCGAAGGCCACCCGGATGCGTACAACGGTTCCCCCTACAACGAAGGCCTAAATTCCTGCTACAACATGAGTCCGTCCCAGTTGTCGGACTGGGTGGCCGACTTCGCGGGCTACTACTACCAAGCGACAGGTAAGGCCGCGGTAATCTACAGCACGGCCAGCTTCTGGAACACCTGCCTTGGCGGGACCACCAGGTTCTCGAATTCCAACCCGCTCTGGGGCGCCTCGTGGTTTACCAACAACCCTGCCAGTTTTGGAGGGTGGGGCTACTACTCCGTGTGGCAGTATGCTGA
This sequence comes from Arthrobacter sp. MMS18-M83, assembly GCF_026683955.1. NCBI lineage: Bacteria > Bacillati > Actinomycetota > Actinomycetes > Micrococcales > Micrococcaceae > Arthrobacter > Arthrobacter sp. MMS18-M83. Next base: position 4,098,033 of record NZ_CP113343.1, on the reverse strand, counting down.
CGACTACACCGACGCAAGCTACTCAACCAAGGCCACCTTCCCTGGCGACCAGGACCTCTTCAACGGGACCATGGACCAGCTACGTCGGTTCGCTTCCACTCCGGATACCTATCCGATTGGCCTCATTCCCGGCGCCACCCTACTTACCGGCAAATGGGGTGGAGACGGCAAGAGCTACGTCGGATGGTTCAAAGATGGTTTCTGGTGCCTCCAAATGCCGCGTGGTCCGCGGAAATGCTTCGGCTACGGGAACCCGGGCGACAAGCCCGTAGTGGGCGACTGGAACGGAACCGGAAGCGCCGGTATCGGCATCGTGCGCAACGGTGTCTGGTGGCTGGTTGGTGACATCAACACAATGGCTATCTCCAAAGTAGTTTCCTTCGGGATCGGCTCCGACACTCCGATCGTGGGTGACTGGAACGGATCCGGCCGGGACAGCATCGGCATCTGGCGCAACTCCAGCTTCCAGGTCAGCTACTCCATCAACAACCCGGTAGTGAATGAATTCACTGGATTTGGTGTACCTTCCGACACGCCCATAGTCGGAGACTGGACCGGTAGCGGCAAAACAAGCATCGGTGTGTGGCGCAACGGACAGTGGTGGCTTAGCAGCCGCATCCAATCCCCTGTGGTGTCCAATGTCTTCAACTACGGAATCAGCACCGACAGCCCGATTACCGGGGATTGGAACGGCGACCGCACCTCCACCGTTGGAATTGTCAGGGGTAATAGCTGGCAGCTAACCAACAGCCTGTCGCAGCTCTCGGTAGACGTCCTCTACTACTAGGAAAGCTGGCCCGGCGGCCCGCCCAAGGAGGGTAGCCGACGTCGTGCGTCCACCATGAGGCGGACCAGCACAACACGCGCGGCGAAGATAGTCGCGAGGGAACGCCACCCCCTGGGGGTGGCGTTCTCGTCGTGTATCCGCCGAAGCAATGTGGAATCGTCAAGGTGCGCAATGGAACCGGCCATATTTCCGATAATCGCCAGCCACAGGTCGTGGGATTCGCGCAAGTAGGAAGGCGCCGGCGCGAACGCACCCAGGAGTTCGCGCCGGAACGCCATCCCGCACCCATAATATGCGCGGTAGCCAACAAGGATTCCAAAGAGATTCGCGATCGACCTGCGTCCGTCAGCGGATCTGAGTCGGGGAATCGCTGGCCTTGGCCCGCCGCCCAGGACGTCGAAATTGCTGGCGACAACGGCGGACGACTGCAACGAGGACAGCATCCGTTCGAGCCTCCCCTCGATCCAGACATCGTCCTGGTCAGCCAGGAAAATAAACTCACCGCGGCTGGCCAGGGCGGCCTGCTGGAAGGAACGGACGTAACCTTGATTGGTGCCCGCTTGGATGAGTCTGATGCGCGGATCGTCAATGGCCATGATCTTTTGCACCGTGTCATCGGGAGACGCGTCGTCGACGATCACCAATTCGTCGTCGTCCCCCAACTGGGCAAGGATCGAGTCGAGCTGCTCGCCGATGTAGAGGGCTCCTTTGTAGGTCGCCATGCAGACACTGGCGCGTATCCGCGGGGTGGTGTGCTCGTTGCGCTTGTTCATGGCCTCACAGTCCGATTGTTCACAAGGAAGAACGGGGGCTTGGCACCCGCCCGTCCGACTTGCACCATCTTAGGTGAAGGCTTTCCCCGCAGAACCATCCCGTAAGATCGATGAAGACTGCCCGTGACCCAAGGACACTCCTGCCATATGAAGACCGTACTGCTGCGCCTTTCCGGGTTCACGGTTCTACCGCTGCTGTCCTTAGTTACGCCGCTTCTGCTCATTCCAGTGATTTCCAGCTTTGTCGGTGGCGAAGGAATTTCGAGCGTCATTTCAGGCCAGGCGATCGGCACCTTCGCGGCTACTGTGCTGATGTGGGGCTGGAATGTTGACGGACCTGTTGCCGTCGCGCGTTCCACCAGCGCCGCCGACCGCGGCAAGGTTTACCTCCGAAGCATGAGGACCCGTCTCCTCCTGCTGGCCCTCGTACTGCCCGCGTCTGCCGTCGTCGCCGCACTGGTTGCCAACCCGGCTTTCCGCGCGGAAGCAATCGCCATGTCCTGGGCCGTCGGTATTGCCGGAATGTCACCGTCGTGGTTCTGCATCGGCCTGGGCCAGCCTAGGTTGCTCGCCATTTACGACACCGTCCCTCGGTTTATTGCCACCGCCGCAGCTGCCCCGCTGTTGCTTTGGACACACCAGCTCTGGTTCTACACTGGCCTCCTCGTCCTGGCATCAATTGTTTCGCTGGTCATATTCCATCGCACCTTTTCCCCAGGCGGCCAGTGGGTGCCCCGCGATGTCCGTTCCGCAATGCGGGAACTCGCTTCGCAGGGCCGTACGGCCGGGATCAGCCTCGCGGGTAACGCTTACGCTTCCACTCCGACCCCGATCGCCACGGCAAGCACTGCGCCCGCCGCCTCCGGCAGCCTCGCGACAGCGGACACCCTCTATCGATTCGGCCTGTTTACCGTCGTTGCACTCGGCAACGCCTTCCAGGGCTGGACGCTCGAGCACGGCGCGGCGAGCCACCGCAAACGTCATCTGGCCGCCATCTGTGCCCACGCGGCGCTGGGCGTCCTGGGCGCAGTCGTGCTGACACTGGCCGGTCCGTTCGTCAGCAGCCTGCTGTTCGCAGGCAAGGCACAAGCCACCACCGAGCTGTGCTTCTACTATGGCCTCGCGTTTCTGTTCCTGAGCGCCAGCACCCCCTTCATTCGGAATCTGCTTATTCCCGCGGGTCAACAACAGCTCGTCCTTCTATGGACGGTGGTCTCCGCACTCCTCGGCGTCGCAGCCATGGTCTGGTCCGGGACATCCGGCAACGCCCCAGGCATTGCCCTCGGAATGGCCCTCAGTGAGGCCGTGCTTTTCTTGGCCCTGCTGATTCCTGGATTCAAAATCGTGAACACAGAAAGGCCGAGTCATGCAGACAAGTGAAACTCGGGCGGTCGTCGCTATCATCGCCGCCTATCGCCCGGATCTTTCCCTCGAGCAGGGTGTGCGTCAATTAGTCCAGCAGGGCGTCCGCGTCCTTGTGGTCGACGACGGATCCCCTCGGGCTCCGAGGGCGTCTTCGCGCAATTGGCCAAGACAGGCGCCCGGATAATCCATCAGCAGGAGAATGCAGGGATCGCCGCTGCGCTCAATGCCGGCATCTCAGCCGCACGAACCGATGGCGATCCGGACTACGTCCTAACCCTGGACCAAGACTCCCGGCTCAACCCCCTCTACGTCCAAAACGCAATCGAGACACTGCAGCGAGCAACTTCGGCGGGAATCGACGTCGGCTTCGTCTGCGCGTCTTCATACAGTGGGCATGCCGTCCCGACCATGGGCACCGTGGGTGGGTTCACCAAGGCTTTTGATCCCATGCAATCAGGCTTCATGATCCCTGTCGGAACAATCGACCGGGTGGGTGTCTTCGACGCCGGACTGTTCATCGACGGCGTGGACTCCGAATACACCATGCGTGTGCGCGGCACCGGACTCCAAGTCCTGGTCGGGGAAGGCTGCGACATCGACCACGACCTTGGCCAGCGTGATCGTGCGCGCCTTCTGGGCCGGCCCCTCGTGGTATTTGGCCGCGAGATCTCTTTTAACTACCACTCCCCCAGCCGCGTTTACTACATCTGCCGGAACGGGGCAGCACTCACTCGAAGGTATGCCCTCAGCGCCCCGGGATGGACGCTCCGGAGGCTGGTGGAGGAAGGCAAGGCGCATGTGTTGCGATTTGCTTTCAGCCCCGGCAAGCGCAAGCTGATTTTGGCGGCCATGGCGGGATTTGCCGACGCCCTGAGGGGACGCACGGGCAGGATCCCTGCCGACCTGGAACAAAGACTCAAATAACGGACCCGCGAACTGAGGGCACGACATGCCTCGTCGGCGACTCTGTTTGGAATTGATATAGTTTGGACACCATGGAACCAACCCCCACAGCCCGCGTTCTGGTCATCATGCCAGCCTGGAATGAAGCCGAAGCGGTCGGCAACACGGTGCGTGAAGTGCTCGCGACAAGTGGCCGTTACGACGTTCTGGTCGTCAACGACGGCTCAACAGACAACACCGCGGCTGTCGCGGAAGCTGCTGGCGCAACGGTCCTCAACCTCCCTTTCAACCTCGGTGTAGGCGGTGCAATGCGCGCCGGGTTCAAGTACGCTCGTCGGCTTGGCTACCACCAAGTAATTCAGGTTGACTCTGACGGCCAGCACGATCCAAGCAGCATCGAAGAAGTACTGGCAGGGCTTCGCCATGCAGACATTTCGATTGGCGCCCGCTTTGCTGATCGCGGAAACTACAAAGTCAGCGGTCCGCGCAAGTGGGCGATGCTCTTCCTGGCCAAGGTGATTTCATCTTTGGCGAAGACTCGGCTCACAGACGTCACCAGCGGTTTCCGCGCCGGCAATGACCGGGCCATCAGCCAGTACTTGGATCATTACCCGGCGGAGTACCTCGGAGATACGATTGATTCCCTTGTAGTAGCGATCCGCTCGGGATGCACTGTGACACAAGTCCCCGTCGAAATGCGCGTCAGGCAAGGCGGCACCCCCAGCCACAATCCCGCGAAAGCTGCAATCTATCTTGGAAGGTCAGTGTTTGCCCTGCTCTTTGCCCTGACTCGCAAACGGTCCACCCCGGCTGCCCTCGCCCCTGAAGTCGCAGGAGTCCGCTAATGGGAAATCTCGCTGCGTTCCTCTTGGCCTTGATCATAGTCGCGCTGGTATTCGAAATGCTCCGGCGGAAGAAGCTGCGGGAAAAGTACGCCGCGTTGTGGCTGATCGTCGGCGTCGCTACGCTCATCCTTGCTGCTTTCCCGTATTTGCTGAATATCGTCGCTGAACTTGTGGGTATCCAAGTACCCTCAAACCTCCTCTTTGCAATGAGCATCCTGATGCTTCTTGGGGTCTGCCTACACCTCTCCTGGGAAATCTCAGTCGTGGAGGATGAAACCCGCTCGTTAGCCGAAGAAGTAGCCATTCTCCGGGCGCAGCTGGAATCCCTCTCGGAGGCGGTACCAGCAAGCCGGGCCGTCAATCCATCGGCCAGTGAAACGGACGCTCCATCAGCCCCAGTCTCTAGAAAATCAAGCGAAGGTTTTGACGCATAACATGCCCCTCGACATCTTGATCCCCTATTGGGGAGACCCCGGATACATGAAAGAAACCGTCAACAGTGTCCTCGCCCAGAACAACGGCGATTGGCTTTTGACGGTCGTCGATGACGCGTACCCAGGTACCGAAATCAGCGACTTCATGGCCGGGATCCAAGACCCGCGAGTTAAATACATCCGCAAGGATCAGAACGCCGGCATTACGGAGAACTACCGAACCTGTGTTTCACTCGCCACACAGGAGATGATGGTAATCTTGGGTTGCGATGACGTCTTGCTACCGAACTACGTGGATGTCATCCTCTCCGCCCATGCTAGCTTCCCCGATGCCGCCCTCATCCAGCCCGGTGTTGAGGTCATCGACGAAAATGGACAGGCAGTAGCTACGCTTGTTGATGTGGTGAAGCAGAGGATCATCAAGCCGCGGGGCGGTGGACGGCAGCTGATGGCCGGAGAGGCAATAGCCACCAACCTCATGCACGGCGACTGGCTGTACTGGCCGTCCTTGGCCTTCCGCACGGACAAGATCCGGAAGGTAGATTTCCGCGACGGCTTCCCGATCATCCAGGATCTCGCCTTGATCATGGACATGATCTACAACGGCGATCAGCTGCTGATCGATCCCGAGCTTTGCTTCCAGTACCGAAGGCATTCAAACAGTGCATCCTCGACAAAACTCGTGGATGGCTCCCGTTTTGCCGGCGAGAGGGAATATTTTGAGGTCTCCGCAGCCCAGGCCGATGAACTCGGTTGGACGAAGGCGGCCCGGTCGGCAAGGCTCAGGCTAACCTCCCGCGCGCACGCGGCAGCCCTTCTTCCGAAGGCGGCCGTGAGTCGCAACAACGCCGCCGTCAAGGCACTCGTCCGACACACTTTCGGAAAATAACTTCCGCTATGAAAGGTCCAATGGTGACTTCTTCAACTAGTCCTGTCCGCCCCGGCGGCACTGTCCTCGTCACAGGCGGCGCTGGCTTCATCGGCTGTGCTGTTTCCCCCGCTCTGGTCGAAGCCTTCGACCGGGTAGTTGTCATCGACAATTTGCACCCCCAGATCCATGCTTCTGGTGAACGGCCTGCTGAGTTGCACCCGAAGGCCGAACTCGTCGTCGCCGACGTCGCGGAAGCGGCGACGTGGGACGCCGTCTTGGCAGATGTGACACCCGACGTCGTGATCCACCTCGCCGCTGAGACTGGGACCGGCCAGTCCCTCGAGGAGTCGACCCGCCACACGCACGTCAACGTCGTCGGCACTTCCCAGCTACTCGATGGCCTCAACCGCCACGGCAAGCTCCCGCGCCGGATCGTGCTGTCCTCCAGCCGGGCGGTCTATGGTGAAGGTGCCTGGGCAGACGCCGACGGCAAGTTGTTCTACCCCGGCCAGCGCACCAGCGAGACCTTGGACAAGTCCCAGTGGGACTTCCCGGACGCCACGCCGGTAGCTATGAAAGCGTCTGAAACGTTCCCAGCACCGGTCAGTGTCTACGGGGCCACCAAGCTCGCCCAGGAGCACGTCCTGCAGGCCTGGGCAAAGTCCTATGGCGTCGAAACCGTCATCCTGCGGCTTCAGAACGTCTACGGCCCCGGCCAATCACTCATCAACCCGTACACCGGGATCATGAGCCTTTTCTGCCGGATGGCCATGGGGGGCAAGTCGATTCCACTCTATGAAGACGGCGAAGTCCGCCGTGACTTTATCTTGATCGATGACGTCGCCTCGGCCATCGTCGCAGGAGCTGTCTCCCCCACCGTCCAAGGTGAACCGATGGACATCGGTTCTGGCGAGTTCCAGACCATCGGCACCGCCGCACAACTCATCGCCGCGCACTACAACGCTCCGGCACCCCACGTCACAGGGCAATACCGACAGGGCGACGTCCGCCACGCCTGGGCAGACGTCTCAGCCGCGGAAGAGGTACTCGGCTGGACCCCGAAGTACAACCTGGCCCAGGGCGTTGACCGCCTCGCCAATTGGATCGACGTTCAGCCCGACGTCCAGCCCGCCTGACCCGGACGGAGAAGAGACGTTGCCTTCGACTGTCGCTGTCGTGTCCCTGTTTAACCCGTCTGGCGGCGTGTTGGAAAACGCCGCGGCACTTCTAAAACAAGTGGACGCAGTGGTCGTCGTCGACGACGGAAGCCCTCAGGATCCCACTTTGATCCTTGACGAGCTGGCTGGCCTCGGCTGCCGGGTGGAGCGACTTGCTGAAAACTCCGGGATCGCGGCGGCGCTGAATGCCGGAATTTCCTCTGTACTGTCGTGGGCCGCGAAGCCAGACTACATCCTCACCATGGATCAAGACTCACTGCTCGACGACGGTTACGTCGCCGCTTTGCAGGCGGCTGCGACGGCGGCTTCGGCCGCCCAGGTTCCAGTGGGCATGGTGGCGCCCGGCTCTGTCAGGGGCCTCCCTGTCCGGCGCGGCCCAGTGGTGAACGGGATTCAACTCGGCGGCGAGCCTATCCAGTCTGGACTCCTCATCCCGGTCCCTGTACTGGAGCGGCTCGGCATGTTTCAGTCCAGCCTCTTCATCGACGGAGTGGACAGCGAGTTCTACCTGCGGTGTGCTTCTGACGGACTGCGCGCCGTCATCGCCCCGGATGCTGCGCTGGATCACACTCTTGGAAGTCCAGCCACGGCCAAATTGTTCGGCCGGGAACTTTCCTTCGGTGGAAAACCGCTCAAGATCCGCACTGCCGCTGATTGGCGCTACTACTATCTTTTCCGGAACCGGATCCTGCTAGCACGCCAGTACGGCCGCCGGTTCTCGCTATGGACTTTGAAGGGCTTCCTGGCGGACTATAGGCACCTGGCCATCGTCACACTGCTTGCCCCGCGTCGGCAGGTCCGACTGGCCAATGCCCTCAACGGGATCCGAGATGGATTGCGCGGCCTTTCCGGCCGGCGCCCCGGCTAGGCTACTCCGGGCAGCCCTCTCCCGGCCCCCGGGTAAACGCACGTTGCGTTGGGGGCGTCCGCACCAGAAACGCAACGCATCATCGTATCGCCAACAAGCTTCACTTTTACCAATTGGGGAAAATCGCACGTGAGCACCGCCATCAACGACCAGCAGCACCTTCGGCGACGTTCCAGTGCGAGAGCGCCCCGCGGCGAAGCCGGACCGGGTCCGCAATTCCGGCACGCGCGGGGAATACTGGCCTTCGCCATCGTCGCGGGTACTGTCATTGCCCTCAGGACAACAGGCCTCTTGCAGGGAACGCCCGCACTCATCGTTACGGCCGTCCTCCTGCTTCTCCTGCCCACCGCCCGAGTGATGTCAAAGCGCATCCTCTTCAATGGACTGATTTTGGCCGGACTGGTGCCGCTGACCTGGTGGTTACCTGAACGCTTGATGGGTACGGACCACGGGACACTCGTGCTAGCGGGCCTGGCCGGGGTTATAGCTTGGTGGATCGGATCCGCGAAACTTCCCGCCCGGAGGGTCCGCCGGCTGGTCCCCAGTGCCCGATGGATTGACTCAATACCGTTTCTGTCGGCACTGCTCTCAGCATTGTCGCTGGGCACGATGCTGACGATCCGATCTCCACTTGATGCCTTGTCGATCCTTACCAGCAGGTGGGACTATCAGTCCCATTTCAGCATCTACTACATGATCCGGCTCCATGGCGAGGTCATCCCGACCATTCCGCAAACCACCGCCGGCGACGCTTGGGGATTCTCCGAGTACCCGCAAGGCTTTCATGCTCTGTTGGCCACAATGTCCGACCTTCTTCGTCCATCCTATTCCAGCGTGGACAGCGAACTGGTCGGTTTCATGAACCTCCAGGCAGCTTGCAGCGTCATGACGGTCCTGATTGTCGCGGCCGGACTTTGCGCACTGCCCGCGGTCCGCCGAAGGGCAGGCGTAATGGCCAGCGGAATCGCAATCGCGATGGCCGCCTGGATCTATGGCCCTGGAGCCATACCGGCATATGAGGGCTTCGCAAATTTCTATCTCGCGTGTGGCATGGCGACCGCCACGGTCCTCGCCCTACTGACCTTCCAGCGTCGTGTCCCGGTTGTCGGCGTTGCCGTCGTTGGTGCGGGTCTTGTCAGTATCTGCAACAACTGGCTTTTGCTTGTATCCCTCCTGGCCGTCGTGCTTTGGATGAAGGTGTGGACGGTCGTACGCCAGCGCGGCAGCTACAACCGCCGGTGGTGGATCCTTTCATCAGCGTGTATCAGCGTCAGCATGCTGGGCATGGCACTTCCGATCATCCAGATTTCTCCCCTTATCGAACAAAGCCAGCACATCCTGGAGGCTCAAGGCGGGATCGCGTACCCGGACTTCGGGCTCGCCCTAGTGGCAATTGTCCTGGCTTTGGTATTGGGCTTCGCCAACCGCTCGCTTGCCCTACGCATACCTTCCTCACAGCTCCGGACGGAACGATTGGACGTTTCAAGGGCTGCGACGGGACTATTCATACCGATTGCCCTGTGCATCTGGCTGGCCGTCTCGCAAACTGTCCAGAACGGAGCCATCTCGTACTATTTCTACAAATATCTGATTGCGGTGTTGCTCCTGGCCTGGCCGCTGGCCGTCGCAGCGGCAGCCAGTCTGATCCCACCAGCGGTGCCGTCGGAGGGCCCACTCCGCAAGCACGGCCTGACACTTGCGCTGTGCGTCCTGGCTATCACGGCAACGCAAGTCTTTGGCTTTTCGGTTCCAGGACTCCAGACCGCCGGCCTTCCGGCGACGGTCCGTCCGCTGACTGAAATGTCCAACCAGCAGGCCCGCTTGCAGAGCACACCGGCTTTCGTGCCCCGGTTGCTTCAGAGTGCCCGGCAGCCCCAACCGGCGTCAACCGTTTACATCCCCGGACCGGGAACCGTCGATCCCATTCTGGCCGCCCGCTGGCAATGGGGCATGCGCGGGATGTCGTCATCGAGGACGACCGATCTCAGCTTTGACCTCGTGGACATCGTGAAGGATTACGACAAAGCTCCTGAGATCATCGGTCGGATTCTGGCCCACGACCCCGCACTGTACGCAATCGTGGATCCTGAGCTGTTTGAACCCGTTCACCAGTACTTGCTGAGTCTGGGTCCCGGGGTTGCTGACCGGCTGATCCGGCTCGGCTGATCAAAGGGAAATCCGGCATACCTCCAGGAACCCGCACTCTCTTGAATTCCTTCAGGCCCGAGACGAGCCCCAATAGGTCAACTCAGCGCTAGACGCTCTTCTTCGCGCGCCGCATGACCGGCCGCTCCACGAAGAACCAACTGGCCGCGGCCAACGGAATAGTACATGCAGTGGCGGCGAGGGTAAACCACCAGACGCCCCAATGGTAGCCACCGAACACGGCTAGAAACTGTTGAACCGGAAACGCATAGATGTAGGCACCGTAGGAGATGTCGTGCTGTGCCACGAATGCCGGTTGCGGCAACCATGTAGAGATCCAAAGGAGGCCGTAGGCAATGAACGGAGCCGCAAGTTGGCCACCGAATCCATCCACGAGGAAGATGGACAGTCCCGCGAGAACGATCGCCACCGGCCCTGCGACTTTGTGGATGCCTATCCGGGAGCTCAGCACCTGTACGACGGCGCCGCCAAGGAAATACGGAACCAAGCGAGCAGCGAGCTCAAAATCCAGGTTCGACTGCAGATAGGGTTTCAAGGCGTCAATGTTGGCCCAGAGCACTACGCTCAGCACGAAGGCACCGATCATTGGCCACGGAGTTTTCTTGAAAAGCGGTAGGAAGCCAATGAGTGCGACCAACAAGTAGCACAAGAATTCGAAATAGAGAGTCCAAAGCGACCCGTTCCATGCCTTCGCATAGGGCACACCGGCTGGCGTCCCCGCGATGTCATAACTGACGATATGCAGCGTCATGTTGGCGAAGATCGAGTTCAGCGGTGTGGTGGGAGTGTGGAGGAACCCCTGCAGGGAACCATGTTGAATCAAATAGGCGATCGGCGCGAACCCGAATGCCATTACGACGAGGCACACGATGAACGCCGGGAAGATCCTGGCCACGCGGTGGACCAGGTAGGGTCCGATCCTGTTGCTGAACCTACTGGCTGTAATCAAATAGCCGCTGATGCCGAAGAAACCTGCAACAGCCCACCCTCCAAGGTTTTCACCACGGAATCCCCAACCGTTTCCGTCACCCACTATGTGCCAGCTGTGAGCCAGTAGCACCATGAATGCAAGAACTAGCCGGATCAGGTTCAGGCTGTTTCCACGTGGATCAAGCCGGTTTCCTATCATCGGGGCTGGAATTGCGTTCGGCTTCAGTACTGCTGTGCTCAATTCCGGGTTTCCTTCGCGACGTTGTCCAGACCGCCAATTCTACCCTGAGAGCTGGCTGCTGCCGGCTCGACGACGCAGCCCTTGCCCATGCTTGGGCGGGCCGCTGGTTTGCCCTTGCAGTTCCAGTGCGCAAAGATTGGGCCCATGCGTGGAATAATCTTGGCCGGTGGAACTGGGTCCCGGCTTCACCCGATCACACTTGGCATCAGCAAGCAGCTTGTTCCTGTCTACGACAAGCCAATGATCTACTACCCGCTCTCGACCCTGATTCTGGCCGGTATCAGGGATATCCTCATCATCACGACCCCGCATGACGCCGACCAGTTCCAGCGGCTCCTCGGAGACGGTTCCCGGTTTGGCGTCAACCTCACCTACGTCCAGCAGCCGTCCCCCGATGGGCTGGCGCAAGCGTTCATTCTTGGCGCCGACCACATTGGCGATGACACCGTGGCGCTTGTCCTTGGAGACAACATCTTCTACGGGCAAGGCATGGGCACTCAGCTGCGCCGACACGCCAACATCGACGGCGGAGCCGTCTTCGGCTATTGGGTCAGGGACCCGAAGGCGTACGGCGTCGTCGAGTTCGACGACGACGGCAAGGCACTCTCTCTCGAGGAGAAGCCGGAAAAGCCCCGCAGCCACTACGCCGTCCCCGGCCTGTACTTCTATGACAACGACGTCATCGACATCGCGCGGAACCTGCAGCCGTCTCCGCGCGGCGAGCTTGAGATCACCGATGTCAACCGCACTTACCTTGAAAAGGGCAAGCTGCAGGTGGAAATCCTCCCCCGCGGCACCGCCTGGCTCGATACCGGCACGTTCAATGATCTTAGCGACGCCTCCAACTTCATCCGCACCGTGGAGAACCGCCAAGGTCTCAAGATCGGCGCCCCCGAGGAAATCTCGTGGCGGCTAGGGTTCCTCAACGACGACGAGCTTCGGGAACGCGCGGAACCGCTCGTCAAGAGCGGCTACGGTTCATATCTGTTGGGACTCCTGGACCAGACCATCTAGCGTGACTTGGCCCGACACCGTACCGCTGCTGCTTGCCGCGGGGGTAATCCTTATGCTGCCCGGCGGTGTCGTGGCTGCGACTGCCGGACTTCGGGGACTCATGCTTGCCGCTGTGGCTCCCGTTATCACGGTGACGATTGCGGCAACAAGCGCGGTCTTGCTACCGTACGCCGCAATCCCGTGGTCCCCAGTCGCCGTGCTGATGGTCAGCATCCTGGCTGCCACCTTCATATTCGGATTGCGCGTCATCGCCCAAGGCCGAACCGTCTTCAAGACCTTCAAGTCAGGGTGGCGGCCGGACCGCTCCTGGCCTTGGATGGTGGCTGCCTTCATCGTGGGCGCCGCCATCCTTGTGGCGCAGATAACAATAGCGTTTGGAACCCCTTCGAGCATCTCGCAGACGTTTGACAACGTCTTTCACCTCAACGGGGTACGCTTCATCCTGGACACCGGAAATGCCTCTTCACTAACGATGTCGAAGATGGCGAGCGGCGATAATCCGCCGTACTTCTATCCGGCTGCCTGGCATGACCTCGCCTCCCTCCTGATCCTGGTCACCGGAGCCCCGCTTGCCATTGCCGTAAACGTCCTGAACATCGCAGTTGCCGCCATCGTCTGGCCTGCGGGTTGCATGCTTCTCACCAGAGTTTTCATTGGAAAGCAGCCGTTCGCAGTCGGCGCTGCCGCGGTTCTGTCCGCACTGTTCTCCGGCTTTCCGCTGCTCCTACTCGATTTCGGTGTCCTCTATCCGAACTTCCTGGCCATCGCCCTCCTACCCGTGGCCCTCAGCAGCGTGGTCTTGTTGTTCGGCGTTGCGCGTGACGTCAAAGTATCGGCAATGATCCGCTTCGGGCTTCCCTGTGCCGTGATACCAGGCCTGGCACTTGCCCATCCGAACGGGTTCATGTCCCTGGTTGCCTTGACCATCCCCGTCCTCCTGCAGCGCTACCTCGTGTTCTATTTGCGACAGCGCAGATATCGATCCCATCGGCGCGAGTGGATCCTGGCCACCACTGGAGTACTGGTATTCGCGGGGGTTGTGGTTGTGTTGTGGAAGTACATTCGGCCCCCGGAAGAAGCAGCCTTCTGGCCGCCGATCCAGTCTCCGATCCGGGCTGTGTATCAAATCATCAGCACCTCAGCCATGGACAGGCCGGTCGCAATAACCGTCAGCATACTGGTGATCCTCGGGATACTGGCCTCGTTGCGGCGCCCACAACGAGCGTGGATGGTCGGATGTTTCTTGGTGATTGCGTTCTTGTTCGTCGTGGTTTCGGCTGCCCCAGTGAGCCGCCTCAGAGCGATTCTCACAGGTGTTTGGTACAACGACAGCTACCGCCTTGCTGCGCTGGTGCCGCTTGTCGCGATCCCTTTTGCCGCCGTCGGGCTCGATGCCTTGTGGGCCGCCGTGAGACGGCGGCTCGCGGAACTGCCCAACGGGCGGCGGACCCGGTTCATTGCCGTGACCGCCATTGGACTTTTGGGAATTGCGGGAACCGCCGCCCTGTTGCCACCGCTCGGCGGCGCCATCTCCTCAGCGCGCCACAACTATACGGAGGACAACGATTCTCCCCTGTTGTCCCTAGACGAACACAAAATCATTTCGAAACTTGATGCTGTAGTCCCACGCGATGCCACTATTGCTGTCAATCCGTGGACGGGCAGCGCCCTCGCCTACGCGCTGGCCGACAGGGACACCACGGCTAAACACATCCTGACCAGCAACACGCGCGACGTCGAGCTCCTCAACCAGCAGCTGCGTAACGCAGACCACGATCCTGCAGTGTGTGCCGCAGCCCGAAGCGCGAAAGTGAAATACGTCCTGGATTTCGGCAGCAAGGAAGTGCACGGCGGCAGCCATAGTTTTCCGGGCCTGGAGAATCTCCAAACCTCCACGTCGGTCAAATTGGTTCTTCAGGAAGGCGACGCGCGGCTCTATGAACTGACTGCCTGCGGCACTTCTTAGCGGCCGCCGGGCCGCAAGTCACGTGATTTAGCTCTCTGCCAGCAAGGATTCGAGCCGCACTTTCGCGTCTGTCACTTCAGGGGTCGTTGTCGGCACCGCCAGGCTAATTCGCGTGACTGTAAGCCCCTTGACGGACTCCACAACGTATTCCGTGGTCCCGGATAGCCTGTTCACCCCGAACCATGCCTCATTTCCCGGCCCCTTGGCTGCTTCAGGGGACATCATCAGCCTGGGGAGTCCCAGGGCCTCCAAGCCCGCTGCGTCAGCCACTGTAGTCGTGGTTAGGACTACGGCATTACCTGGATCCGGCATCTGGCCGGACGCAACCGGAACTAGCGAAAACGCGCAAGTGACCTCGGAGACTCCGTCCTTTGACGACAACGCAGGACGCGGTGGCTGGATGGAGGCAGCAACGTCCCCAAGACGGGCACGCAGGGCGTCCAGGGTGGGGCTGGAGCAGTCCTCCGGCAACGCTGGCAGGATGGTCCGGCCGTCATGCGTGGTGGCGTATTGGGACGCCGACGGACTTGCGCTCGCGCTGATGGCCGATTGACCGGCTGCGGAATCGCCTGACGGTTTGGATGGCCCGGAGTCGCAGGCGGCCAAGCAAGCGGCCAGCGTCAGCAACCCGAACAGAACAGCCGGCAGCTGCCTAGTTGAAAACATCATAAGCCACCCCCATGATGAAGCGGTCGCCGGTGTGGGCGGTGCGCATGTACTGCAACAGGTCGCCGTCGTTAAGGGCAATGCACCCCCATGTTGGCAGGTTGTTGCCGTGGAGGAAGATCGCGAAACCCGCGTTCATGACAATTGGCGAATCCGGTGGGCGGTTGTAGTTGATGACAACCCCCTGCCGGTAGTCATGGGAAGGCCTGGTGGCGTAGTACCACATATTCTCATCCGGGAAGACACTTGAGCTGGATTCGAAATACCCGTTGTAGTTGCCGTTGAGCTGGCCGCCCCAACGCGAGAACGGATTGAGTGTCCGGTAGGACAAGGCGGTCCCCGGGTTGCCGAGCCCGAATGCCTCCGTGACACTGAAGGATCCAGTCGGCGAATACTTCTGCCAAGTCGGCCCTGTTGCCACGCCCGGCCTCGCGAAGCCTGACTCACCGGCCGAGCCGAGGGCCCCCCACTCCTTTGCATAGCTCCCGTTGGCCTGACGGACACAAGTGATGAAAGTAACCCTTGTCGAGGGGTAATCTTCTGCCACCGCGAAAGAGACTCGCTCGGCCCCGCCTCCGGGGAATTTGACGGCGCCGACGTTTAGTGCCGGGCAGTACGCTTCAGACACCAGTCGGTATCTGACACCGAAACCGGAAATCCACTCCAACACGCCGAACTGGAACGACTGGCTGCAAAATCCACTGCTGTCGCAAGCCTCCGCGGTAACGGGATAGCCCAAAGCGCCGCTTTGTCCGCCGCGCAGGACGTAGAACTGACCCAATCCGCCCCACACCGCCTGCGTACCGGCCCCGGCAGCATAGTAGATTCGCCCGCGCTGGAAGGCTTGGGAACAGCCTCCGTCGCGTAAGGCACACTGTTCGCCGGACACGGGATAGCCAAGGTAGCCCCGGCTGCCGCCCAACGCCTCGTAACGTGCGTTGATGGCACCCCATACGGGGAAGGTCCCGGCCCCCGGTACGAAATAGGCAGCGCCACGCTGGAATTGCTGAACGCACGCTCCACCCGGAAGCCCGCACTGCTCGGCGCCCTTCGGGTACCCCAGGTATCCGGAGGAACCACCTAGTGCATCGAACATGCCGCCGATAGCGCCCCAGATCTGCCACGTTCCGGCCGGTCCATAGTAAATGAGCCCGCGCTGGAAATGCTGCGTGCAGGTTCCCGCAGGCACACCGCATCGCTCCGCTTCCTGAGGCAGGCCGAGGTAGCCGCTGGCGCCTCCCAAAGACTGGTATGTCGCGTTGATACCACCCCAGACGGGAAACGGACCTTGGCCCGTGACGTCGTAGACACTGCCTCGCTGGAAACGCTGCGAGCACTGGCTACCTGATTGCGCGCACTCTGGCGAACCTAGAGGATAAGCAAGGTAGCTCCCTACGCCGCCTTGCTGCAGCCACAAAACCTCGATAGCGCCCGTGATTATGTGCGCGCCCGTCTGCGACGTCCAGGCTATGGAGCCGTTTGTGAACTTCTGGTAGCAGCCGTCTTGCGAAAGACTGCATTCCTGGGCGGCCGTCGCCGGTCCCAGTGGTCCCGAATCACCTCCGAGTCGTTGATGCTCCAAGCCGATCAGGCCGGGCACAGGAATCGATGCGGAGGCGACGGACGGAGCAATCGTCGACGGCGGAGCGGGCGCTGGCGGGGCCGTCGAAGGTGAGGCTGTCCTCGACGGGGTGGGGTCACTGGGGGTCGTGCCCGCCGGTCGACCGGGCTCCGGCGTTGATGAAGAGGGCGCCGGGCCCCCGGTCGCTGGCGACTGGCCGGACAGCGGAAGTTGGCTTGTCGGCTGAACAAACCCCGGCGGAGGTGGCGTAGACCCTGGGGAGGGATCGGCCGAAGCCACACCTTGGCCCAGAACCATTGCTGCCGCCACTAGCAGAACAGACATCACGGACGTGAACTTCGCCATCAGGAGCCCCCGCATTCCCTGGCAGAGGACCGTCCCTCCGCATCGCGACCAATGCTAGCGTCCGGATGCGGTGTCTGTCGGAGCCACGCCGTAGGCTAGTCCGCCGACCGCCGTCGAAGTTCTTTCACTACCGCGTGCACTTCGCCGTCCATGATGATTTGGCCGTGTTCCAACAACACTCCGCGTTTGCACACCGAGGCCACCAGATCCAGGTCGTGGCTTACCACGAACAGTGTCTTGCCCGCCGCCGCCAATTCGTTGATCTTGACAATGCATTTGCGTTGGAACGGTTCGTCGCCCACGGCCAGGATTTCGTCGATCAGGAAGACTTCAGGATCTGTGTGGACCGCGATTGAGAATGCCAGCTTCAAGTACATGCCGGAGGAATAGAACTTGACCTCAGTGTCGATGAATTCTCCGATTTCGGAGAACTCGACAATAGAGTCGAACATGTCATCGATCTGGCTTTGGCTCATCCCAAGGATGGCCCCGTTGAGGTAGACGTTGTCGCGGCCGCTGAGGTCGTGGTGGAACCCTGCCCCGACCTCGATCAGGCCGGCCACCCTCCCCCGCGTATGCACGGTTCCCTCATCCGGTTGCAGCACGCCTGAAATGAGCTTCAACAGAGTTGACTTGCCCGAACCGTTGAGCCCAAGCAATGCGACCGTTTCGCCCTGTTCAACGTCAAGCGAAACGTCCTTGAGCGCGTCAAACTTCCTGGAAAGGTCCCCCTTGCGTCCGGTCAGCAACCACACGATTGCTTCCTTCATGCTGCGGGTGTGCCGGAGCACGAACTTCTTCCGCAAATTCCGGCACGTGATCGCTACGCTGTCGGAGACTTCCGTGGGTGCAGACATTTCAGAGCTCCTGGGCAAAATGAACGGACAGCTTCATGAAAACGAGCTGGCCAATCACGAGGACGAGTGCAGCCACGCCAAAGGCAGACGGAAACCAGACGGTGAGCAGGTCCGGCGGCATGGAGATCGACACCGATTGCTCGGCGCTCAGCGTGGGTGACCAAAACGCCCAGTGGAAGATTTCGACGGCGACTGTCACCGGGTTCAGCTGGTACAGGAAGAACCATGGACCCATGACGCGCTGCACCATCGGCCACACATAAAGGACCGGCGAAGCCCAAGTGACGATCATGAGAATCATGTCGACGATGTTCTCGGAGTCGCGGAAGTACACGTTCGCAGCACCGAACAACAAACCGAGCCCGGTAGAAAGGATCGCGGTCAAGATGAAAGCTCCAACGACGGCCAGAAGCTGCCATATTGATGGGCTCCACCCGCTCAGCAAACAGGCGCCGACCAAGACCACAACTTGTGGAAGCAGATGGGCGGCCGAAACCCACACGGTGGAGACCGGGAACAGTTCCCGGGGCAAGTAGATCTTACGGATGAGGTCCCTGTTGTCCACAATGGAGCGCGTCGCGTTGCCTAGGGACTCCGTAAAGAAATTGACCAGCACGATTCCCGCAAAAAGGTAGATCGCATAATTGGGGGTTCCCCGTTGCATGTCGAGGAACACTCCGAGCGCTACGAAGTAGATCAAGAACTGCATTAACGGCTTCACATACGACCACAGAAGTCCAAGCACAGAGCCGCGATAGCGGATCTTGATCTCTTTGCGGACCAGCAGTTGGAGCAGGAACTTGTGTTTGAAGACGTCAATGATGCCGCGGCCGCGACCCGGTTGGACCAAGTCGGTCACGGGTTGTGTCATCTAATGGCCTTCCCCGTCGGCCAAGCCAAACGTCTTCTTCCAAGCTTCCATGGATGTGATCTCGGGCAGAGCTTTCCGGTATTGCTCCGCGAGCTCCTCCCAGTGGCGATAGAGATTGGCATGTTGTTTTCCTGCTTCTGCCAGCATGGCCTTGAGCTGCTCCGGGTCACGCTTGTACCAAGAGGCAGCTGTGCCGTCGGCGTTGGAGACCACGACGCTGTCGTAGTGTGCCAGGCGGAACCATCTGTTGTCGCGGTGGGCAAGGAAACCTTGGGGTCGCTCCGCAGCCTCAGGCGCCGGCCTTTTCAACAACTGACGGGCGACCGTGGTGACCCCCCACTTGACGAGGTCCTTTTTGTGGGGCAGCCCGATGGGGTTGAGGCCGGAAGGCCCCTGGCCCAAGGCCGGTGCAGGGAAGTCGTCCACGTTCTCGCGCATCTGAGCATCCGGGTAGTTGGACTTCAGTGCATTGATTTCGCCGAGCTTCGTGGCGATATTACGGTGCAAGTGGTCAGGTCCGAGGAATAGGTCCCGCAAGGCGTCGAGTCGGGAGTGCTCGGTGAAGTACTGCATGGAAACCAAATGTTTGACGTCCGCTTGGAACGACTCCCGGATCACCCTGCCCCCCTTCTTGTACGGGCTGTAAATGAGCGTCGTAATGAGGCGGTTCCGGCCATGGAAATATGCCTGCCAACCGACCAGGTCATCCTTATCGATCCAGGACACATGCCAGACTGCGGCACCCGGCAAGGACACAGTGGCAAAACCCGCCTCACGGGCTCGAAGCCCATACTCGGCGTCGTCCCACTTGATGAAGAGTGGAAGGGACAGCCCGATCTCGCGGATGACCTCGGTCGGGATCATGCACATCCACCAACCGTTGTAGTCAACGTCGACACGGCGGTGAAGCCAGGGGGTTTGCCGAAGGTTCGCAACGCTGAAATCATGCCTCATCTCCATGTCCGCATGCGGCATGGCCGGCACAAAGCGGTATGGGTCCACCACTTCACCGAACGTGTGCAGCACGCTGCGACTGTAGAGATCGAACATATGCCCACCGACGATAGTGGGCTTGCGGCAATGGTCCGAGAAAACCAGCAACCGGGAAATACTCTCCGGCTCGATGACGACGTCATCATCAAGCAAGAGGGCGTAGTCGCTCCCGTTTTCCACAGCCTCGTACATGCCGCGGGAAAACCCTCCGGAACCACCAAGATTGGCCTGGTCGATGATCCGCAGCTTGCCTCCGAGGGCAGCCTTGACTTCCGCGAAGCCAGGCTGATCTGCGACCTTTTGTGTTCCTTGGTCCACAATGAGGATTTCCTGGACGTGTTCCAGTACCTCGGGATGCTCCGAAAGAATCCTGGCATTGTTCAGGCAGAAGTCCGGTTTGTTCATGGTGGTGATCTCAAGGGTCACCTTCCCCGGATTGCCGTCGCGTTCCGCGCCCTGCCACTCTGCCGAATCGAGCGTGAGGTCTTCGCGGCTGGACGCAAGATCGAACCAGTACCAACCGCCGTCGCCGAAGGGCTTGAGTGAGAGGTCGAACTCAGTGACAGAAGTTCCTTGTACGCGGGCTCCGTCAACGCGCTGGAGAGTGCCCCGCGCGTTCGACTTGTAGACGGTGACGGTGCCGTGGCCTGTTGTCCGGACAACGAGACGGATCGATTGTAGGTCCGTCCAGCGCCGCCAGTAGCTCGCCGGAAAAGCGTTGAAGTACGTTCCGAACGAAAGCTGCTCTCCCGCGCGGAGCCTGACCGAACTCCTGGAGAGGACATCCTCGAAATGGACTTCCTCGCTGCCCGAACTGACGAAGTGAAGTTTCTCCTCAGGGGGCTTCGGGTTCCTTGCGAATTCATCGTTTTCGCGCAAACGGATGCCGTTTGCCGGGCCGGCGTCGACGTACAGGGAAGTTGTGTCGATCTGGTCATCGGAAGGCAGGATGACTCGCTGGAGTACCTGCGTGTTGCTGCTACTCACGCGTCCACTCCTCCGCTCTGAATTGCTGCGCCGCTTTCGAAATGCGGACGAATCTTATTGTCAAACATGGACAGCGCCGAACCGATTGCCATGTGCATATCGAGGTACTTGTAGGTGCCCAGCCGGCCACCGAAAAGCACGTCCCTCTCTGCGGCTGCAAGATCCCGGTACTTGAACAATTTCTCCCGGTCATCTGCGGTGTTGATCGGGTAGTACGGTTCGTCGTCCTTTTCCGCAAAACGGGAGAACTCCCGCATGATGACGGTGTTCTCCGTCTGGTATTCACGTTCGGGGTGGAAATGGCGCGGTTCAATGATGCGCGTGAACGCGACGTCGTCGTCGTTGTAGTTGACAACCGAGGTGCCTTGGAAGTCACCCACATCGAGGACTTCTTGTTCGAAATCGATGGTTCGCCACGACAAGTCCCCAGCTACGAAGTCGAAGTAACGGTCAACGGGCCCGGTGTAGACAACTGGAACTTTGCCTACGACTTTGTCCTTGGAGTATTCATGCGAGTCGTCGAAGAAGTCGGTGTTGAGCCGGACTTCAATATTCGAGTGCTCGGCCATCTTCTCGATCCACGCGGTGTACCCGTTGGTCGGAAGGCCTTCGTACTTGTCGTTGAAATAACGGTTGTCGTAGTTATAGCGGACCGGGAGCCGGGAAATGATTCCAGCGGGCAAGTCCTTGGGGTCCGTCTGCCACTGTTTGCCGGTGTAGTGCTTGATAAACGCCTCGTACAGGGGGCGTCCGATCAGCTGGATGCCCTTGTCGTTGAGGTTCTGCGGGTCTGTTCCGGCAAGTTCGCCTGCCTGCTCCTGAATGAGTGCCCGCGCTTCGCCGGGCGTCAGGTTGGCCCTGAAGAACTGGTTGATGGTTGCCAGGTTGATGGGCAGCGAGTAGACCTCGCCCCCATGGACGCCATACACCTTGTGAACGTAGTTGGTGAAGGTTGTAAACCGGTTGACGTACTCCCACACCCGTTCATTTGAAGTGTGGAACAGGTGCGCACCGTACCGGTGGACCTCGATTCCGGTCTGCTCTTCCGTTTCGCTGTATGCGTTGCCTCCGACGTGATGCCGGCGGTCGAGGACAACAACCTTCAAGCCCAGCTCGGCGGCTGCCTGTTCTGCGATCGTCAGGCCAAAAAAGCCTGACCCGACAATGACGAGGTCAGCGGTCACAAAATCTCCTGGTTCGAATATGGCCAGCCCAATGGTGTGCATTGGCTGCAGGTCAAGCCTACCCGAGATAGCGCGCCCAATTGCCGCTGCGCCCTTCTCTGAACAGCGGGCGCAGGGTTTTCCACATAGGCCAACTGATCACGAACATCCAACTCTCATCGCAAATATCGTGGAAGAACAGCCGTCGCAAGAGCCGAAGGAGCGTACACAGAGTGACATTCCATTGCACCCTTGTCCGGGGTCCGCGGTCACTTCGGCAAGCGGAACCCATTGAGCTGGCCATCGCCGTGGGCGACGGCAGCTCAGGCGCCCTCGTCCAGGCCGCGGTCGCCACAGAGTTCGGAACCGGGGAACTGATGGTCGACGGGAGGCCACTCAAAGATCTCACCGTCGGCGCCGCGCCACTCATGTCCGGAGCAGTGTTGGTTGACGGCGCGGATTCGTGGGCACAAGACGTCCCCGACGCCAGACGCGCGCCGGCAGCGCTGTCGCTGCTAGTCCATGCGGGACCTTCTGCGGGCCTGATCGTCCCGCTGGAACGGGGCAGTTACAGCATCGGGAGAAGCAGTGCTGATATTTCCCTCGCGGATCCTGATGTTTCCCGAATCCACGCTGCCCTTGCGATTTCAGAGACAGCAGTCACGATAACTGACAATGGGAGCGCAAACGGGACCTTGGTGGATGGACGAAAAATCCGCTCCGCTTTCCTCTCGACAGCGTCCAGAATCCGATGTGGCGGGTCAGCCATGTCGGTAGTCTTCGACGGTGGAGAATCCGGGACTGAGTCACTGGGGACAGCAGGCCTTAGCATCGCGGAGCCTCTCTTGGTGCAGACTCGCAGCGACACCCAATCCCGGATCCAACTGCTCCTCACTGCGGGGCTGCCGCTTCTGCTGGGAGTCGGCATCGCTCTTGCCACTGGAATGTGGATGTTCCTCGGATTCACTGCAGTTTCTGCCATCGCGGTCCTCGTTCCGGCGATTTCGGGAAGACGGCAGCGCCGCCTTCTTGCCGCGGCACTCGAAGAGGCTGTGGAACAAGACAGGGCCCGACGACGGCGATGCTCACCCTCCGCCGCAGAGCTGGCCTTTACCGTCAGATCATCTGCCTTAGCGGTCTCGGACGAACGCGGACGGAAGCAGTTGACACTGCCAGGAACCGGCACGGCGCGAGGCGCGGTAGGCTGCCATGACGTCTGGCTCCGGCTCGGCACCTGTACGCAGAACGCCTTGGTTGCACTCGATCCCCCCGATCCAAGCTTCGAGCCGCCCCAGTTGGGCCCGGTTCCAGTAGTTTTGGACCCGACCATCCAGGCCGTTTCCTTCACGGGACCTGGAGCAAAGGTCGACGGCATGTTCAGATTTCTGCTCATGCAACTTGCGGTGTTCCCCAGCGCAGCGAATGTCCCGATCCTCATCCACGGCCCAATTTCCCATTTGCCGTTCAGCGCCCGCTTCCTCCCCCGCGTCACGATGACCACGGACATCCGGTCAGCGGCGGCCATCTTCTCCGCGGGAACCGGGGAACCGGGAGTACTCCTTTTTGTGGGGTCCGAGCCTGATCCCGACGACGATTCCCTCCGGCAGGCGGCGGCCGAATCTGGCTGGAGAATCTTCCAACGCGCGGCAGGCGGACCTGAAGGTCATTGCGTTGTCGAGCTTTGGAACCGACGCGCGGTGCTCCGATCGCGCCGTTCAGAAACGGAATTTGATCCTGACTTGGTCCCGTCCTCTGTCTTTGACCGCTACTGCCGCTCGGTTGCAGCCGTTCCCGCTCTGGCGACAGCAAAGGCGTCGTTTGTCCCCTCTACGTGCATGCTCGCTGAACTGCTTCCGAGCGACCCCATAAGTATCGCGGCCCGCTGGAGCGACTCTTCAGACAGCAGCGGCCTGTCCGCGGTCATCGGTCAAGGAGCCGACGGGCCCCGGTACCTGGACTTGGTTTCTGACGGACCGCATCTCCTTGTGGCCGGAACGACGGGATCGGGAAAGTCCGAGCTTCTGCGCACTATCGTTACGGCGATCTCGCTGACCCACAGCCCTGACCGAGTCAACTTCCTGTTTGTTGATTTCAAAGGTGGTTCGGGCCTCGGGCCATTGATCGACCTGCCCCAATGCGTCGGAATGCTCACAGATCTCAGCGAACACGAATTGGAACGTACCCTTGCGTCACTCCGTGCCGAGGTTCGGATGAGGGAGGGATTACTTTCGGCGGCCAATGTCCCTGATTTGCCAGCATACTGGGCCAGGGTCCCTTGGACTGGGGATGGGATCCCGGAGGTACGAGGAGCCCGTTTGCCCGCCCTCCCCCGGTTGGTACTTGTGATCGACGAATTCAGGATGCTTGTTGAAGACGCCCCGGCTGCCCTGGCCGAACTGATGCGGATCGCCACCCTCGGCCGGTCCTTGGGTATCCATCTGATCATGGCAACACAGCGTCCGCAGGGGGCACTGAGTGCTGACATCCGGGCCAACGTCACCACGAACATCGCTCTTCGCGTCCAGTCAGAGATGGAATCGAGGGACATCATCAACTCGCCTGCAGCGGCATCGATTCCGGTGTCCCTCCCTGGCCGGGCATATTTGGTTCGAGGGGAAGAACATGCTGAGCTTTTCCAGTCGGCGGCACTTTCGCACGCCGAGGGAATTCGATCACTGACGGGGATCGTGGCCCGGCCGGCGGCAGAGTCGCTCCTTGTCAGCGGTTCATCTGAGATCGCCGAGGCAAAGATTCAGAGTGCAGGGATAACCCCTGCAGAAGCAGCCCGTCCCATCATCGAAAGAATCAACCAAGTTTGGGACACCCTTGGAAGCAGACCGCCCCGGAGACCTGTTGCGGACGCGCTTCCTGAATCAATCTCGTTACACCAATGCCTCAGCGCAGCCGCATCGGCGGGCAGGCATGCGGCGCCTGCGAAAGCGAAAGTCGGAACGGCCTACCTTGGCTTAGTCGACGTGCCCGCGCAACAACGAGTTACGGACCTGCTCTGGACTCCTCGTCTGCACGGGAATCTCGGACTTGTTGGTTCTCCTGCTAGCGGAGTCGAAGACGCCTGCCGTGCGGTAACGGCGCAGCTGGTTGCAAGTGCCGAGGAACATCACGTCTATGTCCTGGATGGTGACGGCGCTTTGCAGGCGTTACGGCCCGCGGGCGCGTCGGTGCCGTCGCTTCCCTCAACCACGCAAAGAGGGGTGTCCGGATTCTGGAGCGGCTGGCGCATGAAATGTCCGCGCGGCAAGCCCGGGCGGCTGTCGCCGCAGAAGTTCCTTTGCTGCTCGTAATTTCCGGCTGGGGGTCCTGGCTCTCCCAATTGCGGATGGGACCGAATGCCTGGGCCGAGGACCTCGTCCACGACATAGTCCGCGACGGGCCGAAGTCAGGACTGACGGTTCTCGTAACGGGTGAGCGGGAACTGGTCGCTTCGCGCTTGTTCGGGTCAATTCCCAACCGTGCATACTTTCCCCTTGGCACTACGGAAGAGGGCCGAATGGCGTGGCCGCGGTTTGCGGCAACAAAGCCTTTGCGGGGCAGAGCCATGGTGAGTGGGGACTTCCTTGATGGCGGCGCGGCTGTCGCCCAGTTCGTGGCACCGCCGCCAAGCACAGCGTGGCCCTACCGCGAACCTCCTAACCCTGCGCGGCGCCCTTTCCGGGTGGAGCCGTTGCCGCGGTTCGTCCGGGTCTCGGACATAGTGGCCCAGCACGGAACCGAAGCCACTACTCCTACTCCGGCCCGCGCGCGCAGAGCGGTGCTGCTCGGGCTCGGAGGCGACGAACATGAACCTGTTTGGATCACGCTCCCGCGCTCCGGAGTCCTTCTTGCCCTTGGCTCCGCTGGATCCGGCAAGTCGTCGCTGCTCACAGCGCTGCCGCTGCTCAACCCAGGCCATCAATGGCGGTCACCGCCACAAGGTACAGATCCGGATGCCTTCTGGGCGGACTTCCGCAGGAATGAATGCAGCAAGCTTGTGGGTACCGGCACCATTCTTCTGGTGGACGATGCCGAACACTTGAGCAGCGCAACCGGCCTGCTCCTGGCCGAACTTCCCACTATGGGATTCTCCGTCGTGGCAACTGCCGGGCACAGCCCGGCCCTGATGCAGCGGACGCCCATCGCATCCCTGGCCCGAGCCCACGGAAGCGGGATCCTCCTTGGCAGGACGTCGCCTACCGATGGGGAACTCTTCGGGGTACGCGTCGACGTCGAACAGGCACCCCCACCAGGCCGTGCTGTCCTGATTGAGAACGGAAGAACGCGCCCGGTACAGATCGCCGCTCCAGAATGAAGCGCCATGCCGGAGCGAAAAGGGTCAGAGCGCGGCCCGGGATCCGCTCGTTCTGGACGCAAAAGCGATAACCCGCTTGTCGAACAGAAGGACAATCACGGCCAACGCCGGCACCACCATGGCGAGGCCGGCAAGAAGCAGCCCTCCAGTTATGGTGGGAAATCCGATCGTCAGCACGAACAACTGGGCAACCAACGCCGCCGCGCGGGTCCAGCGATAGCCACGGAACAAAAAGTGGCCCACGGCAAACAACCACGCCGAGAAGGCCAGGAGCAGGGCCAGGGTAAATACCGCTCCCCAGAATGAGGACACCGGCGCCCCGATCGCCAGCTGGTAGATGTACAGGGCCGCCGCGGTCAAGAGTGCGAGGGCTTCCAGCACAACCACAATCGAAATAACAACGATTCCTTTGGGACGCCTTCCTCCGCCGGATGCTACAGCAGCGTTGTTGTGGCTGGTCCCTTGGCCATCGTCGCCGGGCACGGTAGGGTCCTGGGCGGGGTTCAGAGGGGGTCTTGACACACTGGCACACTACCGGACATAGTCGAATACCTGTGAGTAGACCGCCACCCAATGTGATGTATCGCTCACGGTTTCAAAGTCTCGAACCCCTTGTTTACATGGCGTTAACATGACACGCTTGACTGAGACGACCAAGGGGGCCCAATGGGCCCCTTTCCTATGAAGCCTCTCGTGAATATTTTCACAAAAGGCTTAACTAGTACTCACGAATGGAGTGACTGATCAGCATGGATTGGCGTAACCGCGCAGCCTGCCTTGACAAGGACCCGGAGCTTTTCTTCCCAGTAGGCAACACCGGCCCTGCGCTTCTCCAGATCGAAGAAGCGAAGAGTGTCTGCCGTCGCTGTCCTGTCGTGGACACATGCCTTCAGTGGGCTCTCGAATCGGGCCAGGACGCCGGCGTCTGGGGCGGAATGAGCGAAGACGAGCGCCGCGCACTCAAGCGCCGCGCCGCCCGGGCACGCCGCGCTTCCTAACGCCTGGAGGCGATAGAACACGCCGCCCGCAGCTAAAAGAACATACAAGGATGGCCCGGACCAGAGGTCCGGGCCATCCTTGTATGTCTCGCCGGGCTACCAGCACACCGATGATGTGTTCCTGGCGTCAGCTTCGCACCAAGCTCAGGACGATCTCGACGGCGGTGCCACCCCCATCTCGGGGCATCCACCGGATGCTGCCCCCCAACTCGCTCGTGACAAGCGTCCGCACAATCTGAAGGCCGAGGCCTTCCGTGTAGGACCCCTCGGGCAGCCCAACGCCATCATCGGCAATCGTCACGGTCAGGAGTTCGTCGCCGCTCTCTCCCGTCGAACGATCGGCTATCAGCCATACTGTGCCCGCCCGGCCTTCGAGGCCGTGCTCCACGGCGTTTGTCACGAGCTCATTGATGACCAGAGCGAGAGGCGTGGCAAAGTCGCTCGGCAATTCACCGAAAAGACCTGAACGCTCGGTCCGGACATGCTGGGAAGGGGACGCTACTTCGGCCGAGAGCCGGAACTGGCGTCCGATCAGCTCGTCAAAGTCCACGCTCTGCGTGAGCCCCTGCGAAAGGGTCTCGTGCACTAGCGCAATGGTCGCGACCCGCCGCATTGCCTGTTCCAGGCCTTGCTTCGCCTCATCGCTGACCATGCGTCGCGACTGCATGCGCAGCAAGGCAGCCACTGTCTGCAGATTGTTTTTGACACGGTGGTGGATTTCACGGATGGTGGCATCTTTGGTTACAAGCTCGAGCTCGCGGCGTCGCAGTTCTGACACGTCGCGGCACAAAACCAGGGCGCCGAAACGATGCTTTTCATCGCGCAACGGAATTGCGCGCAATGACAGGCTGACGCCGCGGGACTCGATCTCGCTCCGCCACGGCATCCTGCCGGTCACAACCAGGGGCAAAGTCTCGTCCACCATGCGCCGGTCTTTGAGGAGTCCTGCGGTTACCTCTGCAAGGGACCGCCCTTCCAAAGTCTCCACCTCTCCGAGGCGGCGGAAGGCGGAGACACCGTTTGGGCTCGCATACTGCACGATGCCGTCTGCGTCGAGCCTGATCAGGCCGTCGCCGACACGCGGCGCGCCTCGGCGAGAGCCCGTAGGTGAAGCGAAGTCAGGCCACAGCCCCAGGGTTCCCATCCGCAGCAGATCGTAGGCACACTGCCGGTAAGTCAGCTCCAGACGGGAAGGCATTCGTGAACTGGAGAGGTCCATATGCGACGTGACGACGGCTAGGGTCCGTCCGTTCCTGACCATAGGCACGGCTTCAACCCGCAACGCCATCTCGCTGCTCCAGCTCGTTTCACTAGAGCGTTCGATTGAACGGCTGGACCATGCCTTGTCGACTATCGGTTGCAGATCCGATCGGATGCCCTCCCCCACGAAGTCCGCATGAAACACCGTGTGGCTCGTCGACGGCCTGACGTGTGCCAACGCGATGTAGCCGAATTCAGGATGCGGAAACCATAGAGCCAAGTCCGCGAACGCAAGGTCGGCGACCATCTGCCAGTCGCCGACCAGGAGGTGCAGCCATTCGGCATCTCCAGGCCCGAAATCAGCATGCTCCCTGATGGGGTCTGTAAAGATTGCCACTGCACCTCCATGTAACGCCGGGTTTCTGCCTAGCGTCGAACGATTGACCTCAAGAGCCTCAATGCTACCGATAGCGAAGCCATGTCGTCTGCCTCCAGCGCGTTCACCTCGTCAAACATGCTCTTCGCGCGGCCCAACTGCTCGGCGTTGAGGTCCTCCCAAGCCCGCAAACGGGCTTCGGCGTCGAGACCGGCGTCGGTTGACTCGAGCACCGACGTCGTCATGTCCGCCACGGTCGAATAAAGATCGTCTCGCAGAGCTGCACGGGCAAGCGCCTGCCAGCGATCGTCCCGCGGGAGTGCGGTGATCCGCTCGAGCAGCGAATCAACATGGAAGCGGTCAAATACCGTGTAGTAGACGTTGCTGACATCTTCCACTCGGGCCTCTCGACTTTGCGCGATCTTGGCTACATCCAAGAGCACGAAGCTCTCGAAAAGCTCAGCCCAGCGATGGGCAAGCATTTCCGGCAAGCCCCACACACGTGCCTTTTCAAGCCAACCGGTCACCCGCTCCTTGTCGCTACCGCGCAGGTAGTCGAGCACCCGAGCCCTCATTGGATCCATCATCGGCTTGAACTCGGCAACGACCTCCGAGATCGCCTTTGAAGCGTTACCCTGGCTCAGCAACCAGCGGACGGCGCGGTCCAGAAGCCTCCGGATGTCGAGGTGCACGGTGCTCCAGTGTTCCGTGGGGAACGAAGCCGGCAGGGCGTTGAGCTCCCTCACCATCGAGTCGAGCTCGTAGATCTCCCGGAGAGCGACAAACGCCTTCGCAACGGCAACCTCGGTGGCCGAGGTCTCCTCCATCGTGCGGAAAGCGAAGGTAATGCCGCCCAGGTTGATCATGTCGTTTGCAACCACCGTCGCGATGATCTCACGACGCAAGGGATGCGTGTCCAGTTCGGCATCGAACCGTTCCCGGAGCTGCTTCGGGAAGTACGAGCGGATGGTCTTACGGAACCAAGGATCGTCCGCCAGGTCGCTGTCGCGCAATGCCGATCCCAATTCAATCTTGGCGTATGCGGCGAGGACGGAAAGTTCCGGAGACGTCAGGCCTTGGCCCTGTTCCAACCTCTCGCGCAGTGTGTCGGTGGTCGGCAGGGCTTCAAGGTCCCGCTTGAGATCAGCAGACTTCTCGAGCCAGTCCATCAGGCGCTCGTAGCTCGGGCTCCATTCGGCGACGCGTGTGCGGTCGTTGAGCAACAGGATGTTCTGATCAATGTTGTCTTCGAGCACAAGGCGCCCAACCTCGTCGGTCATGTCGGCGAGGAAGGATGTGCGCTCGGAAGCATCAAGTTTTCCGGCAGCAACCATGCGGTCGACGAAGATCTTGATGTTGACCTCATGGTCGGAGCAGTCCACGCCCGCAGAGTTGTCGATGGCATCAGTGTTGAGGATAACGCCCTGCAGTGCTGCTTCGATGCGTCCGCGTTGCGTCATGCCGAGGTTGCCGCCTTCGCCAACAACCTTGACGCGCAGCTCGCGCCCGTTCACGCGAATGCCGTCGTTGGCTTTGTCCCCCACCTCAGCATGTGACTCAGTGCTTGCCTTGATGTACGTCCCGATCCCACCGTTGTACAGGAGATCTGCCGGGGCGAGGAGTATTGCGCGCAGAAGTTCCGGAGGGCTCAGCTGGACCGTTCCGTCCGGCAGGCCGAGGGCGCTGCGGACCTCCGGCGAGATCGGAATGACCTTGGCCTGGCGCGGGAACACCCCGCCCCCTGCACTGATGAGCGAGCGATCATAGTCATCCCAGGAGGAACGCGGCAGATCGAAGAGACGCTGCCGCTCATCGAAGGAGGAATCAGCGTCCGGCGTCGGGTCCAGGAAGATATGGCGGTGGTCGAAGGCGGCCAACAGGCGGATGTGCTTGGAGAGAAGCATTCCATTTCCGAACACGTCACCGGACATGTCGCCGACGCCAACCACGGTAAATTCCTCGGTCTGGGTGTCTAGGTCGAGCTCGCTGAAGTGGCGTTTGACCGATTCCCAAGCGCCGCGGGCTGTGATGCCCATGGCCTTGTGGTCGTAGCCGATGGAGCCACCGGAAGCGAATGCGTCCCCCAGCCAGAATCCGTACTCGGCAGCCAGGCCGTTGGCAGTGTCCGAGAACGTTGCCGTGCCCTTGTCCGCAGCCACCACCAGGTACGAATCATCGTCATCCTGACGGACAACGTCAGACGGCGGCACGATCTTTTCGCCGTCGGGGGTAGTCACAAGGTTGTCGGTGAGGTCGAGCAGGCCGCGAATGAAAGTCTTGTAGCTCTCGATACCTTCCGCCATCCAAGCTGCGCGGTCAATTGCCGGATCGGGGAGCTGCTTCGCAAAGAAACCGCCTTTGGCGCCGGTGGGCACGATGACGGCATTCTTAACCGTCTGTGCCTTGACCAGGCCGAGGATCTCGGTCCGGAAGTCCTCGCGGCGGTCCGACCACCGCAAGCCGCCTCGAGCCACCTTGCCGAAGCGCAAGTGCACGCCTTCAACGCGGGGCGAGTACACCCAAATCTCGTACTTTGGCCGCGGGAAGGGCAGACCCTCGATCTTGGTCGGATCCAGCTTGAAGCTAACGTAGGACTTGCCTTGGAAGAAGTTCGTGCGCAGCGTCGACTCGATGAGGTTGACGAAAGTCCGCAGGACGCGGTCGGCGTCGAGCGTTGCGACTTCGTCGATCGCTTCGGCGAGTCTGGCGCGGGCAGTGTCCTGGCGGGCCGGACGCGCGGCGTCAGCTGATGCAGGATCGAAGCGGGCTCCGAAGAGATCAATCAGGCCTCGTGCAACCTCGGGGTTGGCGAGGAGTGTGTCCGCAATGAACTCGAAGGAGTTGGTGTTCCCCATCTGGCGCATGTACTTCGCATAAGCGCGGAGCATCACCACTTGCCGCCAATGGATCCCCTCGCGGAGCACCAGGCGGTCGAAACTGTCGGATTCCACCGCTCCGGTCACGGCAGCACTGAAGGAATCCGCCAGGAGCCGGCCGGTAGCCACGGGGTCGACGCCGGCGGGGTACTTCAGGCCGAGGTCGTAGAGGAAGAAGTCCCTGTGGTCGGAAGTCTCGATTTCGAATGGCCGCTCGTCCAGAACCTCAAGGCCGAGGTTGTGGAAGTAGGGCAGGATCTGGCTCAGGCTCTTGGGTTCCAGGAGGTAGAGCTTAACGCGGGCATCCTCTTCAAGGAGCTCTCCGGCACCATCGGGCAGGTAGACATGCACTCCAGGAGCCGCCTGGACGGCGACGGCATCGCGATCCGTCGTGGCGCCGTACTTCTCGAAACGCTCAATGTCTTGAAGGGCGTCCTCGACTTCGTAGTCAACGCGGTAGCCAGCGGGGAATGCATCCGTCCAGAGGGCGGACAGCGCCTCGGCGTCCGAAGCGCTCCTGTTTTCGCGGAGCACCTCCGCAATTCCTTCTGCCCAGGACCGCGAGGCCCGGACGAGGCGCTTTTCGAGCTCTCCGGCGTCGACGTCGCGAAGTTCCGCCTCACGCGGCAGCCGGATGCGGAAGAAAACCCTCGCTAGCGCGGACTCCGTGATGCGGGCTTCATAGTCGATGCTCTCGGCTTCGAATGTCTCCCGGAGTTCCTGTTCAATACGCTGCCGGACGTTGGTGGTGTAGCGGTCGCGGGGCAGGTAAACCAGTGCGGACATGAACCGTCCGTAAATATCAGGGCGTAGGAAGAGCTTCGTACGGCGCCGCTCCTGAAGCCTCTGGATGCCCAACGCGGTCGTGGCCAGATCGTCGGTCTCAATCTGGAAGAGCTCGTCACGTGGGTAGGTCTCGAGAATACCCACGAGGTCCTTACCCGAGTGGGAGTCCTGCGGGAAACCCGCCGAGCGGAGCACGGCGTCGACCTTTTCCCGGACAATGGGGATGTTCCGTACGGAACCGGTGTACGCGCTGGTGGCGAAGAGCCCAATGAAGCGGCGCTCGCCATTGACGTTGCCTGCAAGATCGAAGCTCTTGACCCCTATGTAATCCAGGTACGCGGGGCGGTGCACAGTAGAGCGCGAGTTGGCCTTGGTGATGACCAAGGCACGCTTTTCGCGGGCCTTCCTGCGTCCGGCGTCGGTGAGGTGCTGGATTTGATGCGGGTGGTCCCCTGCCCTCAGGAGTCCCAAGCCGCTCGCTTCCCGCAACTCAAGGACGTCTTCACCGTTCTCGGTGATGAGGTCGTATTCCCGGTAACCCAAGAACGTGAAATTGCCGTTGTCCAACCAGCGCAGGAGGTCCTGCGCTTGCCTGAGCTCGGCGATGTCTTCGGGGTGCGCCACCCTGTCCAGGGACGATGCCAGTTCCAGCGCCTTGGTGCGCATCTTGGGCCAGTCTTCGACGGCGGCGCGGACGTCGTTGAGGACGCGGTGGATTCCGTCTACGAGTTCCTTCTGGAAGTCGTCCGCCACCCTGTCAACCTCGACTGCGATCCAGGACTCCATATGGGAGACGTTGTCGCCTTGCGCGATGAGGTGGGCGACATTCGGCATCGCTGCAGTGTCACCGCTCGAGATACCTATGTTGGAAGGCACCCGGGCGATGGCGGAGATATCGCCCGTCAGGTGATCACGCGAAACCACGAAGAGCGGGTGCATGACGAGCCGGATGGCGCAGTTCTGACGTACGAGCTCGGCATTCACCGAATCCACGAGAAAAGGCATGTCATCGGTAGCGATGTACAGAATGCTGCGATCTGCCTCGTTGGCGATCTTGACGTTGGCAGTGCCCGGTTTGCGGCTCTTCCCGACTTCCCGGTGCGCTTCTGCCCTTGAGGTCAGTTGCTCGGCAGCGTATCTGCGGGCATCCTCCTCTGCGAGATGCTCGTAATAGTCACCGAAGAATCCTTCACGGACTACTGCAGGTTTGGAACGATCCTCCACGCTGGATCCTGACGACATCGACAAACGCCTCCATCACATCTCGATTGCTGCGTCCTTGCAGCCCACATGGCGAGCCTAACGCTTTAGCCGTCGCCTTGCTCTGGAATAAATGACAGAGGATTTGCTGTTTTGCTGGCCAGGTGCACAGACCAATCTGGCGATTGCGTGCCGCAAGGCAGATTCGGGCGCTGCTTCGAGGAGCACGGCACCGGATAGCAATGCGGCGTCGCAGGCTTCAGTGTCGGACGGAAGGAACACCTCGATGCCAGAGCCAGGTCCGTACCGCTCCCATGCGTCGCGAAGCTCGCGTTCAGGTGACCGGCCCGCCGATGCTGCCCGGACCTTGTTCAAAACCACGAGGGGAGCCGCCTGCGGGACTGCCCGTTCGAGCTCTGCAAGGCCACGCACGAGTCGTGGAACCCCGATGGCATCGGCTGCGCCCACCGCGTACACGGTGTCCGCCAGTTCGATACTGCGAAGAGTGGCGGCATTGCGCCGGGGTGCCATGCTGTCAAAACTGAGTTCCTCATCGGCCTCAAGGCAAAATCCTGCATCGACCACAACGATGTCGGCAATGTCCATGGCGTGTTCGAGCACCGAGGAGAGGGCAGAGGCACGGAGTTCAGTCCACCGGTCCGCCCGCGTGATGCCTGTAAGAACGCGGAAGCTCCCCGACCTGGTGAAGACAGGCGCGGCTATCCGCTTGAGGGATTCAGCGTCCAGAAGCCCCTGGTCGGCCAACCGGCAGGCCTGCGCCAATCCGGCGGATTCGTCTAGCAGGCCCAGCGAGGCCGCGACGCTGGCCCCATAGCTGTCCGCATCCACAAGGATCACGGGCTTACCTTCGGCCGCGAGTTCTGCGGCGATGTTGACGGCCACAAGCGTTCGGCCCGGCGCTCCAGTGGGTCCCCAGACCGCGATGATCCGGCCGGCCCCTGCAGGCGCGGGTTCCGCTGCTTCCTCAACATCGGATGGGCGGAGTTCCGCGGCCGTGTCCGCATAACCGGAATCCCGCTCCCCCGGGCGTCGGCTCCCCTGCCCGGACAGTTGGGCTACTGAATCGAAGATACTGGAAGCCAGCGTCGCAGAATCCACCCCCAACGACGCTGTCACGACGCCGAGACCGCGCAGGCGGGCCACCTCCACCGAGTCGTCGCTCAGGGCAACAATGGACACGCCGACGGCCGCCAGCCGGTCGACCAGCGACGCCGTCAGCTCCTCAGTACCTTCGGCTACGACCGCTGCACGCGCGAGACCGCTTTGGCACGCGGCCAGCAGTTCGGCGAGTTCACCACACCGGCGGACGACCGTTACCGGCCCGTGGAGCCGCTCGAGTCCCCCTACCAAATCTTCCTGTGACTGCCCGACGGTGACAACGGGGATATTCATTTGCCGCCGCCGCCCGGGTTCCAGACCACGGCAACCTTCGCTTTGTTCGCCTGTGCGCCAAGAAGTTTCGGCATCTGCTCGTCGGTCACAAGTACCAGCACTACCTTCTCCTTGGACGCGCCGAGCGTGGAAGCGCCCTCGGTAACCTGGGCGATTTCCGCGCTGGGCAACAATAGCTGCGGCGTGCCGAAGCCGTTACGAGCGTCAGGGAGCGAAACCCAGACGTCCACGCGGGATCCAGCTACAGCCTGGGAAGGCAGGGACTCCTGAATCGAGATCGCAACAGGCTTGCGGTTCAGCGTATCGGCCGCTCCCAGGCTTTCCTGCGGGACAAGTTGATTCTTGGCGATTCTTTGGACGGCGACCCTCCCTTCGGGCAGGCCATCCGCCAGAGTCACGTAGCTGGACTCGACATCGTCTAGCCGCACCTTGACGACCGCAAGATCGTCCTTGCTGACTCTCTGACCCACGGCAATCGGCTCGCGCGCCGCATACACCTGGATAGTGCGGTCCGCGGTTCCAACGAGGGCGATGACTCCAGCCAACGATGCCAGGACCAATAGAATCCCTACCAAAAGGCGCGGATCCCTCCATGACGGTTTCTTGAGCCGCGCTGCAGCGGCCGCGGTAGTTGCACTCACCCTGCTCCCCAAATTGCGTAGTTCGTCGGCCGTAGCCTTCAGTGGCCTCATTCTGACGGCATGCAGGCAGATTCCAAAAGTCAAGTGCGTCAAATCACGTCAAACTGTGGATAACCTCAGCAAATGGATTCAACAGTGGCAAAATGGAGGCATGCCCCGATTCCTCACCTTGGCTGATGTCGCCGAACAGCTTCAAATCAACTCACCACAGGCTTATGCCCTGGTGCGAAGCGGAGAACTCAAAGCCATTCAGGTAGGTGGCAGGGGTCAGTGGCGCGTCGAAGAAAAGATGCTGGAGCAGTACATCGAGGAACGCTATGCCGAGGCCAGCAGGATGATCCAAGAGGCCAAATCCAAGTCCTCCTGACCACCGGCAAGCACCCAAAAACTCCCAAGCACCAAGGGCTGCTCAAGCACCGAAAGTATGAAGGCGCCGGAGAGTCGCCGCCCGAGCTAGAGGTCCTGGCCCCGCAGTGATCGCAGTGCAGCAAGGGACCGGAACGGAACTGTCGCCACGGAGACAACGTTGCCGGACCGGCGAACTTCGCCCGGCATCATGACGGCGAGATCAAAATGGTCCTTGCCCACGCGGTCAACGACGCCGTGCATTGCCCTCTCCCCCGACGTTGACTCGAGGAGATGGACTGCCAGTTCGGACCTGTCCCGGGCCAACATGCGGAGTGCGCTGGCCAAGCCAAGGCGTTGCGCCGCCTTCGATTGGCTTGCGTGCGCTTGGCGGCCAAGACCTTGATACGTCAGTACTGCCGCTAGCGGCACCAGCCACTGGTGGCGCCCCTCGTCCAGGACCATCCACTCGCTCCCGACATGGCTCAGGGCCGCGGACACAAGCGTCCCCGAGCGAAGCGTCACATCAATCTTCCTGCCGATTGCTCCACGCAACCTGTCAGAGACCTCGATTCCGGCGATCTCCACTCGGGCCCGCTCTGAGATCTCGGACTCAAGTCCCAGCAGGTGTTCAGAGGCTAGTTGCGCCTCCATGTCTTCGAACAGAGCATCCCAACGCATTGCGTCAGCGTAAGCGGGCACCCTCAGCGGGTCAAATTTTCCATCCTCGAGACTCAACTTCTAGACAAGTGATGCCTTATGTGATCAAAATGGTTCAAGATTTATTAAACTTCATCAAATGACACCAATTGGGTAAGGGGAACCCATGGAACAGACCATGACAACCATCCGGAACGACGCTGCAATGGCAGTAGCCATTCTGATTCTCGGACTTTCGCTCGCTGCCACCGGACTGAACTTGACCGACCGATGGCACACTGCAGCAGGGCGTCACCAGACACCGATGTTTGAAGATCTCCTGGGACTTGCGGCAACGGGCGTCGGTCTGGCGATCGTCGCTTGGTGGATTGCTGCATTTCTCCTGGCCGTTGCCGCCGCAGTCCTCCAGCAATCGGGCAAGGGCCGCAGCGTCAGCACCACCGCAAAGCTCAGCCCCGCCTTCATGCGCAGGCTGGCTGTGGCAATTCTCGGCCTAAACCTCGTGGGAATTCCGCTGGCGAATGCGGCCCCGGCACCGGTTGAACCTGCGTGGAGCCCGGATGACGGGACAACACCATCCAGCGGCATTACCGCCCAGTGGGCACCGGCCCCAGTCCCGTCTACGTACGATTCCACCCTGCCATCGATTGAGTCCGATCCTTCGAAGATCGAACCGCGCTGGCAACCCCGAGCGCCTGCTACTGAACCCGGCCTCCTGGGGTCCTTGCCGCAGAGAACGGCGGAAAAGCAAGCCTCGCCAGGTCAGCACCCGGTTGTGGTGAACCAGGGAGATTCACTGTGGTCAATTGCCGCGCGGCAGCTTGGACCGATGGCCAGCGACGTCGACATTGCCCTCCACTGGCCAAAGTGGTACGCCGCGAACCGACATGTCATCGGAGACGACCCCGGGCTCCTAGTCCCGGGTCAGATTCTCCAACCACCACCCCGTGGCTGAACGGCCCTGACCACGCCTTCCGCAGCCAACCCGCCATCCATTAGCAACCGACCGATTCAACCGAGGAATTTCATGAGCGCAACATCAGCTATCCATGCCCTGCCCGATGCGACCCGGAAGGTGACTTCGCCACGAATCGTTCCTCCCTCGTCCGCGGTCTCATCGAGCGCCATGGGCCGGGTACGCCGTTCGTCCGGCAAGGGGCTGTCTTCTGCCCGCAAAGTGGCCGACGTGGTCAGCCTTGATGGGGAAATGCGCACGCTGGCCCGCAGCATCGCCCAAGCCGCGGTCGAAGTCCTTGCCGGCACGCGTCCTGCCCAACAGCTCTCACGGTCCCTTGACCCCAGATGCCTCACCGCGCTCCAGCACCGGGCCGCGCTGACGCGTGCCCATGCAGCCCGTGCCCAGGCTGGGCGGTCACGGCTTCACCGCAATCCGGTGGTCCGTTCGGTTCGTGTCTGCGCCGTGAAGGAAGGCGTCTACGAGGCCAGCTTGGTCGTCTCTGAAGAACTACGCTCCCGCGCCGTAGCCATGAGGCTTGAAGGAAACAATGGGGTGTGGAAGGTCACTGCCCTCGAAATCGGCTGAGGCGGAGTCCGCCAAGATCGGCAATGGAAACGGAGAAGAACCGGAACCGCTGTTCCGGTCCTTCTCCGTTTCGCAGTGTGTGCCTGGGAGCCACACGTGCCTGTCAGCTCCGCGTGTCTTGCAGCGATCTGGTTAGCGACGCTTCTTCTTGCTGGTCCCGCGCTGCTTGTCTTCGGCGGCGGCCTTGGCGGGGTTGCCTGAGCGTCCCGAGGACCGACCTTCTACCCGGGTCTGGCTAGCGCCGTCTTCACCGGGCGCCGTGTACTGCAGTTGAACAGGCTTCTCCGGAGCTTCGAGGCCAGCCGCGTGGATTTGCGGATCGTGATGTTCCACGTGAACGCCTTCGGGGCTGCCATCCACGACCACGACGTCCTCGGCGGGCGTGACTTCGACCTCCAGGTTGTACAGGAAGCCGACGCTCTCCTCGCGTATGGCCTCCATCATGCTCTGGAACATCATGAACCCTTCGCGCTGGTACTCGACCAGGGGGTCCCTTTGGGCCATTGCACGGAGGCCAATGCCCTCCTTGAGGTAGTCCATCTCGTAGAGATGCTCCTGCCACTTGCGTCCGAGGACCGAAAGGACAACCCTGCGTTCCAGCTCGCGCATGTTCTCCGAGCCGATGGCTTCCTCCCGCTCCTTGTAGACGAGCTGGGCGTCCGAAAGGATCTCGTTCTTGAGGAACTCCACGGAAACACGGGACTTTCCACCGGCTTCGTCAATGATCTCCTGGGACGTGACCGTCACCGGGTACAGCGTCTTGAGGTTGGTCCATAGCTGGTGGAAGTCCCAATCATCGCCGGTTCCCTCCGCAGTTGCGGCATCGATGAGGGCATTGATGGTGTCTTCCAGGAAGAACTGGACCTTTTCGTGCAGGTCGTCTCCCTCGAGGATCCTCCGTCGGTCGCCATAAATGGCTTCACGCTGGCGGTTCAGGACGTCGTCGTACTTGAGGACGTTCTTGCGCTGCTCGGCGTTTCGCCCTTCAACCTGCCCCTGGGCCGAAGCGATTGCACGGGACACGAGCTTGGATTCCAGGGCGACGTCGTCCGGCACAGAGCTGTTCATGAGGCGCTCGGCGGCACCGGAGTTGAAGAGCCTCATGAGGTCATCGGTCAGCGAGAGGTAGAAACGGGACTCCCCCGGGTCACCTTGGCGGCCCGAGCGTCCGCGGAGCTGGTTGTCGATTCGACGGGATTCGTGGCGTTCCGTTCCCAATACATAGAGCCCCCCAAGTTCAAGCACTTCCTCATGCTCGTCCTTGACTGCCTGCTTTGCGGCTTCAAACGCCTCAGGCCACGCGGCCTCGTATTCCTCGGAGTTCTCCTCGGGGTCCAGGCCGCGCTTTGCCAGATCGGCGATGGCCGTGAACTCGGCGTTGCCGCCCAACATGATGTCAGTGCCGCGGCCAGCCATGTTGGTAGCGACTGTGACTGCTCCCTTGCGTCCCGCCTGAGCGACGATGGCGGCTTCGCGCGCGTGGTTCTTCGCGTTCAGGACTTCGTGGCGGATGCCTTCCTTGGCCAACAGCTTGGCAAGGTATTCGCTCTTCTCCACGCTGGTGGTACCAACGAGGACGGGCTGGCCCTTTTCGTGGCGCTCCGCGATGTCCTTGACGACGGCTTCGAACTTCACGATTTCGTTCTTGTACACGAGGTCCGACTGGTCGATGCGCTGCATATCCCGGTTAGTGGGAATGGGCACCACTCCAAGCTTGTACGTGCTCATGAACTCGGCGGCTTCAGTCTCAGCGGTACCGGTCATGCCCGAGAGCTTGGAGTACATGCGGAAGTAGTTCTGCAGCGTCACCGTGGCGAGGGTCTGGTTCTCAGCCTTGATCTCGACGTTTTCCTTGGCCTCGATGGCCTGGTGCATGCCTTCGTTGTAACGCCGTCCGGCAAGGATGCGGCCGGTGTGCTCATCGACGATGAGGACTTCGCCGTCCAGGATGACGTAGTCCTTGTCCCGCTTGAAGAGCTCTTTGGCCTTGATGGCGTTGTTCAGGAAGCCAATGAGCGGAGTGTTGGCGGATTCGTAGAGGTTCTGGATGCCGAGGTAGTCCTCGACCTTCTCGATGCCGGCTTCGAGGACGCCGACGGTGCGCTTCTTTTCGTCGACTTCGTAGTCGGTTTCGGGCTGTAGGCGCATCACGACCTTGGCGAATTCGCTGTACCAGCGGTTCGTGTCGCCTTGGGCAGGTCCGGAAATGATGAGCGGTGTACGGGCCTCGTCGATGAGGATGGAGTCCACTTCGTCGACAATCGCGAAGTTGTGGCCGCGCTGTACGAGCTCGGACTCGTCCCACGCCATGTTGTCGCGCAGGTAGTCGAAACCGAATTCGTTGTTGGTGCCATAGGTGATGTCCGCCGCGTACATCTGCCGGCGCACTGATGGATCCTGGTTGGACAGGATGCACCCGCTGCTGAGACCCAGGAAACGGTAGACCCTGCCCATGAGTTCGGACTGGTATTCGGCGAGGTAGTCGTTGACTGTGACGACGTGCACACCGTTGCCTGTGAGGGCATTGAGGTAGGCGGGAGCAGTGGCCACGAGGGTCTTGCCTTCACCGGTCTTCATCTCGGCGATATTGCCGAGGTGAAGAGCGGCCCCACCCATGAGCTGGACATCGAAGTGGCGCATGCCAAGCGTGCGGGAAGAGGCTTCACGCACAGCCGCGAACGCCTCCGGCAAGAGCTCGTCCAGCTGCTCACCGTCCGCGTGACGGGCACGGAGCCTATCGGTCTCCTCGCGCAATTCGGCGTCGGAGAAGGTCTTGAAAGAGTCTTCGAGGGCATTGATGGAATCGGCATAGGTCCGCAGTTGCCTCAGGGTTTTTTTGTCACCCGTGCGGAGAAGTTTTTCGATAAGTGATGCCACGTAAAGTTGCTCCCAGTCTCAAGCTGCCGAATTCTGGCGGTTTCAGTCTACGGGAGAGACCATGACCTCGCGGCCTCGTTTCCCTGAGAGCGGAGAGCCGGGCGTCGTCCGCGGTTGGGGACGCCAGCAGAATTCAGTTTCGGGCCGCTACCGAGGCCAGCGCTGAGGAGAGATCGCCGCTCGGTGAAACGACGACGTCGTCGAGCCCGAGCCAATCGGCCATGAGCCGCAGCTCCGCAAAGAGCTCGACGGCGGTGTCCGCCGGGGCGTCCGGTTCACCGTGTGCGGCACGCACCAGAAGCTGCTTGGCTGAGCGGTCGGCTTTGAGGTCTACACGGGCGACCAGGGCATCGCGGAGCAGGAACGGCAGGACGTAGTAGCCGAACTTGCGCCTCTCCGCCGGTGTGTAGATTTCGATCCGATAATGGAAGCCGAACAGTTCCTCCAGCCTTCTGCGCTCAAAAACCAGGGAGTCAAACGGGCTGAGCAGGGCCCGGCCGGTAGCAGTGCGCGGAAGCCGGGCGTCCACGTGCCGATACACCGTCCGGTCCCAGCCATGCACCGTGACCGGCTCCAGGCGCCCGGCCGAAACGAGCCTGCTGAGCGACGCTGCAGCAGCCTTCACCGGCGTCCTGAAGTAATCGGCGAAGCAACGTATTGTTCCGATCCCATGAGCCCGGGCTGCTGCGTCGATCAGCCGGTCCATGGCCGCCGCCGACAGATCGGCACCACCGTCTTGGAAACCCCCCATGCGGCCTTTGACCGCAGGCAATCCCGGAGGCAGAACCGTCGACGTCAGGGTGTACCGCCGCTCGAACTGCTCCGTCCGCGACGCAGCCGTGACGAGTCCCTCTTCAAACAAGTGCTCCAAGACCCGTTTGACCAGGTTCCAATTCCAACCCCAGTTGTCGTGCTGCCGTTCTTCCTCGTGCCCCACGTGCGCGGTCAATTGGGCCGCCGTCATGGGGCGCCCGCTTGCGAGCGCATCGAGGATACGGCCAGCCATTTCCTCGCGGATTCCGCTCTCCAGATGGGCCGCGCCGACCCAGGAACGGTTTTGCCAGAGCAGCAGGTCCTGAAAGTGTTCCGGGCGGATGAAGCTGGCCTCGTGCGCCCAATACTCCATCATGCGCCGCGGACTTCGCCCGGACATCACATGAAGGATGCTTCGGTCATAGTTGCCGAGTCTGGAGAAAAAAGGGAGGTAATGGCTGCGTGACAGGACATTGACCGAGTCGATCTGCACCACCTGGAGCCGGGCAAAGGCGCGGCCCACCGTCCGTGAAGTCACGGGGCCGGTGGGCCGTTCCTTGTCCAGTCCTTGGGCTGCCAATGCAATCCGCCGTGCCTGCAACAGGCTCAGCGAAGCGGCCATGCCAGTCCTTTCATGGGAGATGCGAATGTTGCCTAGGCTGTGGCAGCTTGGTCATTCGAGCGGTAAGCGTGGATCTTTTCCTCCACGGCTTCGTCTCCTGGTTCGCACGTGGAGTCGAGGGTGATTACCCCATATGTCCAGCCACGGCGACGATAGACAACCGACGGGGTGTTGGTTTCCTTGTCCACGAACAGGTAGAAATTGTGGCCCACCAATTCCATGTTGTCCACCGCGTCATCAAGGGTGAGCGAAGCGGCGGGGAAGACCTTGCGACGAATCAGGACCGGGGAATCGCCCGCTGGGATGTCGTTGTCGACGTCGTAGGGCGAGGTCTCCACCGGTGGCGTCGTTGGCGTCTGGTTATTGCTGGCCTCTATGTAGATGGGTTCGCTCGCGCTGGCGGGCTCGAGCGCCGCGGTGGCCTCACGGACGGCTTTGGGCGTGTGGCGGCCATGGTGGACTTTC
Source organism: Arthrobacter sp. MMS18-M83 (assembly GCF_026683955.1). Taxonomy (NCBI): domain Bacteria; kingdom Bacillati; phylum Actinomycetota; class Actinomycetes; order Micrococcales; family Micrococcaceae; genus Arthrobacter; species Arthrobacter sp. MMS18-M83. The sequence goes on along the minus strand of NZ_CP113343.1, from coordinate 4,055,167 downwards.
TTGCGGTCCTTGGCCCGGCGGAGTCTTTCCAGAAGCTTGCTATAGGCGAGATCAAAGGCGGCAAACTTGTCAGCGGCGCTCGCTTCGGCCCGGATCACAGGGCCCCGGCCCAGAACTGTTACTTCCACCGTGAGCTGGCCCGGTGTCTGGCGCGGGTTGGTTTCCTTTGAAACCTTCGCGTCAACCCTCTGGACCTTGTCCCCAAGCGATTCAATCTTTGAAATCTTCTCGCCTGCATACTCGCGGAAGCGATCCGAAACGGTCAGATTACGGCCGCTGATCATGAACTCCATGGTGCCCTCCAAACAACTCGGTGACACGATAAGGGCGCTTCTCGGGGCTGATCTGACGGACAGTCGAGCCCCTTTCCGAGCCGCTATCGACAGGTACATCTGTTCTTGGTACCCATAACCGACGTTAGTTCATCGCCACGGGTAATTCACCCTTTCGTCACTTATTTTTTGTTTGAGTCGATGTGCACCACCGCTCGGGCGCATCTAGGCGAGCTCGTTGCCGGCCGGTGGTCTAGTAGCCGCAAGGACAACCGCGCCACACACCGTCCCGCCCGCGGCCGTCACTGCCCGGGCCGCTTCAGCCAGGGTGGCACCGGTGGTGAGGACGTCGTCGACGATGATGCATGCCCTGCCCTCCAACGCCCGTTCCCGGAACAGCCGGACAGTCATGGAGCCGCGGACTCGACGTGCGCGGTCTCCACGGCCCAGGCCCTTTTGTCCGCTTCCTGGCCCGCGCACGCCAACGCCGGCCGGTTGGGCGGGATCTGCCCGATGGAAGGCGTCGACTCAGCGCGAGGCATTTCCCGCAATGCTGTCCGCAACACCCAGGAACCGGGCCAGCATTGCAGGGACGAGGGCCTGCAATGCTATCCCGGGTCTCACCTTCTTCAAGGCATCCTCCACTTCCAGGCCTGGCAGGGCACCCCGGCGCAGCAAATGACCGAGTAGGAGATGGACCGGGCTGAATCCGCGGCGCCGGAAGGCCGCGTTGCTGCTGGGAACAGGCACCACACAGATATCCACCCGGTATCCGACGGCTGCCCGAATGGCCTTCCCCAAAGCAGGGGCGAGTGTTGAAGCCAGCTGTCCCTGGCCCAGATGCTTGAAAGACAACAGGACCTGTGCAAGTTCGTCCCGATAGTGGCCCGCCGCGACAACAGGCAGGAGCACGGCGCCATCCACGGTAAGCAAGGCCGGCGCTTGCCCTTCAGCGCGGAAAGGCCGCTTGCACAAAAGACGCAGCTGCCTCGCACAAGCACCGCAAAGAGCCGAGTCCTCGGCACCACAGCACACACACTCCACGGGAGCCAGAATGGCCAGCAACTCGGTGACGGCGTCGTCCAGGGCCTGTGCGAACCGCATCAAACGGGCAGGATGAAATCCCCGATGACGCGCGGCGTGGCCCCGGAAAACAAGATCGGGGTCACGCACGCGGCAGGGCCTGTTGTCATTCCCCATTCCCCAAGCATCCGGCTTCCCGCCCACCGCCAACAGCAGCGAAGGCGCTTATGTGGAGAACCAGGCTTTGTGGACACAGACTACGTGGAGAAGTTGACGACAGTGACGACTAGCCCGGGAAAGCCGGGTCCACCGGACCCTTGAGTTGCAGCTCCCAGCCATTGCCCACCCGCTGGAACACTCCGGCGGCCGACTGTCCAAATATCTGGTCGGGGCCGTTGCCGGCACTGATGGTGGTCAGGCTCGGCCACGCCGGCAACAGCTGCGGCTGGCTGGATGTCAGGGACAGCAGCTCGGGAACGACGTTTTGACTGGATGAGGCCTTCATCACGGCAACCGTCGTGGAATTGACCCAAACCCCTTGATCGGCGGGGGCTGAAGAAATCAAGGTAATCGGGGCGGTCAGATCCTTGGGGGTGCCGTCGGGATTGCGGACAATGCCGGTCACTTGCACGGATAACTTGGCATTCATTTCGGAGATGACCAGTGCGCGCGTCCCTTCGCGGGATATACGGAAATCCCTCACCACGCGTCCGGCCAGCCATCCGGGCGCCATGGTCACGGTGGGGACAGGCTGGCCTTGCGCAACGTTGGATGGTTTGAATGCCACGACCTCGGTGGCGCCGCTGGCTCCCGGCCCTGCCGTCCAGACCCAATCCTGCGGACTGAAGGAGGGGTGGCTCAAGGTGGTCCTGGTTGTCAACTGACGGGCGGGCTGGCCAGGAATGATCGAATAAAGGACGGTTCCAGCGTCGTTGAGGAAGGCCACCGCCTGGGATGTCGGGGACTCGGCGGGAGCCCTCGGGTCCAGTCCGGCCACCGGCTGCATGTCCGGGAGGGTCGAGATTCTGTTGTTCTCGTAGCGCACCAGTTCATTGTTGCTGACTGCGATCTGACGGGCAGGTGCATTCTTCTCCAGCACCGGCGGCAGGACCGAGCCATTGTCTTCCACCCGGACGAGATCCTGGTCAGCCCGGAGCTGCACGTTTACCACATCTGACTGGCTGCGGAACGTCAGCGCCAGCTGATTCTGCATGCGCTGCCTGTCTTCGGCAGAGGCGTCGACGAGTTCCTTCGCTGACAGGTCAACTTGGGCTGCTCCCGAAACGACGGGCACCGATTCCCTAGCCAGCTTCATGCCCGATGGGAAAGCGCTGACGACGGCGCCCCGCAGGTATGGCGCCGGGCCGGCAAGCAAGGCGCTGGTCATCGCCTTGACGGTGTTCTTCTTGATGAACCAGCGGATATCCGGAACCGCATACGTAAACGTAGGGTCGTAGAAATAGATGGGTTGGGCCGCATAGATGACTTTGAAGGTCTCTTCGGGGATCGCAGTACCATCAGGAACGGCCGAGATCCGCCACTCGCCGTCGACCTGTTCCAAAGTCACCGGAATTGTCTCGATGGTTCCTTCTGGAAACTGCGTGGCAACGCCGTCGGCGTCGACCGCGTAAGCGAGGTCGAGCTGGTACTTGAACTCATTTTCCACGCCGGTTTTGACGACTGTCGCCTTGCGGAAGACGAGCGTGCGTTTGTCGGACTTCCAGCTGACGGACAGCGACTGAGTAAGGTATTGGCGGGCCACCGCGTAGTCGCCTTCGTACCCGCTGCCGGCGCCGTAGAAGTCTTCAATGATTGACACCGGGCTGGCTCCGGTGTGTGGCGGCGGAGGGAAGAAGACGGGAGCGTTCGGGTTGCCCGCGCTTTCGTCCTTGCTCTTTCCCACGGGCCCGGACCGTGGGATTTGCGCGCAGGAACTGAGGACTACCACGAGGATCGCAAGAATGGCGGTTGTGGCCCTCAACAGATACCGGCGTCGGGGCAAGTGTGAGCGTCGGAAACTCATGGTGCGGTTCCCCCCGTTTTGTCGGTACCGGCCTTGCCGGCCGGAGGCAAGGCCGGAGGAAGCGCCACGGGCACCGCCGAAGGACCATTCGGCGTCGATCTTGTGGAACCCTGCTCCGGCGACGCCTCGCCCGCATCCAAGACGAGCATTTGGCGCTCGGGGGCGGCGCCGGGCAAATGGATATCCGCCGGTTCAAGCTGCAGCGGGGATTTCACAATGGCGCCTCCCTTTTTGAGGGGCAAGGTCAAGCGGAAGTTGGACCCGGATCCTTTGCGGCCCCAAGCCTGAAGCCAACCGTTGTGGAGCTTGGTGTCCTCCGCTGCGATGGAAAGTCCAAGGCCGCTGCCGCCGGTTGTCCGGGCACGCGCGGGATCGGCACGCCAGAAGCGATCGAACACCCGTGCGGCCTCGGCCGGACTCATCCCTATGCCGAAGTCACGCACTGAGACAGCGACCGCATCATGGTTGGCTGCGACAGAGATATTGACGGGTTTCCCCTCGCCATGTTCAACGGCGTTGAGGAGCAAGTTCCGAAGGATGCGATCGATCCGGCGGGAATCCATGTCGACGATGATGCGTTTGTGGCGGGAGTTGAGACGCACCTCCGAGCCGTACTCCGCGGCGACCGGTGAGGCACTGTCGATGACATGGGATACCACCTGGAGTATGTCCGTGGGCTCGGAGTCCAGGACAGCAGCACCGGCGTCGAAGCGCGAAATCTCCAGCAGGTCAGAGAGCAAGGATTGGAAGCGTTCCACTTGGTAGTAGAGGAGTTCGGCTGAGCGCTTGTTGATGGGGTCGAAGTCATCCCGCGCGTCGAACAGCACCTCTGCTGCCATCCGGACGGTCGTGAGAGGGGTCCGCAATTCATGCGACACATCGGAAACGAATCGCTGCTGCATCTGGGACAGGGTGGCCAACTGCGTAATTTGTTCCTGCAGGCTCGCGGCCATGTGGTTGAAGGAGGCACCCAGCCTCGCCACCTCATCTTCGCCCTTGACCACCATGCGCTCCTGCAACTGGCCGGCGGCCAGCTTTTCGGAGACGACGGCGGCGTGGCTCACCGGGCTCACCACGTTCCTGGTCACGTACCAGGCAATGCCGCCGATCATCAGGATGAGCGCAGCCCCACCCGCCCACAGGACATTCTGGATTTCGTCCAGCGTTTGTTGGGCGGTATCCAAGTCGTAGAGGAGATAGAGCTCGTAGACGGTGCCGTTGAAGGTGACTTTGTTTCCGACGGCGATGCCAGGGTGGTCTTGGTTGCCGACCGGGAACTCCGTGGAAGCCCAGTACTGGTCCTTGCCCGATTCCTGGACCGATTTGCGGAGCGCCAGGGGGATGACGCGCACCGTCAATTGATCCGACGCCCGCGATTCCACCCAGCGGTTGCGCGGCTTGGTTTGTTCGGGCATTGCTTCGAAGACGTATCGCCGCTGGATGACCGAACCGTTGCCCTCGACTGCCTTGAGGGTGTCGTAGACGAGCGTGATGACGCTTGATTGATCGTTGGCCTGTGAACCGTCGAAGGTGTCCTGGACCTGCTTGACGTAGTAGCGGCTCTCAGATTCGGCTTGCTTCAGACGCTCCTGGAACAGGTTGTTCGCTATTTGGTTTGAGAGGTACGCCCCGACCAGCGCAAACGAAACGACCGACAGCACGATCGTCACGGCAACGGTCCTGAATTCAAGCGAGCGGCGCCAACGGCGCAGCAGGGCGCGCCACAAATACCGGATTCCCGGACGAATGTGGCGAAGTCCGGTCACCACAAGCCGAGACACGCGGAGTGCCAGGATCAGGGCGCGGCGGGTCCAGATGCGAGTACGATCCAGGATCCAAGGGAGGTTTAGTGCCCGGGCGTCGGTGTGTTCCGGGACAGGATGTCCTGCAACGGGGTGTTTGACCTCTGCCGATGCCGCTTCTTGGTCAGTGCCGGGCTCACCGGAGGAAGACTCAGGAGCCTGCTTTATATCCGACACCACGAACCGTCAATACAACTTCGGGGGCTTCCGGATCACGTTCGATCTTGGACCGCAGCCGCTGGACATGGACGTTGACCAGCCTGGTGTCGGCGGCGTGGCGGTAGCCCCACACCTGCTCAAGGAGCAGTTCGCGGGTGAAGACCTGCCAAGGCTTGCGCGCCAGGGCAACCAACAGGTCGAATTCCAAGGGTGTCAGCGAAATCCGCTCTCCGCCGCGCGTCACCAAGTGGCCCGCGACGTCGATGGTGACATCTGCAATCCGCAGGGTCTCCGGTGCTTTCTGGTCTCCCGGGCGCAGTCGGGCGCGGACCCGTGCCACGAGTTCGGCCGGTTTGAAGGGCTTTGGCACGTAGTCGTCGGCACCCGATTCAAGGCCGCGGACAACATCGGAGGTATCCGATTTGGCGGTGAGCATGACAATGGGAACGTCGGACTCCCCACGAATCTGCCGGCACACTTCGATGCCATCGGAACCGGGCAGCATCAGGTCAAGCAGCACCAGGTCCGGCTTTGAAGAACGGAAAACTTCGAGCGCTTGCCCTCCGTCCGCGCAAAACACCGGGTCGAAGCCGTCGTTCCGCAGCACGATGCCGATCATTTCAGCCAGCGCTTCGTCGTCGTCTACTACCAGGATGCGTGCCTTCATAGTTATATATTCCCTTATCGCCCAGCCTTTGTCGTGTTGAGCCGGATCACGGCATGGCGTGCTGCAAAAGGCGGGCGGATTGGGCTATGAGGCACGACGGCGGAACTATAGGCTGGAGCGAACGGTCCCTTTCCGGGTCCGTGCACCGCTGCGGGCCGCATCTTTTGGGGAGGAAAACGTGTCACAGCCAGATCCGGGCGACCGGCCTGAACAGGAACCGCGGTCGCAGTGGGGCGCCCAGCCACAATGGGGCGCGCCACCGCACGGTGCCCAGCCGCAATGGGGCGCCCAGCCACAATGGGGCGCGCCACAGTATCCGGGGCAATCGTGGGGCGCGCCGGTTGATCCCCGCTGGCCAGCCGGCGGTCCGCCGCCTTATGGCCAGCCCCGCTATGTCGCTCCCCCGAAACCCGGGATCGTGCCCCTCCGGCCGCTGATGTTCGGCGAGATCATGGACGGCGCTTTCCAGACCATCCGCCGGAACGCCAAAACCATGTTCGGTTCCGCACTCATTGTCCAGGCAATCATCGGCGCATTGAGCGGGGTGGCCGCGCTGGGGATGCTCGGGATCGCACAACCTCCCGTCGGCGGATTCACGAGCCAGTCCGAAGCGATGCGGTATCTTGGCCCGATCCTTGGCGCCTTTGCCGGGGCCATGGGTATCTCATTGCTCGCCATGGGACTCGCCGCCATCCTCCAAGGCGTCATGGCCATACCCGTCGCCAGGTCTGCGCTGAACCGCCCCACCGGGTTCAAGCAAATGTGGTCGCTGGCCCGCTCACGCATCTGGCCCCTCGTGGGCCTCGCTGCCCTCCTGCTGGCCGGATCATTGCTGTTCTTCGTGGTCCTGTTCTTGCTGGCCGCCCTCATCCTGACTGGCATGGGACCTGCCGGGCTGCTTCTGGTCCTTCCCCTGGGACTTGGCGCCGTCGTCGTATCTACCTGGGTCTACACCAAGCTGATGGTGGCCCCGGCCGCCGTCACCATAGAAGAAGTCGGCGTCTTCGCCGGTCTTCGTCGCTCGTGGACCCTTACGTCGAGGAATTGGTGGCGGATCTTTGGCATCACGTTGCTTGTTGGCTTCATGGTGGGAGTCATCGCGCAGGTCATCCAGATTCCCGTGAGCTTGGCATCCGGCGGATTGACGGCCGTCTTTTCGCCTCATCCGAGCGCCGGACAAGTGACCACGACAACGGTGGTCCTGTTGGTGGTTTCTGCGGTCGTAGGGGCTCTCGTAGGTGCGGTTGGCTTCGCGTTCCAAACTTCCGTATCCGCGCTGATCTACATGGACTTGCGGATGCGACGTGACGGCCTGGATGTGGAGCTCCTGCGGCTTTTGGAGACCGGAGAAGATCCCGACGGCGTTCCCGGCCGCAGCATGGCCCGTCACACCGGCACTCAATCATGGCCGCCAATGACCGGCCAGGGTTCGCCAACAGGATGATCCCGGCATCCGCGCCTTTTGCCTATCTTTTCGTTGCCTCCGAACCTCCCGTTGACCCGGACCGCGAGGAGGCCCAACGATGGGCGGTTGAGGAACTCTCCAAGCCGCGATACACGTCGGCCAAGCCCAGCTGGATCGATGAGATGTGGAACCAGTTCGTCGAATGGCTCCGTTCCCTGAACGGCGGTTCCATCAGCGGGCCGAACATCGGCATGCTCCTTATTGGAGTGTTGGCGGTAGTCCTCATCGTGGTTGCCGTGATCGTGGTCAGGCCACGGCTCAACGCCCGCCGGAAGGAATCTGCGGAGGTTTTCGACGACGGGTCGTCGGTGAATGCCGAGGTTTTCCGCGCGCGGGCGTCTGCCGCAACAGGCCGTGGAGACTGGCAGACGGCCGTTGTCGAGCAGTTCCGCGCGGTGGTTCGCTCGGCTGAGGACCGCGCAATCATTGATACCCAAGCCGGCCGGACCGCGGACGAGGCGGCTGTCCAATTAGGGCGCGCGTTCGCAACCGCCGGTTCGCGGCTTGAGCAGGCGGCCAGACTCTTCGATGGGGTGAAATACGGCAAGGCAGCGACCACCCCTTCCGATCACGCTGCCGTCCTGGCACTGGACACAGAATTGTCGGCGACGAAACCTGATTTCGCCGGTCCGGCAGGCAACGGTTTGGCGGTGCCGCGATGACTTCAGCTCCCGGCAAGACCAAAGAACGTGGCACCCCTGACCGAGCGCCGGGCGGAACACACGGTCAGGACAGGGCCCAGGACGGCCAGAGGCTTCGGTGGACCTCCCGGCTGCTTGCCTGGTTGAGACGCCATATCGCCTGGATCATCATCGGAGCGATCGTCGCGGTGCTTGGCATCCTCACCGTGGCCCAAAATTCCGCCAACACGGACAAGGCACCCATGTCTGCCCGCAATCCGGCCCCTGACGGGGCCATGGCAGCCGCCGAAGTCCTCCGACAGCACGGAGTAACGGTCACGGAATCCACTTCCTTCGCCTCCACAGCCTCGTTCCTGGCAGGGAAACCCGGCGCCACCGTCCTGCTGTACGACCGCAACGGCTATCTCGACTCTGCCCAATTGCACATGTTGCTGAAATCAGCCGGTCGCGTAGTGGTGGTGTCTCCCGGTCCCCGGACCCTGACCGGACTGGGCAGCGGGATCCGTCACGCCGGCGTGGTTCCTAGCGGCACGGCAACATTGGACGCAGGATGTCGCCAAGCGGATCCACTCGTCGCAGGCCGTGTCTCCGGCAAGAACGGGTTCCTTTACAAGGGAGCCGACGCGATGTGCTACAGCCCAGGCACCGGCGACGGCGGGATGTACGCCGCCAGCGCGGACGGACGGCTGGTGGTTCTCGGCAGCGCGGCCATGATCAGCAACGATCTGCTGCAGGAAGAAGGCAACGCCGCATTGGCCTTCCGTACCCTTGGACCTGCCCCGGATCTCGTCTGGTATCTCCCCGGGCTCGGAGACGTACCCACCGCCGGCAGGCCGGCTACGCTCAATGAATTGGCGCCTCCGTGGGTGGGCTTCCTGGGCCTGTGGCTGATGGTCGTCGCCCTGCTCGCCGTGCTGTGGCGCGGCCGGCGGCTCGGTCCGCTCGTGTTCGAACCGTTACCGGTGGTGGTCAAAGCCGCAGAAACGGCCGAAGGCCGCGCCCGGTTGTACCAGGACTCGCGGGCGGTCGGCCGGGCAGCCGACAATCTACGGGCCGGCGCCCTGACCAGGCTTGCCAGGCACTTCCGGCTGGGCCCCGAGGTGGGCGCAGCTGCCGTCATTGACGCGGTGGCCCGAAAGGTGGATCGTCCGGCACAGGAGCTCCGGATGCTGCTTGACCACCAGCCCGGCACCGAATCCGAACTGGTCCGATGGGCACAAAGCATCGAAAAACTCGAGCAGGAGGCGACAGCCCAATGAGCAATCAAGCAAACAGCTTCACCGACGGGAACTCCGGCTACTCAGGGGGGCCGGCATCACAGGGACCGCCGGCGCAGCAGCCGGTCCGGCACTCTGTGGAGTCCGATCCCGCCCGCAAAGCCCTGCTGGACGTCCGTCACGAAGTAGGCAAGGCCGTCGTCGGGCAGGATGCAACGGTGACAGGCATGCTCATCGCGTTGCTCTGCGGCGGTCACGTCCTGCTGGAAGGCGTACCCGGGGTCGCCAAGACCCTGCTCGTGCGTGCCTTGTCCACCGCGCTCAGCCTGGATACGAAGCGAGTCCAGTTCACGCCGGACCTCATGCCAGGCGATGTCACCGGCTCCCTCGTCTACGATTCGCACACCTCGGAATTCACCTTCCGCGAAGGACCCGTCTTCACCAACATCATGCTGGCGGACGAAATCAACCGAACGCCTCCCAAGACCCAGGCCTCGCTGCTGGAGGCCATGGAGGAACGCCAGGTATCCGTGGACGGACTTTCCCGTCCCTTACCATCGCCGTTCATTGTTGCCGCGACGCAGAACCCGGTGGAGTACGAGGGCACCTATCCCCTGCCGGAAGCCCAGTTGGACCGCTTCCTCCTCAAGCTCTCCATGCCCTTGCCGGGACGCGCCGAGGAAATCGAAGTGATCCGGAGGCACTCGGAGGGTTTTGATCCGCGCAACTTGCTGGCGGCCGGAGTCAGGCCGGTGGCGGGCGCCGTCGAACTCCAAAACGCCCGCGATGCCGTGGCCGGTGTGACGGTGGCCCCCGAGATCCTCGGCTACATTGTGGACGTCGTCCGGGCGACGCGCGCCGCTCCGTCGTTCCAGTTGGGAGTTTCCCCTCGTGGCGCCACTGCATTGCTGAACACCTCGCGTGCCTGGGCATGGTTGTCCGGACGCAACTTCGTCACCCCCGACGACGTCAAGGCACTGTCCCTGCCATGTCTGCGGCACCGCGTCGGGCTTCGCCCTGAAGCGCAGATGGACGGCGTCCACGTGGATGATGTCCTGGGCAGCATCCTTGCTTCTGTCCCCGTTCCGCGCTGATGGTGCCGCGCCTTAAGCCTCTCCGGGGGTGCTGAATGGCTATCACAGGCCGCTTTGTGCTGCTGGTATTCGCCGCGTTGGCTCCCTTGTTGCTGTTCCCCGCCTGGGGTACGGTACTCCTCATTGCGGCCGGGCTTTTGGCCCTGATGTTGTCCGACATCCTGTTGGCCGCGTCCCCTGCCAAGGTTTCCCTGCGGCGCCAGGATCCGGGCAATGTCACCCTCCACTCGGAGGCGGAATCTGTACTGACGCTGGAGAACGGCAACCGCCGGACCTTCCGAGGGCTGGTGCGTGACGCTTGGCAACCCTCCGCCGGGACCATAGCCCCTGTCCAGCGCGTCGAGATCCCGGCTGGTGAGCGGCGGCGAATGTCAGTCCGGCTCAGGCCCACACGGCGTGGCGACCTGACGGCACCGCATGTCACGCTCCGTTCGATTGGCCCCCTCGGGTTGGCAGCGAGGCAACGAACTGTGATTCTCCCCGGCCACCTGCGCGTTCTGCCGCCTTTTCACTCCAAGCGGCACCTACCCTCAAAGCTGCGGAAACTGCGGGAACTCGACGGCAAGGCTGCAGTCCAGATCCGTGGAGCCGGCACCGAGTTCGATTCCCTCCGGGACTACGTCCGGGGCGATGACGTGCGCTCCATCGACTGGCGGGCGACCGCGCGGCGCACCGCCGTCGTCGTCAGGACTTGGCGCCCCGAACGGGACAGACGCGTCGTGATCATGCTCGATACCTCGCGCACGGCGGCAGCACGCATCGACGACGAGCCCCGCCTGGACACCGGGATGGAAGCCGCCCTCCTGCTCGCGGTGCTGGCCGAGCGCGGCGGAGACCGCGTGGACTTCTTCGCGTTCGATCGACGCGTCCGCGGGCGCGTGGACTCGGCAGCCAAGGGCAATCTCCTCGGCTCCTTGGTCCAGGCCATGGCGACGCTCGAGGCCGAACTGATCGAGATGGATTGGGCGCAGATCCCGGCCCAAGTGCGGGCCGTTTCCGCGCACCGTTCCCTGGTTGTGCTGTTGACCTCGCTCGACGCCGGGGCCCCCGAGGAAGGACTCATTCCCTTGGTGGCGCAATTGGTGAGGCAGCACGTCGTGCTGGTTGCATCGGTCCGCGACCCCCTGCTGGGGCGAATGAAGGAGGAACGCACGACGGCGAGCCAGGTCTTCCGTGCCTCGGCCGCCGAGCGGGCCCTCCTTGACCGCGAGGCAGTCAGCGCCCAACTGCGCCAGCTTGGTGCAGAAGTAGTCGACGCCGAACCTCTTGAACTAGCGCCACGCCTGGCCGATGCGTACATTCGGCTGAAGGCTGCGGGCCGTCTGTAGCGCAGCCCGGCACTGAGCTGTCAAACCAACACCCACAACCGAGGAAACCACCATGAGCACACCTATCTACGAGTTGGCGCTGGGCAGCAAGTTCCGGCAGTTGCAGCCTGAACTCCAGGACTACTTCTCGCTTGCGCCGGGGTCCGGATCATACGGAATCGGCGAGGGAGTGTTCGATGTGGTCGGCTGCCGGCAGAAATGGCTCCGGCCGCTCTTGGCCGCGGTTGCCGGGGAACAGGCCTTCTTCCCGGAGTACGGCGAGCGCATTCCGTTCCGCATCGAAAACCACGCACACCTTGATCCGTTCGGACGGTCCAGCCTCACGGCGCGGCGTGAAATCTTCTTTCCCGGGCGTACCCGCCTGTTCCATGACACCACGGTCGCGGAAACCGGCAACGACGGCGGCACCCGGCTCATCGACTACCTGGGCCGCTACCGCCGACTGGCCACGGCGCTGGATTTGGATGTCACACCTGAGGGGCGGCTTCGCGGGGTCTCGGGCGCGTCGCGTTTGTTCCTGGGTCCCCTGAGGCTGGCCTTGCCGGCTGCCATCGATGCGAAGGCCTACGCAGAGCAGTGGTGGGATGCGGCGGAAGACAAACATCGGATCCAGGTGAAGGTGCTCCAAAAACACATCGGCCTGGTCCTTGTTTACGCGGGCTCCTTTGATTACCGATTGGCGCCCTCGCTGCCGAGGACGGATGGCGCGGCAGCCTCGCGGACCGCCACCGCCGCCGTCGGGCTCCCCCGGTACGCCGAGCCGAACCGCTGGGAACGGCGGGTCTAAAAGAAGTTGGGAAGGGGCTAGCCGAGGGCGAGCTGGTTCAATCCGTCGGCAAGCTGGGTCAAGCGGGTCAGGACCTCCTTGGCTACGGACGGCGAGTACCCGGCCAGTCCGTCCGACGGTGTGACACGCACGGCCCCCAAGCTCGACGCCGGTAGGCCGAGTTGGCGCCAAGGCCGCCAGACGGTGTCCACCACCTCGGCGGTGCGTGGCAAGGTTGCCCGCGGATTGTCAGTGGCCAGAGCGCCGGCCCAGAAACGCTTGCCGTCCTCTACCGCCGTCGCAATCTGTTCCCATTGGCGCGTGGTGAGCGCCTTGAGCGGAAGGGCGACGCCGTCGGCTCCGGCGGCCAGAATCTGCTGGATGGGTGCCTCGATCTCCGGAACGGAGACTACTGTCTCGGCCACTCCAGCTGCCCGCAGAGCGTCAATCACCAACCGCCAGGCGCCCGTGACCTCTTCGCCAGGGATGGACCGCAGGGTACGGTAGCCGCTCGCGGTGGGAATGGTACCTGCCAACACAGAAGCAATGTCCGGCTCGTCGAGTTGGACCACCACTTCGGCTCCCGGCACTGCGGCTCGGACCCTCGTTATGTGTTCGGCGATGCCGGCCGCCAAGGATTCCGCAATGTCCCTGCGGGCACCGTAGTCAAGAAGGGCACGCTCCCCGTTGTGCAGGTAAAGGCCCGCTGCGAGGCTCATGGGACCGCGCAGCTGAACCTTCAGTGCCTGCGCCGAAGATTCTTCGGAGCCGGCAATGTCGGCCAGGACGTTGATGTCGGTGGCAAGCGCGGACCTTGCACGCCGCAGGTCTTTCCCTGGGCGGTCAACCAGGCGCCAGCCGTGGGGCTGCACGTCGATGGCCAGCTCAACCAGCAAGGAAGCAGTCCGGCCAAGGGGATCGGATCCAACGCCACGGTCCGGGAGCTCAGCCAGGAACGGCAGGTGCGGATTGCCCAGTTCGCCACGGATGATACGTGCGGCCTCTGCGGGATCAGTCCCGGGCCAAGGACCCAGGGCCGTCGCCGTGACCTGGTTCTGCGCGGTTTCTGCGGGCATGTGTTCAGGCCTGCGCGATGGATGCCTGGTGGTCTTCGGCGATTGCCTCGTGGTGCCGGATGACCTCGCTGATGATGAAATTCAGGAACTTCTCGGCGAATGCAGGATCAAGGTGCGCTTCCTCGGCGAGCCTGCGCAACCGTGCGATCTGAGCGGATTCGCGGCCCGGATCCCCTGCCGGTAGCTTGTGGGTCGCCTTGAGGACTCCAACTTTCTGGGTGGCCTTGAAGCGTTCCGCGAGGAGGAAGACGAGGGTGGCATCAATGTTGTCGATGCTGGACCGGATGGAGAGCAGCTCGTCCATGACGGACTTGTCCACACGGCCGGCAAGGGAGCTGGCCGCAGGATCAAAGGAATCGGCGTCGGGAAGGGCATGGTTCTGCTCGGTCATTCCTCCAGTCTATGGTGTGCTGGCCGCGCCTCGAGAGGCAGAATGGGCATGTCCGCGCCGAAGAAAAGGAGAGCACGCATGAAAATCGCAGTTCTTGGCACCGGAAGGGTGGGGCATGCATTGGCCAGCAAACTGGTGGCGGTTGGCCATGAGGTCATGATGGGTTCCCGGGAAGCGGGCAATCCCAAAGGAACGGAATGGGCGGCGCAGGCGGGTCCGGCAGCTAGCTCGGGTTCCTTCGCCCAGGCGGCGGCCATGGCCGAGATTGTGGTCAACGCAACCCCCGGCACGGTCTCACTCGCGGCGTTGAGTGAGGCCGGGGCTGCGAACCTGGCAGGCAAGGTCCTGGTTGACGTGTCCAATCCCCTGGACTCTTCCGCCGGATTCCCGCCGTCGCTCTCCGTCTGCAATACCGACAGCATTGCCGAAACCATCCAGCGTTCCTTTCCCGAGGCTCGTGTTGTCAAGGCCCTCAACACCTTGGAGGCTCCGCTGATGGTTGATCCGCGCAGGCTCGCCGACGGCGCCCATGACGTCTTCGTGGCGGGGAACGACGACGACGCGAAAGCCGCCGTCGTCGCGCTCCTGGGGGAGTTCGGCTGGCTCCCGGAACGCATCCACGACCTTGGCGGGCTCGACGCCGCCCGTGGCCTGGAAATGTGGATGCCGCTGTGGCTCCGGATCTTCATGCGCCAGCCGAAAGGCAAGATGTTCAACATCGCGGTGGTCTCTGAGTAGGCAGCACGAAAAAGACCGGCACAGACGAAAGACCCGCCTTTCACAAGAAAGGCGGGTCTTGCCGTCAGGGGAGGGGGCTAGCTTCCGAGTAGCTCGGTGCCCAGAAGCTCGCGGTTGTCTTCCCGGCGTCGGGCCTGCTCATCAGGATCCGGCACCGGCAGCGAGGCGATGAGCCTGCGTGTGTAGTCATGCCGCGGACTGCCCATGATCTGGCTTCCGATTCCTTGCTCCACCAGCTTGCCCTTGAACAACACGCCCACCCAATGGGAGAGCATGTCCACCACTGCGAGGTCGTGGCTGATGAACAGCGCGGCGAAACCGAACTCTTCCTGGATGTCCTTGAACAGTTCCAGGACCTTTGCCTGTACGGAAACGTCCAGCGCCGAGGTTGGCTCGTCGGCGATCAAAAGGCGCGGATTAAGCGCGAGGGAACGCGCCAGTGACGCACGCTGGCGCTGCCCGCCGGAGAGCTCGTGCGGGAAGCGTTCGGCGTACGACGCCGGCAGTTGCACCGATTCGAGCAACTGGGCCACCCGCAGGCGTGTTTGGGCGGGGCTCGGGTGGGTGTGGATGAGCAGCGGTTCCGCTACGCACTCGCCGATGGTCAGTTGCGGGTTGAACGAGGCTGCCGGGTCCTGGAAAACGAAGCCGATGTCCTTGCGAAGGGGCTTGAACGTGTGTTCCTTGAAGTCCAGCATTTCGTAACCGAGTACCTTGAGGCTGCCACCGGTGATCCGGTTGAGGCCGGCGATGGCCCGTCCGATAGTGGACTTGCCCGAACCTGACTCGCCTACCAAGCCGAAGACCTCGTTCTCGGAGACCGTAAAGCTGACGTTGTCCACAGCTTTGAACCCGGGTTTGCCGAGGCGGCCCGGGTACTCGATGGTGAGGTTCTTGGCTTCAACGAGGACTTTCCCACCTTGGTGCAGACGTTGGGTGGCCCCTTCGGATGCTGAGTTGCGGCCGAGGTGCGGCACGGCGGCCAACAGCTTCTTGGTGTAATCCTGCTTGGGCTCGGCGAAGAGAACCTTGGCAGTGGCTTCTTCGACGACGTCACCTTGATACATGACCACCACGCGGTCGGCGAGGTCTGCCACTACACCCATATTGTGCGTAATGAGCACGATCGAGGTGCCGTATTTGTCCCGTAGATCCCGGAGCAACTGGAGGATCTCGGCCTGGACAGTGACGTCAAGTGCCGTCGTCGGCTCATCCGCCACGATCAAACCCGGGTTCAAGGCGAGCGCAGCCGCGATGACCACCCGTTGCTTCTGTCCTCCGGAAAGCTGGTGGGGATAGTAGTTGACACGGGTTTCGGGATCGGGGATGCCCACCTTCCGCAGTGCTTCCGTGGCCCGCTTCTTGGCTTCCCTGGCCGAGATCCGGTGCCCGTCCGTGGCATGGGCCCGGATGCCCTCGGCGATCTGCCAGCCGACTGTGAACACGGGGTTCAGTGCCGTGGAAGGTTCCTGGAAGACCATGGCCACGTCCCGGCCACGGATCTTGCGGAGCTTGGACGCGCTGACGCTGATCACGTTGTTGCCATTGATCAGCACCGCGCCCGAGCTGATGGCTGTCTCCGGGAGCAGACCAAGAATGGTCTTGGCGGTGACAGTCTTGCCGGAGCCGGACTCCCCTACGATCGCCAGCACTTCTCCGGCCTTGACCTCAAGGCTGACGTCCTTGACGGCGTAGACATCGCCGCTGTCCGTGGCAAACGTTACTTTGAGCCGTTCGATGTCCAGGACGGGCCGTCCCGGTTCCTGCGGCTGGTCCGAGATGTTGCCGATATTGGTGGTCATGCCTTACCTGCTTCTGATTCAGGAGCAGAAAGGGCTCCTGTGTTCTTGCCGTCGGTTCCTGCCGTCGCTTTGGAGCGGGAGGCCTTGCCTCCGGCCCGCTTGCGTCCACGTAGGCGGGGATCGTTGAGGTCGTTGATACTCTCGCCGACCAAGGTCAAACCGAGCACCGTGAGGACGATCGCGATGCCGGGGAAGACGCCGGTCCACCAAATGCCGGAAGATGCGTCTGCCATGGCCTTGTTAAGGTCGAAGCCCCATTCGGCGGCGGAGGACGGTTCGATGCCGAATCCAAGGAAGCCAAGGCCTGCCAAGGTCAGGATGGCTTCAGAGGCGTTCAGCGTGAACATCAGCGGAAGTGTCCGGGTGGCGTTCTTGAAGATGTGGCGGGTGATGATCCGCAGGCTGGAAGCACCCAGGACCATCGCCGATTCCACGAAAGGCTCGGCCTTGAGCCTGATGGTCTCGGCCCGGATCACCCGGAAATATTGCGGCACGAACACCACAGTGATCGAGAAGGCGCAGGCGAGGATGCCGCCCCAGAAGCTCGATTGCCCGCGGCTGATGACGATGGACATGACGATCGCCAGGAGGAGGGAAGGAAACGCGTAGATGGCATCGGCGATGACCACGAGGACCCGGTCCAGCCAGCCGCCAAAGTAACCGCTGAGAAGGCCCAGCGCCACTCCGAGGAAGATGGACATCGCCACGGCGACGACGATCACGGTCACGGCGGTCTGTGAACCCCAGAGGACCCGCGAAAGGACGTCATAGCCGCCGACTGTCGTACCGAGCAGGTGCTTGCTGTTGGGGGCCTGCTGCGTGGGAAACGAGCCGGAAGCATCACTTAGCTGGGCGTAGCCGTAAGGCGCTATGAACGGAGCCAGCACCGTGCAGATCAGGAAGAATCCGGTCAGCACGAGCCCGGTGATGAGCATCCCACGCTGCAGGCCAACGCTCTTGTTGAGGTGGGAAATGACGGGGAGTCCGGTCAGGAAGGACTTCTTCCGCCCGGAAATTGTTGCAGTGCTCATTTCAGTACCTCACTCGCGGGTCGATCAGCGCGGCGACAACGTCCACGACGAAGTTGGTGATGGCCACGATGACGGCCAACAGCACCACAATGCCCTGGACTGCTACGAAGTCTCTCGCATTCAGGTACTGGACCAACTGGTAGCCGAGCCCCTTCCATTCAAAGGTGGTCTCGGTCAGGACAGCACCGCCCAACATGAGGGCGATCTGCAGGCCCATGACGGTGATGATGGGGATCAGCGCCGGCTTGTAGGCATGCTTGGTGACGAGCCGGAACTCGCTGACGCCGCGTGAACGGCCGGCCTCAACGTAGTCCTTGCCCAGCGTGCCGATGACATTTGTCCGGACGAGGCGCAGGAAGACGCCTGCGGTCAGGAGGCCCAAAGCAAGGGCTGGAAGCACTGCGTGGGAGACGATGTCGCCCAGCGCGCTAAAGTTCCCGCTGCGCAATGCGTCCAGCCAGTAAATGCCGGTTGGAGCCGCGAGTTGACCCATGGTCAGCTCGGTGCGGGTGGAGACACGCCCGGCCACTGGCAGCCAGCCGAGCCACACGGAGAACGTCAGCTTCAGCAAGAGCCCCGAGAAGAAGACCGGGGTGGCATAGCAAAGGATGGCAAAGCAACGGAGGAAGGCGTCTGCGGCCTTGTCGCGACGCTGAGCGGCGATCAGGCCCAGCGGGATACCGACCGCGAGTGCCACGATCAACGCGTTGATCGACAGCTCGAGGGTGGCTGCGCCGAACGTCGACAGCATTTCGACGACCGGCCGCCGGTCCGTGATGGTGGTGCCGAAGTTGCCGGTGACCAATTGGCCCAGGTATTCGAAGTACTGGATGATGATCGGCCGGTCGTAACCGGCGTCGTGGATTCGCTGTGCCAGGACGTCGGGGAAGCCGACCACCCTGCGCTGCAGTGATGGGGTCACCGATGACCCGCATGAGGAAGAAAACCAGCGTTACAAGGATGAAGATCGTGGGAATGATCAGGAAAAACCTGACCACGATGTACCGGCCCAGACCCCCGCCCGCTGATTTGCTCTTGGGAGCGACCGCGTCCGGTTCGACGTCGGGCACCTCTATAAGTGTTGTCATTGCTACCTAAAGTTCATTGCCCGCGGATCGCGCGGGGTTTTGCTCATATGTGAGGCAATCAGCAGTAAGGGGAGGCAAAGCGCCTGTTGGCACCCGCCTCCCCCGACCGGCTGCTTACTTTGAAACGGTTCCCAATCGGAACTTGAAGGATGCGTCAAGCGTCTTGTCGACGCCGTTCACGCCCTTCGCCGAGATGGCAACTTGTGCACCCTGGAGCAGCGGCAAAGTGGAAATGTCCTTCGCCAATGCGTTCTGGGCGTCCTTGATGGCCGACTCGCGGGCCGACTTGTCCGTGGCGGTCAGCTGCTTGTTGATCAGAGCCGTCACGGCCGGGTTGTCGTAGTGGTTCTTCAGGAAGCCGCCCTTCGGGAAGAAGGGGGTGAGGTAGTTGTCGGCGTCGCTGAAGTCCGGGAACCAACCGAACTGGAACAGCGGGTACTCGTCGGCGCGGCTGGCCTTGCTGTAGGTAACCCATTCGGTGGACTGCAGGTTGACCTTGAAGAGACCCGACTTCTCAAGCTGGTCCTTGATCATGGCGTACTCGTCGCCTGAGGACTTGCCATAGTGGTCCGGGTTGTACTGCAGGTTCAGGGTGACAACATCCTTGACGCCGGCGTCGGAGAGGACCTTCTTGGCCTTGTCCAGGCTCGGCTTTCCGTTGTCGCCGTATGCGTCCTTGAACGACTCGTTGGCGCCCAGGAAACCGCTGGGAACATTGGAGTACAGCGGCAGGTATGTGCCCTTGTAGACCTGATCGGCGATTGCCTGGCGGTCAACGAGGTTGGCGATCGACTGGCGGACGGCGAGTGCCTTGGCCGGGTCCGCCCCCGCTGCCTTGGCGCCGAAGGGCATGGTGTTGAAGTTGAACGTGATGTAGCGGATTTCGCCGCCCGGTCCAACGTTTACCTTGACCTTGGAGTCCTTCTTGAGGTCATCGACATCGGTGGCGCTGAGGCTTCGGTTAGCAACGTCGATGTTGCCCTGCTGGATGTCCAGCTTCATGTTGGTCGGCTCGGCGTAGTACTTGATGGTCGCGGCGTCATTGGCCGGCTTGCCCAGGACACCCTTGTAGTCCGGGTAGGCCTTGAGGCTGATGAGCTCGTTCTTCTTGTAGCTGTCGATCGTGTACTGGCCGTAGAACGCCTTGGCCTTGATGATGTCGTCATCGGAGAGCAGCTTGTCCGCCGGGAAGACTTGGTGGTCCACAATCGGCGCGGCCGGGCTGCTGAGGATCTGTGCAAACGTCTGGTCGTTGGCGAGCTTCAGCTTGAAAACCGCGGTGTTGGCGTCGGGGGTGGAGACACTGTCCAGGTTTTCGAGGAGGGACGCCGGACCTGCGGGGTCGTTGATCTTGACCTGGCGGTCGAACGAAAACTTGACGTCGGTGGAGTCCAGCGTGTGACCGTTGGCCCACTTGAGTCCGGACTTCAGCTTGACGGTGAACTCGGTGGGCGACGTGAACGACGCCGATTCCGCCAGGTCCGGGACAGGCTCGGCGCTCCCGGGCTTCGAGTTAAGGAGGAAGGAATAAACCTGGTTCATCACCATGAAGGAACCGTTGTCGTAAGAACCAGCGGGATCGAGCGCGGTCACTTTATCGGTGGTGCCGTAGGCGATCGGGCCGCTGGCAGCTGAAGAAGCCGAACCGCCGCCGCCGGACGGGCCCGTGCAGGCCGTCAAAGCGAATGCGGAGATGCCCGCGAACGCGATAACGCTGCGCAGGGCTTTTTTGTTCATTGCCATCAGTGAACTTTCTGTTCGATGGATACGGCGTACCGCCGTCGGTAATTTCCTCGGAGCACATACTCCTGATTCCACGATTCAATCAGAAGCATTCCTGGTGAAACGTTTGATTCTGTGAGTTGAGACACAAAATTTACTTTTCTGTGGTCGCGTCGTCGGCTATATCGATCACCATGCGCAGGAACGCCTGATGCCCGAAGGGCTATTCACCGGTCCTGTGGAACTTGTCCTTGACTCCGCTCGAGGCCTCTTCTTCGGCCGCGCGCTGTTCGTCCGAGACGAACAACGCGGCCTGCCGCTCACGGGACATCACCGGTTTCAGCGCCGCGTAGACGAGGCGGCCACCGGCGTCGAACCTCAAGACTCCGCCCCCGCGGATGTCCACATAGTCGCGCTTGGTCTTCAGGCCAAGACGCACATAGGCCTCTTTTCGGCTCATGCGCACCGTCTGGATGAAGGACGCTCCGATCTCTGAGACGACGAAACCGTCCGGGGTGACCCGCTCGGAAGTCCGCACTCGCGTGGAACTAAGGGGAGTTCGGCGCTCCAGACGGGCGGCATCGAGCAGCCGGGGGTTTTCCCAGACAAAGCGCTGGACCTCTTGGGGATCCGAGCCCAGTGCCGTGAGCCGAATGGGGTACCGCAGCCCCCTGTAGTTGTCCACCCCGGAAATATTGGACAGCGAGACGCGATGGATTCCGATCCCGGAGAATTCGGATTGGAGGGCCTCCCGGTAGCCGTGCGCGTCCTCTGGAACCATGTCCAGGTCCGATGCCATGACTCCCCGCAACAGGTCGTGCCAGGAGACGTCCACGGGAGGCATGTAGGCCAGCCCCCGGATGAGCATGCGCAGGACCCTGGTGCCCACGACGGATCCGGACTCGGCATTCTGCTGCAGGCTCTGCCCTTCACCGAAGCGGAGGTTCCGTTCGACCCAGAGTCTATGGACCGCGCGCAACACGGCCCCGACGACGACGGCGCCACGCTTGTGCGGCTCCGTCAGCTCCTGCCAGTGGTCGGGGACCGCACCGACGAACGGCTCACGCAGCGGGCCACGGGCATAGAGATCCCGGGCAAAGTCGAAGATGGACCGCATCAAGACGGTCTCGTCCATTTCCTTTCCGGCCTCCAATCCGCCGGCCGCGGCCTTGAGCTGGCGGTACACCACGTCCCGCGAAGAAAACACGGAAAGGACGGCAACAAGGTCCGCTAGTGCTTCATGCAAGGCGATTTGTTCCGCCGTGGCCATCGCATCACCCCATGCGGGCCGGAATCCATCGAGGATTGCGTGCGTAACCTCGTGCGCCACGATGTCCCGGAACAACGCCGTCGGAACCTTGTAGCCCATGCGGTCGATGGACCCGAACCGGATGATGTTGGTGTCCCGCTGGTAGCCGGTGTCCGTGGCGGTCACAAGGTCGCGGGCCTTCAACACGAGCCGACCCTCCGGATTCCACGGCATGCGCCGGCCCAGGGTCGATTCGAACAGGTCAAGGGTCGCCGAAGCCACGCCATAGACGTGCTGGGCCAGGAACCTCGAATCGTCAAGGAGTGCCCGCAAGTCCGCGGGCGGATCCTCGGAGACGAGGCGCCACGGATCCCCTGGCGCCGTGAGAGTAATAGGCACCACGCTGGTGCCGCGCCATTTCCTGATGTGCACGGCAAGCCGGTGTCCCGTGGGACCGCGTCGCAATCGCTCCACGGGGATACGCAGCCGGGCGATCAGCGGACCGTCACCGCCCCTGCTGATCGGGCCTTCAGCAAGAACGGCCACCTCGACCATTTGCCCGGCCTTGATGTCCCCCGGGGCCCTCTTTTGAAATGCCACAGCCATCGCCGTCCCGAATGCGGAACCCCAACCACCGCAGCGGAAACGCTGCTTAGCCAAGTATGGAGCGGCCCTCCACTGGAGGCAATGGCGCAGACCCGCTTAGAGCGGTCCACCAGACACCCTTAGGGCGCTGCCGCAGACATCCTTAAAGCGCCGCGCGCTGGAGGGACCGGGCGGCGTCGATGGTTGCCTGGCCCAGGACGCGCGTGCCTTGATACAACACGATGGTCTGCCCGGGGGCCACTCCGCGCAGCGGATCGATAAGTGTCACCACGAGGCCTTCGCGCTCGACGCCGGCGTCGTCGACATTCCGCTCTACAAACGCCTTGGCCGGAACGGGGTCGCCATGGGCCCGCACCTGGGCATAGCAGTCGAACTCGGCTCCAGTGGCTACCTCGGCGATGGGCAGTCCGGCCCAGGAAACCTTGATTCCGCGGATCTCGTCGATGGCGAGCAAGGCTTCGGGCCCGACGACAACCTTGTTTTCCTTGGGCCGGATTTCCAGCACGAAGCGTGGCTTGCCATCGGCGGCAGGAGTGCCCAGCTTGAGCCCGCGGCGTTGGCCAACCGTGAACGCGTTGGCGCCTGGGTGCTCCCCTACCTTGGTCCCGGCCTCGTCCACGATGTCGCCTGTGGTCATGTCGATCTTTTCGGCAAGCCAACCCGCGGTGTCGCCATCGGGGATGAAGCAGATGTCATGACTGTCCGGCTTGTTCGCCACGGACAGGCCGCGGCGCTCGGCCTCCGCACGGACCTCGGCCTTGGAGGCGGTCTCGGCCAGCGGGAACATGGAGTGCTTGAGCTGTTCGTGGGTCAGGACGCCGAGAACGTAGCTCTGGTCCTTGGCCCAATCGGCCGCGCGGTGGAGCTCGGGATTGCCGCCTTCATCCTGGATGACCTTGGCGTAGTGCCCCGTGCAGACCGCATCGAAGCCCAGGGCGATGGCCTTTTCCAGCAAGGCCGCGAACTTGATCCGCTCGTTGCAACGCATGCAGGGATTGGGAGTGCGACCCGCGGCATATTCGTCGATGAAGTCCTGAACGACGTCTTCCTTGAAGCGCTCCGAGAAGTCCCAAACGTAATAAGGGATCCCCAGCACATCGCAAGCGCGCCAAGCGTCACGGGAGTCTTCGATCGTGCAGCAGCCGCGGCTGCCGGTACGCAGCGTTCCGGGCATGCGTGACAGCGCCAAGTGGACGCCGACGACGTCGTGCCCCGCCTCGACGGCGCGGGCGGCGGCAACGGCGGAGTCGACTCCGCCGCTCATGGCTGCAAGAACTCGCATGCTGGCTTTCTGTTGGTGTTGGGGAGAAGAATTGCGGCTGAAAAGAGTAAGCGCGCCCGACTATTCTAGCGCCCCGCCGGAATGCCCCCCAAAATGCCTTGACCGCGATCACGGACACTTCTAAAGTCAAAACTATCAGTTTTAGATGTTCGACTGCGTGGACCGTCCGCATCCACCGAACCTCCACCCCCCCGCGAATCGAGTCACCATGGACACTGAACACATCGTCATCGCCGGCGGCGGGCTGGCCGGAGCCACCGCCGCCAAAACCCTGCGCTCGGAAGGATTCCAAGGCAGGATCACGGTGGTTTGCGCCGAGGATGAGCAGCCCTATCTGCGTCCTCCGCTTTCCAAGGAGTTTCTCTTGGGCAAGGTAGAAGAGGACGCCGTCCCGGTGCTGGCGGCCGGCTGGTACCAGGAGAACGGCGTCGAACTCCTCCTCGGCGAGGAGGCCATTGCCGCCGATCCTGCCACCCACACCGTGCAGCTGGATTCAGGGACGCAACTCGAGTTCAGCCGGCTCCTCATTGCCACGGGAGCGCAACCGCGGCACATCCCCCTCCCCGGTTCGGAACTGGCCGGCGTCACGACGTTCCGGACTTTCAACGATTCACGCAAACTCAAGGAAGGGCTGTCAGCCGGCGGAAGGAACGTGGTGATGGTCGGCTCCGGCTGGATCGGCATGGAGCTTGCCGCGGCCGCCAGCAGCTACGGCAACGCGGTGACCCTGCTGGGACTGGAGGACGTGCCGCTGAGCCTGGCCATCGGACCCGAGCTGGGTGGCTTCTTCCGAAGCCTGCACGAAAAGCACGGCGTGGAGTTCCGGCTCCCCGCGAGCGCGGCGGAGATCACGGGACGTGACGGCAAGGCACAGGCCGTTGTCACCAACTCCGGCGAGGTCCTTCCTGCCGAGCTGGTGGTGGTGGCCGTCGGCGTCGTTCCGGACACCGCCCTGGCCGAAGCCATGGGACTGGAAATTCGGAATGGAATCGTGGTCGATTCTTCGCTCCGGACAAGCAGTCCCGATGTCTTTGCGGCGGGAGATGTTGCCAACGCCCTCCACCCCTTCACGGGCGAGCACCACCGCAGCGAGCACTGGTCCAACGCCCTCAACGGCGGCAAGGTCGCGGCCAAAGCGATGCTGGGACAGGACGCGATGCTGGACGTCGTCCCGTATTTCTACACGGACCAGTTCGACGTCTCGATGGAGTACTGGGGATATTCAACGGTGGCGGCGGGTTCGGCGCCCGTTATCCGCGGCTCGTTGGAGGAGAACAGCTTCATTGCCTTCTGGCTGCGGGACGGTGCCGTGGTGGCAGGCATGAGCGTCAACCAGCAACGGGTTCAGAAGCCCATCAAGGCATTGATCACCCGGCGGATCCGCGTGGACGTGAATCGCCTGGTTGACCCTGCGGTGCCGTTGGATCAGTTGTTGCCGGAGGCCTGACCTCCTGCGGGGCGCCTGGCAGAGTCGCCGCCGTAGCTGCGGGCCACCGTCGCCGCGGTCTGGATACTGGACTCATGTCCGGCCATTCCGGCGAGCTTCGCCCGGGCGTACGCGCCGGGCAGCGCGTTGAGCAACGAGTCGACGTCGGCATCGTTCGAGGAATGCCCTAGGCTGAATCGCTGTGCGCCCCGCGCGGTGTCCTCATCCAGCCCCATGGCTAGCAAGACGTGCGAGGGCCTGGGGACGCCTGCGGTACAGGCGGATCCCGTGGATGACTCAATACCCGCGAGGTCCAGCAGGAACAGCAAGGAATCGCCCTCACAGCCCGGGAAGGTGAAGTGCGCGTTGCCCGGAAGCCGGGCGTCTCCAGGCGCTCCGCGCAACACTGCCTCGGGAATGGCCGCCTGGACTCCGCCAATGATCCGATCCCGCAAGGCACTGATTCGCTCGCGCTCCGCAGGCAGGTTCCGGGCAGCCGACTCCGCCGCCGCCGCGAACGCCGCGATCGACGCCGTATCCAGTGTTCCCGAGCGGACGTCACGTTCCTGCCCTCCCCCGTGCTGGACGGGCGTGACCTTGGTGGACCGCCCCAGGAAGAGGGCACCCACGCCCACTGGGCCGCCGATTTTGTGGCTTGACACCGACATCGCGGCGAGCCCCGATTCGCGGAAATTAAGGGGAATCGAGCCGAAAGCCTGGACCGCGTCCGAGTGCACGGGAATGCTGTGACTTGCAGCGAGTTCCACGATCTCCTTGACGGGCTGGATACTCCCGACCTCATTGTTTGCCCACATGACGGTTACCAAGGCCACCGATCCCGGATCGCGTTCGATCTCTGTCCGGACGGCGTCGAGCCGCACCATGCCTTGGGAATCGACAGGGAGCCAGACTGCTTCGGCTCCTTCGTGCCGTTCAAGCCACTCGACGGTGTCCTGCACGGCATGGTGCTCGACGGCGGAGCAAAGGATCCGCTTGCGGCGGCCGTCTTCGTCGTGGCGGGCCCAGTACAGGCCCTTGACTGCGAGGTTGTCGGCCTCGGTGCCTCCGGAGGTGAAGATGAGTTCGGAAGGATGCGCCCCGGCAGCGGCGGCAATGGCCTCGCGCGCTTCTTCCACCGCGCGCCGGGCACGGCGCCCCGAAGAGTGCAGCGACGAGGGGTTTCCAGTCCGCGCTAGCTCGCGCGTCATCGCACTGAGGGCGACGGCTGCGATGGGCGTGGTGGCGGCATGGTCCAGATAAACAGGCACTACCCAAGTCTATCGACGGAGCGGGATTCAGGCTTTGCCACGGGAAGGCGGCTGTTCAATATGCCCCCTCAAACCGCCGGGCGGATCCTGGCGCAGCAATGGCCTTCGCGGCTGTCTTCGGCGATCCGGTCTTCCGCGATTCCGCAGGCGGCGGCCGCCCCGGTGAGGAAGGCGCCGTTCATGGCACAGACGACGTTTGTGTGACCTTGGGCCAGGCGATGGAACGGGCAATTGGCCAAGGAGTAACCGCCGTCGTCGTCAGCTTCCGGGCGATAGCCGTGGCTCATGAGAACGTCCAGGAATTGCGGCTCGGCGCTTCCTGCCTCGCGGCCCCGCGAATAAGCAGTTTCGAGGAGTACTTCGCGGGGGGACCCTCCCTCGGCCATCAGGTCCTGGATGGCCGAGGCCATCACTTCCCCGGCGAGGTCATAGTGGCGCTCCGGAACCGAGGCGCCGATCTCGTCGATGACCGGGGCGTAGAGCTTCGCAGGGCGCCCGGAACCAGGCCCAACCTTGCCACCCAGTTTGCGGAATTCAACGCTCAGGAGCCCGTCCCGGACCAGCCGGTCCAGGTGGAAGGAGGCGGTGCTCCGGGGAAGTCCGAGAGCCATCGCAGCGTCGTCGCGGCTCACCGCGCGGGTAGCACCGCAGACGTGTTCAAACAAGCGGCGGCGGTTGCCGTCGTCGAGCGATGCGAGAGCCGAGAGCCGACGCAGCCAGGGAAGTCCGGTCATGGATCCAGCTTAACTCTAAAAACAACACTCATTGCTTAATCCCTCTAAATTTCTAAAATCAAGCTATCCACTTTTAGAAAGAAGGCATCATGAAAACTGCACCATCCTCGGCTCAAGTGAAGACCGGATCACTCATGTCCATGGATCCCCAGCGGCAGGCATTCCTGCTCCTTAGGACCGTGTTCACCGTGGCGCCGATCATTTTCGGCCTGGACAAGTTCACCAACCTGCTCACCCACTGGACGACCTACCTGGCCCCAGTGGCCACCACCGTGGTGCCGATCCCTGCCCAAACGTTCATGTACATCGTGGGCGTCGTAGAGATCGTGGCCGGTATTGCGGTGGCGGTCCGCCCGCGCTTTGGCTCGCTCCTGGTAGCCGTATGGCTTCTGGGAATCATCGTGAACCTGCTGGTGCTCGGAAACTTCTTCGACGTCGCACTCCGCGACTTCGGGCTGCTGGTGGCCGCACTCGCGCTCAACCGCCTGGCCGTAGCCTCGCGTCGCTGAACGGCCTGCTCAGGCCAACACCCGCAGTGCGCCCGGAACCACGTCGATGTCCAAGGGAAGGAGGCCGATCCGCTCACCGTCGGCGTAGGCCACCACGTTTTCGGCCGCAAGGCGCACTGAGCGGACTCGGCGGATTTCCACGGCCGGATGCGAGGTATGGCGGCCGGAGAAGACCTTCGGGAAGACCGCAAGGAAGGCCGGCCGGGACAGAGGCTTGACGATAAACAGGTCCAGCAACCCGTCGTCGGGCGCGGCATCCGGGACGATGCGCATCCCACCGCCGATCGACTGGCCGTTGGCCACCGAAATCAGCATGGCACCCTCCCGCGATGTCACGCCGTCGGCCGTCACGGTGTAATTGATGGCCCGGAACGAACCCAACTCCCGGAGCATCGCCAGAGTGTAGCGAAAAGCGCCACGCGGCCACCGCCAGGAGTTGGCCCGTTCGTTGACGGCGGCGTCGAAGCCAGCGGACACAGCCCCGGCAAACCACGTGGTCCGTCCGCCGGCGGTGATGCGGCCTGCATCGAGTACCCGGCCACCCCCGGCGAGCGCCGAGATCACGCGGGCGCACGATCCCGCAACATCCTGCAAAGGCAGCCCAAGCATCCGGGCAACGTCGTTTCCGGTGCCCACGGGAACGATCCCGAGCGGCAGCCCGGTCCCAGCGAGTGAGTTGACCCCCAAATGGACCATGCCGTCGCCGCCCACCACCACCAAGGCATCAGTGCCCGCGTGAAGGGCGTCGCCCACTGCTCCCTGCAGAGCCTCCATGCTGTTGCGCCGAAGTACGACGACGTCGAGGCCGGCGGCGCGGAGGCAGCGCTCGGCTTCGTCCCCGGCAAGGGAGTGCCGGCCAAATGCTGCAGCGGGATTGACCGCCAGGACGATCCTTCGGCGGGCAGCGTCACGCTTCCGCTCAGGGCCTGTGCCTGGTGGGTCAAGGGGACTATTGGCGCCGGCCGGGGAGTTCACAGCATGAATCATGCCACCGCCACAGGCGGGATCCCGGGAACTAAAGCCCGGGCCGCCGTCGTTCTCATGGATGGCTGGCTAGACTTGCCAAGATCGCCACTCCGCACCGGGACGGCGGGAAACTTCAGAATTTCCAGAGAAAGGCCCGTGGTTGGCTGAGGGCAGCAGTTCCCACTATCAGGTCCTCCGGGTCCCCGTCACTGCGACGGACAAGGAGATCAAAGTGGCCTACCGAAAGGCTGCGAGGAACGCCCACCCGGACCATGGCGGGGATCCTGAAGTCTTTCGGCAGGTCACGCTCGCGTACGAGACCCTGATTGATCCCAAACGACGCGCGGAATACGACCGCCGCTACGCGAGTGGCGCTTCCGGCAGGGCAACCCCCTACCCGGCGCAAAGACCGAACTACGGCGGGGCCGGCGCTCCCGGAAGGGAAACCCGCACCACCGGAGTCCACAGGCCGAATGCCCCACGCAACACCGCCGGCGACGCCCCCGTCTATGTCCCGCCCTTCGATGATCCACACGAGGTTCCCCTCATCTCCAAGGGCGAGGCCGCCCTGCAGATCCACGGGATTCCCCGGAAGCGTGGAATCTTCGGCGCCGAAGCCCGCATTCAGCGCGAAATGCGGACGGTCCAGCTCATCAGCCGCCAGATCCTGCCTGCCATCCCCTCGGCCCGCCTCATCAACGGTCTCCGCTCCCCCTCGGACGACAGCCACATCGATCACGCCTTGCTTGCCGGATACCGCCTGGCGTTGATCGGCTCCATGCTCCTGCCCAAGGGCGCCTATGCCTGGGACGGGGTGGCGCTCAAGCACGGCGGCCGTTCGGTGCCGCCGCCGCGACTCGAGCTGATCGTGCGCCACATGCAGGAGATCTTCCCGGAACTGAACGTGACGGGCTGGGTGGTAGTCCACAGCCCGGACGGCAACCCGCACGAGCCGGTCATCGACCACTACCGGCGAACAGACGGAGATTTCGGTTCGGTCCAGATCGTCAACGCTTCCGGGCTGGCCCGCGGCCTCAAACAATTCCTGGGTTCCGGCCCCGTGCCCAACACCGTGGTTGTCCCGGTGCTCGCCCGGCTGCTGCGCGGCATGCACTGAGCTGCCCAAGCGGGCACTTCCGCTGGCTAGGATTGGTACGTGTTCCGCATCCTCTTCCATACTCCTGAAATCCCGGGCAACACGGGCAACGCTATCCGGCTCGCCGCCATCACCGGCGCGGAGCTCCACTTGGTGGAGCCGCTGGGCTTCGACTTCTCCGACGCGAAGTTGCGCCGGGCGGGGCTCGACTATCACGACCTCGCGGTGGTCACCGTGCATAAGGACATTGAGGCGGCGTGGGCGGCCTTGCAACCCGATCGCGTTTTCGCCTTCACGTCAGACGGCGAAGCCTCCTATGCGGACATTTCGTACCAGGAGGGCGACGTGCTGCTATTCGGCCCGGAATCCGTCGGGCTTCCGGAGTGGCTGAAACAGGACCCGCACGTCACGGCCCGCGTTCGGCTCCCGATGCTGCCATCGCTCCGCTCCCTGAACCTGGCCAATGCCGCCTCGATCGCCGTGTACGAGGCCTGGCGTCAACACGGCTTCGCCGGGGCGAAGCTCTAGCGGGCTGGCCTAGCCGTCAGGATATCCGCAAGGGCACCGACGCGGATCACCCATCCAAAGCTCCCACGGCATCGAATACCCTATGCAGGCACAAACATCCTGCGGAGGCACCAAGTGCCGGGAAAACGGCGGGCCATGGAAGGGGCGCACGTGACTACTCTCAGGACTCGGACTGCTCCTGGCGCTGCCCGTGCCGCCGGCAACCTATGCTGGACGGTGATGGATACACCGAATGTGCGAGGCCCCGAGGCCCCCGGCCTGATAGCCGGCTCCAATGCGCAGCTTGCGGAATTGCTGGGTTTGATGGCCGACGGCGACCAGGCAGCCTTCAGCGAGTTCTACCGGCTCACCGCGCGGCGGGTCTTCGGCATGGCCAAGCGCGTCTTGGTGGATGCCGGCTTGAGCGAAGATACCACCCAGGAAGTTTTCATTCAGGTCTGGCAGAACGCGGCCAAATTCAATCCCGAGGCGGGCAGTCCCCTCGCATGGCTCATGACCATCACCCACCGGCGCGCGATCGACCGCGTCCGCTCGGCCCAGTCCTCCACGGACCGCGAAGCGAAGTATGGTGCCGCGAGCCAAATCCTTGACCACGATTCCGTGGAAGAGGAAGCCAGCAGCCGGCTCGAGGCCGAGGCTGTCGCCCGTTGCCTTGGCACCCTTACGGAAACGCAATTGGAATCCGTGAAGCTTGCTTACTATGGCGGGCTCACATACCGGGAAGTCGCGGAACAACTCGGTGCCGCGATTCCTACGATCAAGTCCCGCATCCGCGATGGACTTCTCCGACTCAAGACTTGCCTGGGGGTGAGCTGACATGACCGACCACGACGATAACAATCAGAACTTCGGGAAAGACAGTTACCTTCGCAAGATGTTCGCCACCGACATAGCCACAGATCTTGCCAAGGGACGGGCCTTGGAACTCGCCGAGATCTATGCCCTTGACGCGCTGAGCGATGCCGAGCGCACGGAAATCGACAACTACATTGCCACTGCGCCCGAACGCTCGGCATTCCTTGACCGGGTCAGGCAAACGCGGGAAACGCTCGCCACCTCTTTCACGGACGAGGCCGAGCCCCGCCCCGGCCTGTTGCAGGACATTCTGCTGCAACTCCCCCAACAACCACGCCTCGCATCCGCACCGTCGCCGGCTGCCGAAGCCTCGGCTCGCCCCACAACGCAGGTTTCTCCCGACGTCGTGGACCTCGCGGCGGCCCGGGGCCGACGGGATCGGCGACGCTTCGGCGGCGTCCGCGGTTGGGTGGCAGCCGCCGCGGCTGCTGCAGTGATTGCGCTTGGCGGGGTGGGCGTGGGTGTCTACGTAGCCGGGCAGAACGATCCCGTGAACCAGGTCCTGCAGGCCGGCGATGTCCGGCAAGCTACCGTCAACGTCAACGGCGGCGGCACTGCCACCGTGTCCATTTCCAGCACGAAGAACGCTGTGGTGGTCCGCATGAACGGAGTTCCTGCTCCCCCCGCCGGCAAGGTCTATCAGATGTGGCTCATTCCCAAGGACGGCTCCGACCCCGTATCCCAGGGACTCATGGACGCCGAAGCCCTGAGCCATCCGGCTGTGGTCGCGGGCATTTCCAGCGCTGCTGCCATCGGCATCACCGTGGAACCCGTGGGCGGCTCGAAGAAACCGACGCTCCCCACCGTTGCGGCAGCACCTCTCACGTAAGTTCATCGCAACAACGCTTGACCTTGACGTAGCGTCAACTTCTACGCTGGATATATGAAGCAGGACAAAGCCGATACGTGGACCATTTCCGAAGTGGCCAAAGCCAGCAAAGTTTCCTCGCGGACCTTGCGGCACTACGACCAGCTCGGACTATTGGAGCCTGCCTATACCGGACACAACGGCTACAGGTACTACGGGCAGCCCGAACTGCTGCGCCTGCAGCGCATTCTCCTGCTTCGTGAACTTGGCCTTGGGCTCGAGACCATCGGCGAAGTTCTGGATGGCCAGGCCGATCCTGCGGAGGCGCTTGCCGTACACAGAAACTGGCTGCTGGCTGAGCGGGACCGCCTGGACCGGATGTCCCGGACGGTCGACGCAACTATCGCAGCACTACGTCAAGGAGAAACAATGACCGCGGAGAATATCTTCAAGGACTTCGACAACAACCCCTACGAAGCCGAGGCGCGCGAGCGCTGGGGCGACCGGGCCGTCGACGAGAGCAAAGCACGCCACTCGGCGATGACACCAGCCCGGAAGCAGGCGTTCATGGAGGAGTACGCGGCCCTGAACCAGGAACTCGCCCGCTGCTTCGACACCGCCCTTCCGGCGGACCACCCAGAGGTCCAGGCCGCCGTTGACCGCCACTACAAGTGGATCTGCGCCAGTTGGACACCGAACGCCGAATCCTACGTGGGCCTGGGCCGGACGTATGTGGAGGACCCCCGGTTCACCGCTAATTACGACAAGGTCCGGGTCGGCCTGGCGCCCTACCTGCTGGAAGGCATCAAGATCTACGCGGCAGAAAGACTCAGCTAGGGCATCCCGCTGAAAGCCGACGGCGGCCCGCCTCCCCCATGTGGGGAGCCGGGCCGCCGTCGTACTTGCCGCTGTATGCAGCCCCCGCTAAATGATCAGCGAGAGCACCATGATGAAGGCGAAGCCGACCACCGAGATAAGCGTCTCCATCACCGACCAGGTCTTGAAGGTCTGCCCGACGGTCAGGCCGAAGAGCTCCTTCACGAGCCAGAAACCGGCGTCGTTGACGTGGGACAGGAAGAGCGAACCCGCACCGATGGCCAGGGCAAGGAGTGCCGCGTGCGTTGGGCTCAGGCTGCTCGCCAATGGAGCCACGATACCGGCGGCCGTCACAGTGGCGACTGTCGCCGAGCCCGTCGCCAGGCGGAGGGCCACAGCCACAATGAAGCCCAGGACCAGCACGGACATGTTGGCGCCCTCGGCCCATTTCTTGACGGCGTCACCGACGCCGGCACCGATCAGGGTCTGCTTGAAGCCACCGCCGGCGCCCACGATCAGGAGGATGGCGGCGATCGGTCCGAGGCTGTCGCCCAGCTTGGCCGTGATCTTGGTGCCGGTGAATCCGACGGCGTATCCGAAAGTCACCATGGCGGCGAGTACGGCAAGGGTCATGGCCACGAGAGGCTGGCCCACGAAGTCCAGGACCGTACGGATCATCGGAGCATGGGCGGCATCGGGCCAGACGATGTCCGCCACGGCCTTCAGGAGCATGAGCACCACCGGGAAGATGATGGTCAGCAACGTGACGATGAAGCTTGGCTGACGCTTGACATCGCTGAGATCGACGGCGTGCTTGGTGTCGACGCCGCCGGCCACCGCGGGAGCATCCACGGGAACCCAGCGCGCAGCCAACCGGGAAAACAGCGGACCACAAATGATGACTGTGGGAATGGCGACCAAGAGACCCAGTGCCAGCGTGGTGCCCAGTTCGGCCTTCACCGCGCTGATGGCGATCAGTGGTCCTGGGTGCGGCGGCACCAGGCCGTGCAACACGGACAGGCCCGCCAAAGCCGGGATCGCGATGCGCATGAGCTTCATCTGCGAGCGTTGGGTGACCAGGACGATCACCGGCAGGAGCAGGACCAGACCAATCTCGAAGAACATCGGAAGGCCGATGATGACTGCGACCAAGGTGATCATCCAGACCACCTTGTTGCCGCTGGCTTTCTCCAGGAGGGTGTCCACCACACGGTTTGCTCCGCCGGAATCAGCAAGGAGCTTGCCCAACATGGCGCCGAGTGCAATCAGGATGCCGACCTCTTTGAGGACGCCACCCACGCCGTCTTCGAAGTTGCTGATGACCTTGGCCAGTTCCACTCCGGATGCAAGGCCGACAAAGGCCGAGCCGAGCACCAGGGAGAGGAAGGGGTGGACCTTGAATTTGGCGATCAGCAGGACGATCAGCGCAATGCCGATAGCCGCAACCACAAGGAGTTGGGTATCGTGCCCGGTCCAGTTCACGCTGCATCTCCAGTTGTGTGTGCTGGCTGTGCCTCAAGGCCGAGCCGTTCGATGATTTCGTCAGCTTCTTCAGCCGGAGAAGCTGAAACGCACAGCGAGATGTGGTTCTCGTCCTCCGTGGGCTTCTCCAGTGCGTCGAACTGGGATTCCAGCAACGAGGGAGGCATGAAGTGGCCGTGGCGCGAAGCCAGCCGATCGGAAATCTTGTCCTTGCTTCCTTGGAGGAAGACGAACACGACTCCCTCGCCGCGAAGGACATCGCGGTAACGCTTCTTCAACGCCGAGCACGTGATGATGCCCGGCTTTCCAACTGCTGTGCGCTCCTTGATCCAATCGGCAATGATGTCCAGCCACGGCCAACGGTCCTCATCGCTGAGTGCGTGCCCTGCCTGCATCTTTGCCACATTCGCTTCGGGGTGCAGGTCGTCGCCTTCGGCGAGGTCCCAACCCAGGCGGCCGGCCAATACGCCGGCCACTGTCGATTTACCGGAACCGGAGACGCCCATGATCACCAATACCGGTTGTTGTGCAGTCTTCGCCATCAAAGTCTGCCTTCCTCAATTAAATATGATTTAAACGAGACTAAGCATATGACACAGGTTACACATCAGCAATTTCAGAAACCGGCGATGGTTCCGGAGCCGTTGACTTCCACTACATGGAACGCCTCGGCGCCCCGTCCGGCCACCATCCCGGCGCGCGAGGCATTCCGCTCCAGCATGCCCCGGACAGCGCGTTCCATGCCTTCCAGGTCGGGATGCTGGCTCGCATGGATCCGGATCGCGGCGAGCTTGGCGTCAACGTGTCCTGTGACTTCCACGAAATAGTTCTCACGGGTTTCCGGACCGGCAAACAGCCATAGCCACGGCACCTTGTAGGCCCCGAGTCCGGCCTCCGCGAGTTCCGGGTAAGCGAACGGGTTTTCAACCGCGGGATACACGGCCCGGGTCACGATTTCCCCCACAGCAAGGTGGTCCGGGTGGCTTTTCTGGATCCGGTCCCAGTTGCGTTCCGGGTGCATCGCCAGGACGACGTCGGGACGGATTTCGCGGATCAACTTCACTACTTGCCTGATCACTTCATGCGTCGGTTCCAGGTAGCCATCACGTTCGTGGAGGTAGTGCAGGTCCGTCACGCCGACGAGGGCCGCAGCTTGACTCTGCTCCTCCGCGCGCATGGCAATGATCTCGTCACGGTGGGCCGGATCGAAGCCCCCGGCATCGCCGTCGGTCATGATGCAGTAACTGACTTCGACGCCGGCAGCAGTCCAGGCAGCGATGGTACCGGCCGCGCCGAAGTCGATGTCGTCCGGGTGGGCGGTAAAACAAAGCACCCGCTCAACGCGCTCCGTGGAGGCGTTGAACGGGCTCTTTGTTGACGTAGCGTCAGATGACAAAGGGATCAGCCTTTCCGCTTCTTGATCTCTTCGGTGGCCTGCGGAACAACCTTGAAGAGGTCGCCGATGATGCCAAAGTCCGCGATTTCGAAAATCGGCGATTCCGCATCCTTGTTGATCGCGACGATCACCTTGGAGGTCTGCATGCCGGCCTTCTGCTGGATGGCACCCGAGATGCCCGCCGAGATGTAAAGCTGCGGGGAAACGGTCTTGCCCGTTTGGCCTACTTGGTAGTCATGTCCGATCCAGCCTGCATCCGTGGCTGCTCGGGAAGCCCCCAGTGCACCGCCCAGCGCGTCGGCCAGTTCTTCCAAGGGACCGAAGTCGCCATCGACGCCGCGGCCGCCTGCAACCACAATCCGGGCTTCGGTGAGCTCAGGACGGCCACTGGCAGGCTTCTCGGCGCGGCCGGTGATCCGTGCGGCGTTCGCCGTGGCATCGGCCGGGACGTCGATAGTGACGGCTTCAGGCGTGCTTGCCGCGGCCGGGGCCTCGACGTCGACACTGTTCGGCTTGACTGTGAGCACGGCGACGGCAGTGCGAGCCTTGGCCGTGGTGGTGTACGAGCCGGCCAGGACCGACTTGTGGGCCGTGCCATCGGCGTCGACGCCCACAACATCGGTGATGACACCGGCGTTGAGCTTCACGCCGAGGCGGGCTGCGATTTCCTTGCCATCCGCCGTGTTCTCCAGCAGGACAGTTTCGGCCCCGGAGGCGGCAACAGCCGCGGCAAGGTATGCGGCTTTCGGCGCGACGAGATAGTCGTCCAGGTCCGTAGCGGATGGCCGGTAGAGAACTGAGGCTCCGTGCGACCCCAAGGCGGCGGCGACGTCGTCGTGCAGTTCGCCGTTGAAGGCGACTGCCGCCTCCCCGAGGGAACGGGCGATCGTCAGGAGTTCGAGGCTGCTCTTCTTGAGCGCCGATCCCGGGTTGTCAATGAATACAAGTGCTTTTGCCATGTGTCTGGAATCCTCTTAGAGCAGCTTCTGGGCGGCCAGGAACTCAACCAGCTTGATGCCGGCGTCGCCTTCGTCAGTGATGATGGTGCCCGCTGTGCGCGGCGGACGCGCCTCTGCGGTTTCGACGGCGGTGAGCGAACCCGCGGCGCCTACCTGTGCGGCATCGACGCCGATGTCGGCCAGGGTGAGTGCCGTGATTTTTTTCTTCTTGGCGGCAAGGATGCCCTTGAAGTTGGGGTATCGCGGCTCGTTGATCTGGTCCGTCACGGATACCAAAGCCGGCAAGGTTGCCTCGACGGTGTCCGCGTGGGCGTCGCCGTCGCGGCGGGCGACTACGCGTTCGCCGTTGACTTCAAGGGAAGAAGCAAATGTGACCTGCGGGAGCCCGAGCCGCTCGGCGAGCTGGGCGGGAACCAAGGACGTTTCGCCGTCGGTCGAGGCCATGCCCGTCAGGACAAGGTCCACAGGTGCGTCTGCGGCGAGATACCGGATTGCTGCGGCGAGGGCCAGCGAGGTGGCGGCTGCATCGGAACCGGCCAACGCATCATCGCTCAAATGCGCACCCGAGGAGGCTCCGATCTGCAAAGACTTCTTGATGGCGTTCACGGCGCCGGCGGGGCCCATGCTGAGGGCGATGACCTCATTGCCTGCCTTCGCACCCCCGCGGGCCTCGCTGAGCTGCAGGGCGGCTTCAAGCGCATACTCGTCCAGTTCGGAGAGGATGCTCTCGTCGCGGTCCGTCGTGTTGCCTGGGCCGGTGAGGTGTCGGTCGAACTGCGCGTCCGGGACGTGCTTGACCAGAACAACAATCTTCAATGTGTCTCCCACTGTGTTCGAGGCAGCCTTCCATACTCGGGGATGGCCAGCAGCTGGCGGCATGGCCAAGAGTGCCCAGCGTAAGGGCTCGTCCTAGCTAAGCATATTGCGGGACAAGTCGGGCAACGCCGTGTACCCGCGTTAACTCCTGTTTCGTGGATCACTCCCGTTCGCCGGGCTAAGCACACGACGGCGGGCGGCACTGTTCTGGTGCCACCCGCCGCCGTCGATTACTAACTTATTGCCGATGGAACGCTACTGTGCGGCGTCCAGGGTCACATCGAGCTCCTGCGACTGGCCGCCGCGCTGGATGGTCACCTTGACCGTTGAACCTGCCGGCCGCTCGCGGACAGCCGCGGTGAGCTGATCGGGATCGTTGACGTCCATGCCTGCGAACTTGGTTACGACGTCACCCACCTTGATACCTGCCTTCTCGGCGGCGGAGCCCCCGGTCACGCTTGCCACCTGCGCGCCTATCGAGAACCCGGAGGTGCTTCCTGTGGCCGACTTGGGCTGAACGCTGACGCCGAACTGCCCATGGCTGGCCTTGCCCGACTTGATGATTTCGTCAGCAACACGCTTCGCGTTGTTGATGGGGATGCTGAAGCCCACACCGATGTTGCCGCTCGACGAAGACGAGGAACTGTTGCTGCCGGCCGAGGCGATCGCCACGTTGACGCCGATGATCTCACCCTTGGCGTTGACCAGGGCCCCACCGGAGTTGCCCGGGTTGATGGCTGCATCGGTCTGGATCACGTTGAGCGAAACGGTGCCCTGGCTCGCACTGCGCTGGCTTTGGCCACCGCCTGGAGGAGCGAACTGGAATCCGCCCTGGCCGCCACCCTGCGAGCTGTCAGAGCCGCCGTTGGGAACAGCCGAGGACGCCACACTGATGGTGCGGTTGAGCGTAGACACGATGCCGTCGGTGACGGTGCCCGGCAGCCCGAGAGGGGCGCCAATGGCAACGGCGTTGTCCCCAACGTTGATCTTGCTCGAGTCACCGAGCGTAGCCGGCACCAGGCCCGAAGCGTTATCCACCTTGATGACGGCGAGGTCCGACAGCGGGTCCGTACCTATGACCGTCGCCTTCATGACGCGTCCATCACTCAACCGCACTTCAATCGCGGCGTTGGCGCTGGCGCCGTCGAGGGTCACCACGTGGGTGTTGGTCAGGATGTGTCCCTGATCATCAAGGATGATGCCGGAACCCGTGCCGCCCTGGCTTCCACTGGAAGCCATGATGGTAACGACGCTGGGCGAAGCCTTGGCTGCTGCTGCCGTGATGGCGTTGACGTCGTCCTTGTTGTTGACGATCACCGTTCCCGTCTGGCTGCTGCCGGCCGCGATCTGGGTCCGGCTGCCGAACAACTGATCACTGGCGGCCACCACGCCGCCGCCCACGAGCCCTGCCGCCAGGATGCTGGCCACCAGGGTCCCGACGCCGAAGACTGGCTTGCGCTTGGGGCCGGCCGCTGGACCGCCCGGGTGGGCCGCTGCCGGGAACTGCTGGGTGGGATAGTGCTGCGCGGGATTCGGTCCACCGTAGAAAGGCTGGTGCTGCGGATATGGGTGCCCCTGGCCTGCGGCGTAGGCCGGGCGCTGGGGTTCCGCGTGCTGCGGCGGCGCGCTGTGCTGGGGGGCGCCTTGCTGTGGCGGGTTGTTCTGGGGAGCGCTGTTTTGAGGCGCACTGTTTTGAGGCGCACTGTGCTGCGCCTGGATCTGTTCGGTGGCGCTTTCGGCCGGGCCCTGAGCCCAAGGTGCCGCAGTCTGCGCTGTGAAATCCTGACCCGGCTGGTATGCCGGCAGCGGCGCCGTAGGCTGGGAGCTTGCTTGCTTGTCCCCCTCCGCCTTGCCGTTGCTCTCAGGACCATGGTTCTTGGGGCCATTGTTCTCAGGCACGGCGCCCTGTGCTGGGTTCTCCGTCATGGGACTTCCTTTCTTCCTCGTCCCCTTAACTATCGTCGCTCTTGCTGAATCAAGAGTCGACGTTCGCTGGGAGCTTGCTGAACGCCGTCCTAGGAACGGACATGTGCCCCGAGTGGCCCCGGCTAGCCCCTTCAACGCTGGGGCAGGCCAGATCTCTCCCCGTTTCGCTGGCGGCATATTTACCGCTGTGGACGCTCCAAAAGGTGCACCATAGAATCAAGTGGAATTGCCACAGCGACCTGCGGCTTGACAACCATGCGTGGGGGCGCTGATGCATTCTGTTTCGATTGGTCCGGCCCGGACCAATCGCAGACGTGCTGAAGGGTTGCACATGCGGTCAATGTTGAAACGTGTACTCGCCATCATCGGCCTGGCTGGAATGCTGGCCCTCCCGGCCGCAGCAGCCTGGGCCGCTGACCCGGTGACTATCCCGTCCGGCCAGAACATCACTGACGACGCCGGCGTCCTTCGCGACAAGACTGCGGTTCAAAACGCAATCAAGTCCCTTTACAGCGAACACCAGTTCAACCTGTATGTCGTCACTGAAAAGACCTTCACCAACCCGGCCACGCCCACCGACTGGGGCAATGCGGTGGCAAAGAAGAAGTCCTTCGGATCGACGGACGTCCTGCTGGCCATCGCCACGGACGAGGGCAAAGTGAATATCACCCGTGGCCCTGGAAGCAAGATCACTGATTCCCAGCGTGACGACATCCTCAAAAACGCCGTCCTCGCAAACCTTGTGCAGGGCAAAAAGAACTACGACCAAGCAGCGATTGATGCCGCCAAGGCCATCGGCGATACCCAGAATTCCGGCGGGGGCACTGCGGTACTCATCGGTGCAGGCGTTGTTGCGGCTGGGGGCGTTGGCACATACCTGTACTTCCGCAACCGCCGCAAGAAGAGCCCGGCATCCAGCGCGAGCTACGGCCCGCAGGCAGAGCAACTGGATCCCCTTGCCTCCTTGAGTATCCCGGAATTGCGGCGCAAAGCTGGATCCCTGCTCATCGAAGCGGATGACACCATCAAGTCCAGTGAGCAGGAACTCGGCTTCGCCCAAGCGCAATACGGCGATGCCGCCGTCGGGAACTTCAC
Source organism: Arthrobacter sp. MMS18-M83 (assembly GCF_026683955.1). NCBI lineage: Bacteria > Bacillati > Actinomycetota > Actinomycetes > Micrococcales > Micrococcaceae > Arthrobacter > Arthrobacter sp. MMS18-M83. The sequence goes on along the minus strand of NZ_CP113343.1, from coordinate 4,015,045 downwards.
CAAGGCCTTGCTCGATGCGAAAAACCACATGACCGAGTCCTTCAAGCTGCAGCAACAGCTCGATGACCAGATCCCGGACACCGAAGAGCAGCAGCGCAGTTGGCTCGGCGAAATCATCCGACGTTCGGAGGCGGCCCTTGAGTCGTTGCGCGAGCAGAAGGCCGATTTCGACTCCCTGCGTGAGCTTGAGAAGAACGCACCCCAGGCTTTGGCAGCCGTTGCTGCCGGCGCCAACGAGGCGGAGGCGAAGATCAGCAGTGCCGAGGAATCCCTCAGCGGCCTGCGCGAAAAGTACGCAGACAGTGCGCTTGGCCACGTGAGCGACAACATCACGCAGGCCAAGGACCGCCTTGCCTTCGTTCAGAACGCAACAAGTACAGCCAAGGAAAAGCTGGCGGCAGGGGAAAGCAGCCTTGCCGCAGTGGCGGTCCGCGCCGCGGAAGAAGGCCTGCACCAGACCAACGTGCTGATCGGTGCCATTTCCAAGGTAGCGGACAGCCTCGACGAAGCCCGGAACTCGTTAGAGGGTGCGGTGGCGGAGACCAGCCAGGACCTCGCACAAGCCAAAGCGATGATCCAGTCCGGCGAGCACCCGGAACTGGCCGGTCCGGTGGCCGGAGTCGAAGCCGCGCTGGCTCAGGTCAAGGCAGAAATCCAAGGCGGCAAGATTGATCCCATCGCCACCTTGGACCGGGTGGAGAGGGCACACCAGGCCTTGGACCAGTCCCTCTCGGGAATCCGCGATCAGCAGGAGCAGGCGCGGCGCGCACAGGCCTCGCTTCAGCAGACGATCATGGCTGCTCAGTCCCAGATCAGCGCAACCTCGGACTACATCGCGGCGCGGCGCGGCGGCGTTGGCCCCGAGGCCCGTACCCGATTGGCCGAAGCCCAACGGAATCTCGACTACGCCCTGTCCATTTCCCGCAATGACCCGGTCACCGCGCTGACGTATGCTCAGCAGGCCCAGGCGCTTGCGGCACAAGCCGCGCAACTTGCACAGTCCGACGTCGATCAATTCGGCGGTTTCGCCAACCAAGGCTACGGACGTGGCGGCATGTTCGGCGGCGGGGGCAGTGGTGGTGGCCTCGGCGGAGCGATTCTCGGCGGCATCCTCATCAACTCCATCCTCCACGGCGGCGGAGGCGGCTGGGGCGGTGGGAATAACGACGACGGAGGCGGCGGAGGTTTCTTCGGCGGCGGCGACGGTGGTGGAGGCGGAGGCTTCTTCGGCGGCGACGGCGGCGGTGGCGGTGGCGGCTGGGGCGGCGACGGCGGCGGAGACGGGAGCTTCTAGCTCACGAAGGCTAGGTGGGGGCCAGTCCCCCACGTAGAGCGGTACAAGAACTGATCACTGGATTCAGTGGGCACCACTGAGCAGGACGAAAGGCAACACCATGGTTAAGCAGTCCATTTTCGGGCGGATAGCGCAGCTCGCCAAGGCGAACATCAATGCCTTGCTCGACCAAGCTGAGGACCCGCAGAAGATGCTGGACCAGATGGTCCGCGACTACTCGAACAACATCGCCGAGGCCGAGTCCGCCGTGGCGCAGACCATCGGCAACCTCCGCATGCTCCAGGCCGACTACAACGAGGACATTAAGAACGCCCAGGACTGGGGCAACAAAGCCCTCGCAGCATCCCGCAAGGCGGACGAGTACCGTGCTACCGGTAACGCGGCCGACGCCGTCAAGTTCGACAACCTTGCCAAGGTGGCCATCCAGCGCCAGATGTCGGCCGAGAACCAAGCCAAGGCCGCCGAGCCCAACATCGCCTCCCAGTCGGAAGTCGTGGACAAGCTCAAGAGCGGCCTGGACCAGATGAAGGGCAAGCTCAACGAGCTCACCAGCAAGCGCAACGAGCTGATTGCCCGTTCCAAGACGGTTGCTGCCCAGACCCAGGTGCACGACGCCCTCAAGAGCATCGACATCATGGACCCCACCAGCGAGGTTGGCCGCTTCGAAGAGAAGATCCGCCGCGAAGAAGCCAAGGTGCTCGGCCAGCAGGAGCTTGCTGCTTCCAGCCTGGACGCACAGTTCAACCAGCTTGAGGACCTGGGCGAGCAGACTGAAATCGAGGCTCGCCTGGCGGCCTTGAAGTCCGGCGGTTCGAAGGCTGCGATCGGCGCAGGCGCTACCGCTCCGGCAGATGACACGGTGGACGAAGCCGACTTCGACAAGCTCTGATCCAACCAACAGAATGGCCGGACCTCCATCGAGGTCCGGCCATTCGTACTTGCTGCGTGCTTTAGGCCCCGACGGCAAGCCGCCCGACGATCAGCCGCATGATTTCGTTGCTGCCTTCCAGGATCTGGTGGACGCGCAGGTCCCTGGCAATCTTCTCCAGCCCGTATTCGGACAGGTATCCGTAGCCGCCATGCAGCTGGATGGCCTTGTTTGCCACGTTGAAACCGGCATCCGTGGCGACGCGCTTGGCCATCGCGCACAACCTCACGGTGTCCGGGGCGCCACGGTCCAAGGCGTCAGCGGCTCGGAGGATCAGCGTCCTGGCAGTTTCGAGTTCAGTATCCATGTCGGCGATATCAAACAACAGCGATTGCTGGTTGATGAGTGGCCCACCGAATGCCGAGCGTGACTTGAGGTAGGCGATGGACTTGTCCAGCGCCGCCTGGCCGCCGCCCACGGAACAGGCACCCATATTGACGCGGCCCCCGTTGAGGCCCTTCATGGCGATGCCGAATCCGCTGCCTTCCTCGCCAAGGCGGTTGGCCACGGGTACCCGTACGTCCTCGAAGATGACCTGGCGGGTTGGCTGCGCATTCCATCCCATTTTCTTTTCGTTCGGGCCGAAAGACAGGCCCGGCGCGTCCGCCGGCACCACGATTGCTGTGATTCCTTGGCTTCCCGTGTCCGCAGTCCGGGCCATGACCACATAGATGCTGGAAGCACCGGCACCCGAAATGAACTGTTTGGTGCCGTTAAGAACGTAACTGTCGCCGTCGAGCACTGCTTTGGTGCTCAGCGCCGCGGCGTCGGAGCCTGCTCCCGGCTCCGTGAGGCAATAGCTGCCCAGGGCTTCCATGGACGCAAGCTGCGGAACCCATTGGGCCCGCTGCTCATCGTTGCCGAAAGCGTCGATCATCCAGACCACCATGTTGTGGATGGAGATGTACGCGGCGATGGTGGGGTCTGCTTTGGACAGTTCCTCAAAGATCAGCGCAGCATCCGTGCGCGTAAGCCCTGAACCGCCGAACTCTTCCCGGACATAAATGCCTCCCATGCCAAGGGTGCCCGCTTCCCGAAGGACGTCCACCGGGAAATGTTTGGTCTCGTCCCATTCGGCGGCGAACGGGGCGATGGCAGTCTTGGCGAAGTCGCGCACCATCTCCACCACCGCTTGCTGGTCTTCCGTGAGCTCAAACATTGGCACTCCTTCTGCAGTTCTTCCCAGTTTTCCGGCTATTGGCAGCGGTTTACTTGCTGACTTTCCCCATCAGCGAAGCGATTGGACGAAGGAACAGCGGCCTGGCGAGGAACCACGCGCCCACAATCACCAGGAGGGACGCGGCGAAAATGCCGAAGCCAACCCAGTTGATGTCGTCACTGCCGCCGTACATGTGGTTCAGGTTGCGTAGAGCCCCGGTGGCGAGGACCAAGGTGACATGCACGATGGTGAAGAGCACGAAGTACACCATCACCGGGAAATGCACGGCGCGGGCCAGCTCGATGGGATACACCTTGTTCACCGTGCCGGCCTTCTTCGGCCATGCCGAGGATGTGCGCAGGCCGGTGATGATGGCGAGGGGGGCTGCGATGAAGACCGTGACGAAGTAGGTCAGCAACTGCAGCGCGTTGTAGTTGACCCAGCCGTCCTCCGTAGGCCAGTTCAAGGATGCGTACTGAAGCGCGGCGGAAATTGCGTTCGGGAACACATCCCAGCTCGTGGGAATGATCCGCATCCATTGCCCGGTAGCGAAAATCACGATAATGAAGACAATCCCGTTGAGCACCCACAGTGCATCCAGCGTCAGGTGGAACCAAAGGTCCAGGCTGATCTTGGTAGGCGCGTTCTTGGTCCGGATCAGGCCTGTGTTGTTGCGGGTCCACTGGGCCGGCGGCCGCTTGGCTGTGCGAACCTGCCAACCGGAGCGGACGATGAGCACCATGAAGAAGACGTTCAGGAAATGCTGCCACCCGAGCCAGGCCGGGAACCCTACAGGAGCGCCCTCCGGGAGGCTGGAAGCGCCCGGGTAGTCGTGCAAGAACGATTGCACACTCGACGTGCCCGTCAACCATTTGGCCACCAAGACAATGAGCAAAAGCACGATCAGCACACCGGGAACCACCCAGACGGGTTGGGACCACTTGCTTTTGGCTGCTGTCGACTTTTTCGCGGGGGTGGACATCTTCTCAGACACCTCTCGGATGAACTTTGCAATCACGGACGCATCAAGCTAACAGGCTTTGGGCTGAAGCGGCCAAAGCCTGTTACGCCATCAATTGGATCGGGCTTTGATGGCCTCGACGAGTTTCGGAACAACGGTGAAAATATCGCCCACGATTCCGAAGTCGGCCACGTCAAAAATGGGCGCGTCCTCGTCTTTGTTGATGGCCACAATGGTCTTGGCGGTCTGCATCCCTGCGCGGTGCTGGATGGCTCCGGAAATTCCCAAAGCAACATACAGCTGCGGAGACACACTGACACCGGTCTGGCCAACTTGGGCCGTCTGGGCGATGTACCCAGCGTCGACGGCGGCACGTGACGCGCCGATCGCCGCACCCAGGGCGTCGGCCAACTGTTCCACCAGCACAAAGTTCTCAGACGAGCCAAGGCCCCGTCCGCCGGAGACCACCGTTGCGGCACTGCGAAGCTCCGGGCGGGCGGAGACAACCGGATCGTCGTTGAACCGGTCAATGACAGCGGCACCCGCGGTGGTGGCTTCCACGACCGCGGTGCTGACGTCCGCCGTGGTTGCTGGAGCCTGGCCTTCGATCGCACCCTGTCGAATGGTGAGGATGGGCAGCCCGCCGTCCACGGTGGACTCAACGATGTAAGCCCCGCCAAAGACTGAATGCTGCGCGACAACGGTTCCGTTGTCAGTGCGCACCTGCACGACGTCGGCGAGCACACTGCCGCCCGTCCGCACGGCAAGCCGGGCGGCGGCTTCGCGGCCGTCCGCGGTGTTGGTGGTAAGCACGGCCGCCGGCTCATAAGCCTCGACCGCCCGGCTCAGCGCATCGACTGCAGGGGCCACCAGAACGGTCCCAGCGGCTGTAGTCACAGCCGAGTAGATCCTCGTCGCGCCCAGCTCACCCAGCCGCGCGACGTCGTCGTCCGCTAGAGGCTCCGATGAGACGACGACGGCGACCGGCGAGCCCAGCGTGGCAGCGGCTACCAGCAGCCCGCGGGCTGAGGCTGCAATCTCGCCACGGTGGGAAATTTCGATGAGTGCCAAAACGTTGGACATTTCTGTTCCTCCCTCAGACCAGGCGATTCGCAACAAGGAACTCAGCCAGCTCATTGGCTGCCGTCCCATCATCAATGAGTTTTCTTCCGGCTGCGCGCGGTGGCCGTTCGACAGTCGAGACCACCACGGTGCGGCTCGCGCTTGCTGGGACGTCGAGGTCGGAGACGGACAGCGTGGCAACTGGTTTGCGCTTCGCTGTCAGGATGCCTTTGAAGTTGGGAAACCGGGCTTCCGGGAAGCGTTCAGTCACAGTGAGGATGGCAGGCAGCCCCGCTTGGACGTTAAGTGTTCCGCCCTCGCCCTGGCGAACGCCGCTTACCGCGCCGTCGGCGATCTCTGCGGAGATCAACGATCCCAGCAGAGGCAACTGGAGGTGCTCGGCAACCATGGCGGGCACGACGCCGGCGCGGCCATCAGTGGATTCGTTGCCGGCCAGCACCATGTCAAATCCTGTGGACCGCAGGGCGGCCGCCAGTGTCGCGGCGGTGCGGCCCGTGTCGGCGCCTTCCAGGGAATCATCCAGGACGTGTACCGCTGAATCCGCGCCCATGGAAAGAGCTTTGCGAAGGGCATGGGAGGCCTCGGCGGGTCCCATGGTCATTGCCACGACTTCGGTGCCCTTGTTGGCGTCCTTCATGCGCAACGCTGACTCAAGGGCGCGTTCGTTGATTTCATCAACCACCCTGTCGGCGGACTCACGGTCGAGCTGACCCGTAGCGAGGTCGAGCTTCCGTTCTTCCGCTGTGTCCGGCACTTGTTTGACGAGCACGACGATCTTCATTCAACAGCTCCCTCGATGCAAATGGCTGACGCTTGGAATCGAGAATACTAGGAACTCCTAGTATTTACCATGCAGCGATGAAGGAATACTTGGATCTCCTATTGATTCTTGCGGGAGCTGGGGTTCCCACGCCGGGATGGCCGTGCGGTCCGGCGGTGGGTATCAGGATCCGGCAGGGACCGCCCTAACCCTGGCGAAGGCCGAGAGTGTTCCCGTCGGGATCACGGAACCAAGCGCCGCGTGCAGGTCCTAGCTGGGCGACGTGCCCTGTCGTGGCAAGGGGGCCATCTGCGTAGTCGAGGAACTCGACGCCCTTGGCCGCCAAGTCCTGGACCACGGCCTCGATGTCATCCACTTCGAAGTGGGCCAGAGTGTGCTCGGTAGACGTGGGCGGACGCTTGAAGACAGAGATCTCACTGACCGACCCGCAACGGTACCGGACGCCCACCGGAGTTTCCCAGAGGAAGGTCAACCCTAGGATGCCGCCGTAGAATTCCTTCGCTCGTTCCAGATCCGTCACCGGAACTGTCGCCACGACCATCGTTGCATTGATCATCAGGAACCTCCCTGGCCGGCCGGCGCCGTCAGATGAACGGGCCATTCGGCCCAAGTTTCGTCCTCCAGGAGCTGGACTGTCAACGCTTGAAGCGTTCGGAGCCATGTGCGGACATGTGGCCGGGAAGAATCGAGGCGCGCCCTTCAGCCGTAGCGAACCGGACAAAACAAAAGAGCCCGCCCTGTCGGGCGGACTCTTTTGTTTACTTGGTTGCGGGGACAGGATTTGAACCTGTGACCTCTGGGTTATGAGCCCAGCGAGCTACCGAACTGCTCCACCCCGCGTCGCAGAATCAACTCTACCGCAGATTCACGGGTGCCCCTGACCACCAGGGTGTGGGCTGCGGCACGTCGGGAACTGAGGAACCAAAGGGACCTATTTGAGCCGAAGTAACAGCCTCTGAGAGGGGCTAATCTCGCCGGCACTCCGCGCCGTCCTGACCTTCTTTGCTTTGGGAAAGCGCTTGCGACACGGCGGGTCGCGTCATTTGGGCGCCGAAGCGGCTCAAAGAAGGTCAGGACGGACGTGGCACTGCCGCACCGGGCACACTTGCCAATTCCCTATCCAGAGATCGGTGGAAAACAAAAAGATCCGACACAGTATTTCTACTGTGCCGGATCCTTTTCTCCAGTTGCGGGGACAGGATTTGAACCTGTGACCTCTGGGTTATGAGCCCAGCGAGCTACCGAACTGCTCCACCCCGCGTCGCAAGAACTACTTTACCTGCCGGTGAATGTCAGGCCAAATCCAGACGACGTGACCTCCGTCTCCCTGGTTCGCCGCCGGCCCGCCTACGGCCCCCAAATGGCCCGGGCACCGCGGTCAGGCCACCGGAAGAACCGCTCAGGTCACCGGAACAAAAGGAAGACCGGGCCAGCCCTGGTCTGGGCTGGCCCGGTCCTGTAACGCTCCCCAGCTAGGCCGATATCAGCCAGTTGGAGAACTACCTACTTGCTCGGCGAGGGCGACGACGTGGAGGTCGGCGACGGCGTCGCGCTGGCCGAAGGCGCGGGCGTGACACCGAGCCGCGATTCGGCGTCGAGCGCCTTCTTCAGTGCGGCCGCCAGAATGTTCTGCTGGGCGCCATAGCCGGCGAAGTCGCCCTTGGCCAGAGCGGCCTGGCCGTCCTGGATTGCCTTGTTTGCTTCATCCAGCGCAGCCTTCAGCTGAGCCTGGGCATCCGCTGAGGCAGGCGGAGTGCTTGCCCCCGGTGGGGTAGGAGTCTGGCCGTTGTTAGCCGAGTCCCCAGCCGAAGCCCCGGAGTCGCCCCCGAACAGGATCTTCAACGCGGCGTCGAGCGTCGGCGCAAAGCCGACCTTGTCACCGAAGGCCACCAGCACCCTCTGAAGCGTCGGATATGAGGTCTCACCCGTCGATTTCAGATACACCGGCTGAACATAGAGCAGGCCTCCGCCCACCGGCAAAGTCAAAAGGTTGCCGTTGAGCACATCCGAGGCGCCTTGTCTGAGCAGGTTAAGTTCCCGCGACACTTCAGGATCGGAGTTGAACTTATTCTGCGCCTGGCCAGGTCCCGGGACTTGGGTGTCCGTGGGCAACTGCAGCAAGCGCAACTGCCCGTACGTGTCAGCCTTCACCCCCTTCTGGCTACCCGCGTCGGAATCTGCTGCCAGGAAGCCGTACAGGATATTCCGAGCGGCCCCGTTGACAACCTGCGGAATGAAGGACGACGTCAGTTGGAACGCAGGCTTGGTCTGGTCCGGCATCTGCAGGGACATGTAGAACGGAGGCTGTTTGACGGCATCGGTGACCGTCGGATCGTTCGGAACGCTCCACGCATCGTTGTTCTGGTAGAAGTTGTCCGCATTGGTCACGTGGTAACGCCCAAGCAGTTCACGCTGGACCTTGAAGAGATCCTCAGGGTAGCGAACGTGGCTCATCAGCTGTCCCGACATTTCCGAGTACGGCTTGATGGTGGTCGGGAAGATCTTTTCCCAGGCTTTCAGGATGGGGTCCTGGTCATCCCAGGCGTATAGGGTCACCGATCCGTCGTAGGCGTCAACAGTGGCCTTGACCGAGTTCCTGATGTAGTTGACGGTGCTGTTCGGCAAAGCTGCTGTACGTCCGGAGGTCGTCTGCGAGTCAGCCGTGGCGTTCGAGAGCTGCTGCTGTTGCGAGTATGGGAAGTACTGACTGGTGGTGTAACCGTCCACGATCCATTTCACACGGCCATCGACCACTGCGGGATAGGCGCTGCCGTCCACGGTCAGGTACGGAGCAACCTTTTGCACTCGCTCACGCGGAGTGCGGTCATAGAGGATCTGGGACTTCTCGTTGACGCCATCAGACAGCAGCAGGTCCGAAGACTGGAACTTAATGGAATACAAGAGACGGTTGAACCAGTTACCTACATTCGGCCCACCGTTGCCTGAGAACGTGTACTGCGTTTCAGTCCAAGTGTCCTTGCCGGCAGGACGGTCCTGTTCACGGTGCGCAGCGCCGTCCGGGGCACCGACCACCGAGTAGTCCGGCGAATCTTCGCCGAAATAGATACGAGGCTGGTAACTCGTGTCGCTGCCGAGTGTGCCCATGGATGGAATACCGGACAGCAGGAAGTCGGGCTTGCCGTCAACCGTGAAGGTGTTGCCTTTGGCGGCCACGACCCCATAACCGTGTGTGTAGACGATATGCCGGTTGACCCAGGTTTGTTGGCTGGCGTTCAACCCGTCCTGGTTCAATTCACGGACGGCAATCACGGTGTCCTGGGTCTTGCCGTTCACCGTGTACCTGTCAACGTTCAGGGCCTTGGGGAACTGGTAATACGGACGGTATTGCTCCAACTGGGAGAACGCGGAAGAGACCAGGTTTGGGTCCAGCAACCGGATGTTGGCAGCCGTCTGCGCGTCCTTGGCAAGGGCCCCGCTCTTGGCGGCCGTCGTGGCGTTGTAAGGGGAAACCTTGATCTGGTCCAAACCGTAGGCGGCCCGGGTCATCGCAATGTTGCGGTCGATGTACTTGTTTTCCAGTGTCTGCTCCGAGGGGCGGACTTGGAACTGCTGAATGACCCATGGGTAGACGCCACCGGCGAGGATTGACGTGATAATGAGCATCGCGGTGCCGATGACAGGAAGGCGCCAGCGGCCGATCACAGCGGCCACGATGAAGAGGATGGCCACGAGGCCAGCGGCAACGGCCAGGATGGTCTTGGTGGGGATCACAGCGTTGACATCGGTGTAAAGGGCGCCAGCCCAGTGTCCACCGTTGTTTTGGACGGTGCTGTAGACGTCCAGCCAGAAGTTGGCTCCAAGAAGCAGCAGGAAAATGGCGCCGGTCAAGGCCAGGTGGATCTGTGCCGCGCGGCTCGTGAAGATGCCGCGTTCCATCAGCCTGATGCTGCCATAGAGGTAATGCGTCAGGATCCCGGCGATTCCGGCAACAACCACAACGCTCATAAGGAAACCCGTGACGAATCCAAGGAACGGCAAAGTCATGAGGTAGAAGCTGATGTCCAGGCCGAACTGCGGGTCAGCCTGGCCGAACGGCACCTGGTTGAAGAACAAGAGGACTTTCTGCCATTGGCTCGCAGCAGCGCTTCCGGCGAACAGTCCGAAGAGCACGGGGACGCCGATCATGACCACGCGACGCACTGGTTCAAGCTGCGCCTGGTACCGGTTCATGTTGTCCCTGGCCTCGGAGTCCGGGGCATAGACGGGCCGCGCGTGGTAAGCGACGCGGATCGCGTAGAAGACTGCGACGAACATCAGGGCGAAGCCGGCCAGGAAGACGAGGATCCGGGCAAGATTCTCCCGGAAATACACTTCGAAGAAGCCCAACTGCTGATACCAGAGGACATCGGTCCACACATTGGCAAAGAAGATGAATCCCACCACTACGACCGCCACGACGATCAGGGTAGGAGTGAGGGCACCCCGTCTCAGCGGCGGTCTTCGGGGCGGGTTGGTGCTGGCTGGACGGGACAAACTCGGTACCTCATAGCTGGTCGTCAGTTAATTGTCATCAGTGCGTGTGTTCGTCGGGCCCGGTGCCTGGTGCTGATGGCGGAGGCCGTCATATGTGCCACGAGTGGCGTTGGAGCTAAGTTCCATCGTCAGTCTAGTTGTTGGAGCACGTCGGAAGACGGGACATGTCCTGTCCAGAGGCGAGTCGTTCCACCGCCGACTTCGCATCCGCCAGGGTCTCCACTTTGACTACTTGCAGGCCATCCGGAATATGCCCTACGACTTCGTCGCAATTGGCTGCCGGTGCAAGGAAAAGGGTGGCACCTCCGTTACGCGCTCCCCGCATTTTCTGGGCGATTCCGCCGATGGGTCCCACGGCGCCATCGGGCGAAATAGTGCCGGTGCCGGCCACATGCTTGCCTCCCGTCAGGTCGCCGGGAGTGATGCTGTCGATGATGCCAAGGGCAAACATCATGCCGGCACTTGGTCCGCCCACCTGATCCAAGGAGATCTTGACATCGAACGGGAAGGTGAACTTGTACTGGAGCATCACTCCGAGGATGTAGCGGCCGTTTGAGCTCTTGCCCGGCGTAATGTTCACAGTCACCGGATTGCCCTTGCGATCGACGACGACGGCGGCAGGCGCGCCCGCACCATCGGCCAGTGCGGTTTGGATGATGGTGAGGGACGTAACGGCCTTGCCGTTGATCGAGGTGAAAACGTCTCCGGTTTGGAGTTTGCCCGCGGAGGCCGAGCCGTCGGACAACCCCGCGACTTCAAGTTTCTGCTGGTACGGAATGTTCTCTTCCTGGAGCGCAGAGGCAACCGCATTCTCTTGGGAGGTGGTCATGGCGAGCGCGCTTTCCTGTTCGGATTGCTGCTTGGTGACGCCCTTGGGATAGAGCAATTCTTCGGGGTACACGGCTTTGGAACCGTCCAACCAGGCCTGGAACGCTTCGAAAATGCTCACTGGCCCGTTGGGGCCACCGTTGATGAACACCGTGGTCAGGTCGAGATTTCCTTTGGCGGGGAAGGTCTGATGGCCGGTGATGCTAATAACTGGTTTGTTGTGGTCCGTGCCCAGGGTGTTGAACGTTGGCCCCGGCGATTCCACCACATAAGGAACGGGGAGGGCAGCTGCGGCGACTCCCAACACGACGGTCAGGGCGCCGGAGACCAACATCGCGAAATACCGTCCGTCCCGCCGCCGCGCCGGTTCAGGCGCGTGGGGCTGTTCCTGCTCCCGCGATTCAGCTTCCTGCGCTGGGGAAGGGGCATGCGACGTCGGGGCGTCTTGCGGGAAGGAGGGGCCGAGAGGCTGTCCGGGTTCCCCGGACGCTCCGGGGCTCGGCAAACTAGTCAATGGGGGACCTCTCCGCGCAGGAACCCGTGCCCAACGCTACCGATTCGGCCCCTCAGGTTGGAGGCCAGTAAACATACCAACGATCCACCCTACGACGCTGTGCCCACCGGACGTGCTTTGCCTAGAGCGAACGACGCGTTCCTGAGGCAGACAGCCCTCTGGCATCGCGGTACCGTGAAAGTGATCACCAGTCACATCGACGATCGGCGGCACCATGACCTCCAACCCCAACACTCCCTCCAATGGAGACGATTCACCCCAGGACCCTCTGGCAGAAATGCTGAAGAACCTGATGGGCGGGCAAGGCATGGGCAACATCGACCCCGCCGAATTGGCGAAGGCCGCCGGGCTGCCGAACGACCCCAATATGCTGCAGCAAATGTTTGCCCAGGTGCAGGCCATGATGAGCTCCACTTCCGAGGGACCTGTCAATTGGCAGCTGGCCCACGAGAACGCCCGCCGCGTTGCCGCCGCCGGCACGGATCCGTCGGTGAATGCCGTGCAGACCCGCGAAGTCGACGAGGCCCTGCGGCTAGCGGAACTCTGGCTGGATCCAGTCACCGACCTTCAAGCAACGGGCCTGATTGGCCGCGCCTGGTCCCGCGCCGAATGGGTGGAAGCCACCCTGGCCACCTGGAAACGGCTCACCGAGCCGGTCGCCAACAGCATCGCCAACGCGCTCTCGGAGGCACTGACCCAGCAGATGCCGGAAGAAATGAAGGCAATGATGGGTGGCACCTCCTCCATGTTGCAGAACATGGGCGGCGCCATCTTCGGCATGCAGCTTGGCCAGGCCATCGGCGCCCTGTCCGCCGAGGTGGTCAGTTCCACCGATATCGGTGTTCCGCTCGCCGATCTCGAAATGGCCTTGCTACCGGCCAATGTGGCCAAATTCGGCGAAGGCCTGAGTATCCCGGAGAATGACGTCCGGCTGTTCCTCGCCGTCCGCGAAGCCGCGCATGCACGCCTGTTCGTGCAGGTTCCTTGGCTGAGGGGGCACCTCCTCGGCGCCATCGAGGCCTATGCCCGCGGCATCCACATTGACATGTCGCGCGTCGAAGACCTCGCCCGCGATCTCGACCCGGGCAATCCAGAGGGTATCCAAGAAGCCCTGTCCCAAGGCGTGTTCACGCCCGAGCGCACGCCCGAACAAGCGGCGGCCCTGGAGAAACTCGAGACGGCCCTGGCACTTGTTGAGGGCTGGGTGGACGAACTCACTGCCGCTGCAACCGAGAAAGTGCTGCCCTCCGCCGTCGCTCTCCGTGAAACGGTGCGTCGGCGCCGCGCCACAGGAGGACCCGCGGAACACGCGTTCTCCTCACTGGTGGGACTGGAACTGCGCCCGCGGCGCCTGCGCGAGGCCGCCACGTTGTGGGCTGCGCTGAAGGACGAGCGTGGAATCGCCGGCCGCGATGCCATCTGGCAGCACCCCGATTTGCTCCCCACAGCCCACGACCTGGACGATCCCGCGGGCTTCACCGAGCGGCGCCGCCTGGCCGAAGCCAGCGATACCGAGGTGGACGACGCCCTGCAGAAGCTCCTTGAAGGTGGCTACGACACCCCGGACGAGAGCGGGCCGGAGGCTCAGAAGCCGGAAGAGGAAGACACCTCGGGCGACAACCCGGAACCCGGTGGACCCAAGGCCTAAGCGGTCCCACCTTAAGGCGCGACTCCATAAAGGAGCCGCGCCGCTCCCGGAAGGCATTTAGTCGGCGTCGGCGTCCCAGTCCCGGGCTGGTGCGTCGGCGCCATTGTCATCCGGGCCGAGACCCCGCGACGATGCAAAGACGACGCCCTCCAGGAAGGCTTTGGCCCGCTGCGTCTCGGGGTATGCCTCCAACAATCGCCAAAACGCGGCGTTATGTCCGCCCACCAGCAGATGCGCGAGTTCGTGGAGCAACACGTAGTCGATCACCCACTGCGGCATGGCCCGGAGCTTGTCCGACAATCGGATGGTCCCGTCCGCCGGAGTAGCTGACCCCCACCGTGACTTCTGGTTGCTGACCCAGCGGACCGACGTCGGGATGGCACGACCGCCCAGATACTTTGATGACAGCACCGATGCATGAACGGCGAGGGCGGCATCGCTGGCAGGACGCCTCCTCCCGGCACTTTGGGTCCGCCTCTCCCCCTGGAGTTTGAGCTTGTCCAGCATCCGCCGGACCCATTCGCTTTCTTGTGCCTTCGTGAAGTGGGCAGGGATCGCAACAACCGCGTTCCCGTCCTCCCAGAAAGCTGCCACAGTTCGGCGGCGGCGCGCCGAACGTCGAACGACGACGGGCGCACCGTCGTCGGTGGTCAGCGGCAAAGCGGGCTGGCCCGCGACCCGGGGCACTAGGCAGACCCGTTCTCAACCAGAACCGCCAACACGGCTTCGCCGTACTTTTCCAGCTTGGAAGGACCCACACCAGCGAGCTTCGCCAGTTCCTCAAGCGAAGCAGGCCGAGCCTCGGCGATGGCAGTCAACGTCGCGTCAGTGAAGACCACATAGGCGGGAACTTCGTTGCTCAATGCCTCGTCCTTGCGCCATTGCCGCAAAGCCTCAAAGGTCTGTTCCTCATACGTGGGCGGGCACTGGCTGCAGCGACCCACCTTGCGTTCAGCGCCGGTGGCGAGCATAGTTCCGCAGACCCTGCACGACGCCGGTGCTGCCGCTTTGCGCCGCGGGATGGCGCGGCTGCGGGCGCTTGCTCCGAGCACCGAATCAGGGCGCAGCCCGTCGAGGAAGCGCGAAGGCTTGCGGTTGGCCCGACCTCCAGGTGTGCGGGCTGTGGACCAGGAAAGCGTCAAGTGCTCGCGTGCCCGGGTGATCCCGACGTAGAGCAGGCGGCGTTCCTCGTCTACGCTCTCGGGAGTGTCCGCGAAGGAAATGGGCATGAGGCCCTCACTCAAGCCCACCAGGAACACGGCATCCCACTCCAAGCCCTTTGCCGCGTGGAGGGAGGCCAGGGTCACGCCTTGGACCGTCGGGGCGTGCTGGGCCACTGAACGTTCCTGGAGTTCGTTGACGAATTCCATCAGCGTGAATTCAGGCCCGCGACTGATGGCAAGTTCGTCCGCGAGCGCCACCAGAGCTGCCAGCGACTCCCAGCGTTCGCGCAGGGCCCCGCCGCTGTGAGGGGCGGCATCCGTGTAGCCGAGCGAGGCCACGATGTCCCGGACCAGTTGGCCGAGGGGTTCCTTGGTGGACTCCTCGGCCACTGCCCGCGTGGCGGCGCGCAACTGGAGGATGGCATCCCGGACTTCCTTGCGCGCGAAGAAGCGCTCACCGCCCCGCAGCTGGTAACCAATGCCCGCCGACGCGAGGGCTTGTTCGTAGGCTTCCGACTGTCCGTTGGTGCGGAAAAGCACAGCGATCTCGCTCGCCTTGGTCCCGGCGTCGATCAGCTCCCGAATCCGGCCGGCGACCACCGCGGCCTCTGCCTCGTCATCGGGGCATTCCATGAACCGTGGCTCCGGTCCCGTTGGACGCTGCGCCACCAACTGCAGGGGCTTTGCCCAAGCAGCATCGGCCACCGTTCCACCGCTCTGCCGGGATCCGAGGAGGTCATTGGCCAGCTTCACCACCTGCGGCGTGGAGCGATAGTCACGGACCAGCTTCACGACTGTGGCCGAGGGGTACTGTCCCTTGAAGCCAAGGAGATGCTTCGGAGAGGCACCCGTGAAGGAGTAAATGGTCTGGCTGGCGTCGCCCACCACGCAGAGCTCGTCGCGACCGCCAAGCCACAGCTCCAAGAGCCGCTGTTGCAGCGGGGAAACGTCCTGGTACTCGTCCACCACGAAGTGCCGGTACTGCTCGCGGACCGTCGCCGCTACTTTCGGATCCTCCTGCAGGATGCCGACCGTGATCAACAGGACGTCCTCGAAGTCGATGACGTTCCGGTCCGTCTTCACGTCCTCGTAGGACTGGAAGACCCGCGCGACGGCGGTGAGGTCGAAGCCGCCCGGAGTGCCGCGTCCGTGGGCGTTTTCAAGGTAGTTGGCCGGCGTAAGCATGGAAACCTTGGCCCACTCGATCTCGGCCGCAAGGTCACGGATGGAGGCTCGATCAGTACTGAGCCTGAGACGACGGGCGGCTTCGGCGATGATGTTGGCCTTGTGGTCAAGCAAGTTTGGCAGGACACCGCCGATCGCTTGGGGCCAGAAGAACTGCAATTGCCTGAGCGCGGCGGCGTGAAAAGTGCGCGCTTGGACGTTTCCGACGCCGAGATCCCGCAGCCGGCTGCGCATTTCGGCGGCGGCACGCGAAGTGAACGTGACGGCAAGGAGTCGCTGGGGACTGTAGACACCGGAATGGACGCCGTAAGCGATGCGGTGCGTGATGGCCCGGGTTTTCCCTGTTCCGGCTCCAGCAAGGACGCACATGGGCCCGTTGAGGTTGCTGGCGACTTCCCGCTGCTCGGCATCAAGACCACCGAGTATCTGGTCCTCAAGTGAAACGGTGTCGCTGAAAATACCGTCCGTCACGGCTGGAGGTCCTCGATGACGCCGCCGTACCAGTGCTCGATCAGGGAACGCGCAATCGAGAGCCGCGTGGAGATCGTAATCTCGCCGCTGAGCACGGCTGCCTGGAGTTCCGCACGGCTGAACCAGCGCGCCCGGGTGACCTCGACGCCGTCGGGCCGGGCTTCGACGTCGTCCGTTGTTGCCGTAAACCCAAGCATGAGCGAGGCCGGAAACGGCCACGACTGGGAACCAAGGTACTGGCAAGCGGTGACTCGCACACCTACCTCTTCCCCGATTTCCCGCACCACGGCCTGTTCAAGCGACTCTCCCGGCTCAACGAAGCCAGCCAAGGTGGAGTAGTTCTTCGCGTCTACCGGCCCGCCTCCTCCCAGAAGCAGCCTGCCGTCGGAGCCGACGACCGTGACGATGATGGCCGGATCCGTCCGGGGATAGTGTTCCGAATTGTCCCGCGGGCATCGACGCACCCAGCCCCCGGCCTCGATGGCGGTTGGGGTACCGCATTGCGGGCAATGTGTATGGGTGGCATGCCAATTGGAAATGGCGCTGGCCTCAACGAACAAAGCGGTTTCCGTGGCATCGAGGCGGGCAGCGATCTCCCGAAACCCCGTCCAGGTGCCATCGGCCGGAAGTCCCGCAGTTCCGGGGGCAGCCGGCTCGCCGGGCACGAAGAGGACGATCGGTGTTCGCTCCGGGACAGAGGAAGGGGCAAGTGTCCGGCCAAGATAAATGGCAGTGAGCGGTCCGCTGGCCGCCTGGAGGCTTTCAAAGAGCGGCGCGGCATCGCCCAGCCACAGCTTGTCACCCACAGCGAGAGCTTGGCGTTGCGACAGCACCATGGCCTTGGCACGGCCCGAAGAGATTACTTCGTCAAGCATGCCTGGCGTCATGCGCTCGGCCGATCCCCGGTCCACCAAGGCAGGGCGCACCGGAAGAACGGTATCGATAAGGTGGTTTGCCGGTGCCGGGAACTCGGTGAAACTCATGTACCTACCGTACTGACTCGCACCGACAAATGACATTTGCATCCATCTTGGAGGCACGCTCCCTGAACGCAGTTTTCACGCGGATCTCAAGACTCGCCGCACTGCATCGCTCCCATAGGCGCCAGTCAATCTACCTTGGAATACGTGAGAAGAACACCGTTCGAACTGGCCGCTGTAGCAACCGCGGCGGTGCCCGGCCTGACGCCGACGGCTGCCGCCTCCGCCCCGGATGACGCTGCCGATTTCGATTCGGCGCTTCTGCTGGACTCGGAAGGCAAGCGTTGGCGCGTCCGTTCACCGCGCCATCCGGAAGCCAGCGCCCGGCTGGAGACCGAATTCATGATCCTGCGGGCCTTTGCCCCGGCGATCCGGGCCGAGCTGCCCTTTCTGATGCCAACAGTGGCCGGAACGGTCCGCCAAGGGGCGCTGAGCACTTTTGTCTACGCCCACTTGGCCGGGGCCACGCGCAGCATCGAAGAGCTGTCCAGCTGCAGTGATGCATTGGCCAAGGAGATCGGTACGGCGCTGGCAGCGGTCCACGACCTCCCCCAATCGCTCGTCAACAACGCCGATCTTCCCAGCTACACGGCGAACGAATTCCGCCAGCGCAAGCTGAATGAGTTGGACCAGGCCGCCACCACGGGCAAGATTCCGCCCTCCCTGCTTCGTCGTTGGGAGCACGCACTCGAGGACGTGGCGCTGTGGCGCTTCAATCCGTGCGTGGTCCACGGCGATCTCCATGAAGACAATCTGCTGATCGACGGCGACAGCGTCACTGCCGTGACTGGGTGGACCGATCTGCGCATCGGCGATCCGGCCGATGACTTCGCTTGGCTCGTGGCGTCAAACGAACAGAGGTTTGTAGAGTCCGTCCTCAGGCACTACACGGAAGCCCGGCGGGACACTCCGGACGGGCACCTGCTGCGTCGCTCGGCACTGCTCGCCGAATTCGCCCTGGCCCAGTATCTCGTCAAGGCCGTGGCGGCGGGGCACAGTGAAATGACGGGCGAGGCCGAGGGCATGCTCAGATCCCTCGCCGACGACATTGATGAACAAAACGCGCTGGCGGCCGAGGAGGCCGCGGCTGCGGACCTTGCCGCTTCCGACGACGGCCCGGCGAAGCCCGCGGTGAGCGTGACGGCCATCTCGGAAGCGGTTCAAACGGACAATCCGGAAACAGCCGCCACGACGCCGCCGGTCACTGTTCAGCCCTTGGACGAAGCCGCTGTGGACAATGCCACATTGGATAAGGCTGCCGGAGACGAGGCCGCTTCAGAACTTGTGGTGGTTTCAGGCAAAAGGACCGGCTCGACGCCGGGGGCGCCGTCCGAGTCAGACGACACCTCGACGAAGGCCCTCCAGACAGTGGAGCCCGCTCCCTTGCAGGATGCCAAGGACCGCTAGTCGGTTTTCACGGCAGGGCGGTCTTAGCTGCCAAGCGGTCTTAGCTGCCAAGCGGTGTTAGCTGCCAAGCGCGGAAGCGATGATGTTCTCCAGTTCAGCCGCCGTGCCCAAATCGTGGGGCCTCACGACGGCGTCATCGGCTACGTAGTAAAACGCTGCGCTGACCCGCTCCAACGGCACGCCCTTGAGGCGCGCCCACGCCAGCCGGTACACGGCAAGCTGCACGGCGCGGGTCTTAAGCTGCCGGCCGGCCGGCCGCTTGCCCGTCTTCCAGTCCACCAGTTCCCAGGTACCGTCCGCCCCCTGAAAAACGGCGTCGATCCGGCCGCGCACAACCACGTCTCCAATCCGTGTCTCAACCGGGACCTCGACGAAGGCAGGGGCACGGTGTGCCCATTCGGAGGTAACAAACGTTGCCACCATGTCGTCAAGACCATAGGCCTCGTCGATGTGCGAGTCGGAGCCGGGTGCCTCGTCGAGGTCCAGCATGCCGGTAGTTCCGAAGTACTCCTCCACCCATGAATGGAATGCGGTGCCCTTGCGGGCCGAGATCCCAGGCTGCCGCGGCACGGGCCGCCGGAGCTGGGCCAGGACGGCAGCAGGATCATCTCCAAGATCGACGAACATGGATGCCGAGATATGACCCGGCAAATGGACGTCCTGGACCGGCTTCCGTCGCAACTGCCGTTCCAACAACAGCCTTGCCTCGGCCGCCCAGCCAGCGGCCGCGCCCCGGAGCTGTTGAACGGACGGGCGGGACGGAGCACTAACCAACGGGGCCTCGATGACGATCGCCGAATCCGCCCGGAGCCCCTCAATGGCTTCCCTGACCCGGGTTGCCGCGGCCTCCATGGCAGCCCGCCTGCCCGGCACCAACCGGAGCCGTTCTCCCGTGCGGGGGTCGCTGGGACCTTCGAGCGGATCATAGGGGAAGAGCGCCACTTCCGTGCCGACCGTCAGGGGGCTCTCAGTAGGCAATGCGTCTTCACTGAGCGACTGCGGGTGAATGAGCGCCGCGGATGTTCCAACGGTGTCGTTGCTTGCCTGGTCAGCCAGACATGCCAACTCAGCAAGGAACGGAGACGTCTCTGCAATCCCTGCCCGGGAACCGTTCCATGCGGCGCTCGATGCCCACAGGACGAACTTTGCACGCGTGTAGGCAACGTAGGCGAGTCGGCGTTCTTCAGCCTCGCCATGGTGCTGAACCTCTGATTTGAAGTCCTTCTCAGCATCCAGCCACCCTTTCTGGTCCGGTTGGTCCAGATCCCATTGCGGGAGGTCGGCCCGGTCTCCGCGGAGGGGCCAGGGCAGGGCTGCGGTGCCGCTGCTCCATCGCGAGTCGCGACTGCTCGGGAAGGCCCCGGCGTTGAGCCCGGGCACAAAGGCAACGTCCCATTCCAAGCCTTTGGAGGCGTGGACCGTCAGCAGTTGCACGGCCTCGTGGTTCACCTCGGCATCGGCCATGTCCAGGCCGCCCTCTTCCGCGGCGGCCGCTTCTAGCCAGCCCAGGAAGGCCAACAGATCCACGCGCTGAGAAGTGTGTAGGAAACTCGCAGCCGCGTCGTGGAATGCGTCCAGGTTCCGGCGAGCCTGATGGATGCTCGTGCCGGGCTTCGCTGCGACCTCAATGTCCAGCAACATGGCACGCTCCACCTCGCCAAGGAGGGTGCTGAGGTCATCCCCGATGAACCCACGGAGGTTCCGAAGTTCCGCAGACAGGCGGCCGAGGCGTTCCAAGGCCGGGGCGCTGAGGGAGCGGCCGTGGCGTGAGGTCCATTCCGATCGTGGCAAGAAGTCCAGCGCCTCCACAAGGCTCGCGGCGTCCGTGATGTCGCTCTCCACCACGGTCTCCGCAGGGCCTTCGTCCGCCCCTGAGGCATCGTCGTCCACACTGCCGGCCCCAGTACCGCCTTGGGAGCGCCGTCGGGCCAGGAACTGCGACCAGTCGCGGAATGCCATGAGGTCGGAAGTACCGATGCGCCAACGGGCGCCTGCCAGCAGACGCATCAGGGCATCCGAGCGGCCGGGATCGGCCAGGACCCGGAGCGCCGCGACGAGGTCCACAACCTCAGGGGTATCGAGCAGGCCGCCGAGACCCACGATTTCATAGGGGATCCCCTGGACTTCGAATTCACGCCGCAGGCACTCCATCTGCGCCCGGCGGCGGCAGAGCACTGCCATGGTGGGCGAGACAGGTGCACCGTCAGCCGCGGTTTCGAAGACCGTGCGCCGGTAGCGGTGGACGTCCCGGGCAATTGCAGCGGCCTCGTCCTCGTCCGTGGCAAAGCGCCCGAGCACGACGCTGCCGTCCACAGCCGCTGGGCTCGGCTGCAACGGAGGTACTGCCACGGAGCTGTCTTCGGCCCTCGAGCCCGGGGCTCCCTCACTCGCGGCGGCCTTGTTGAGCGGGGCGGAAATGACGTTGGCCGCGGCCAGGATGTTGCGCCCGTTCCGCCACGCGGTTGTCAGGTATGAAGTGGGGGCAGGTGCAAAGGAAGCGGTTCCGAAGCTGTCCTCCACGAGGACCGGGAATTCCTGCACGAAATGGAACAGCTGGCCTGCCGAGGCACCCCTGAACCCATAGATTGACTGGTTGGGATCCCCCACCGCCGTGACGGCATGTCCTCCCCCGAACAGGCGGGAGAACAGGACCAGCTGGGCGTGCGAGGTGTCCTGGAATTCATCAAGCAGCACCACCTTGTAGCGGGCCCGCTCCGTAGAGGCAGCCAAGGGTATGTCCTGGGCGATCTTGGCGGCGAGCGCAACGAGATCGCCGAAGTCCAGGACCCCCCGGTTCCTCTTGGCCATTTGGTATCGCCCCACCATGTCCGCAACGCTGGCCCTGGTACGCAATATGGCACCGAGATCGCCGGCGGCTTGGGTAGGGTTCTTTTTTGCCCCGTCCATGTAAGGCAAGTGAGTGAACTCGGACACCCGCTCCATCAACCAGCGTTGAACTTCGACGGGTTCCCGCAAATGCTCGGCGCACTCGCCGGCCAACTGCATCACGGCATTCACCAACGTGGACTTGGCAGCTGTGAAGTGCTCGTAATCGCCGTCGTACGCTTCAACCACCTCACTGGCAAGCTGCCAGGCCTGGGCGCCTCCCAGCAGAACCACATCGCGTTCGATTCCCAGGCGAAGGCCATAGTCGGCCACAATCCCGCTGGCGTAGGAGTGGTAGGTGGACACCTTGGGTTCAAGTTCGTCGGAGCCGGCAACACCCTCCGGGAAACCGTAATGCCCGCTATCCGACGACGCTATGCGTTGCAGTGTTGCCAATTTGGCGCGGATACGGCTTGCCAGCTCCCCTGCGGCCTTGCGGGTGAAGGTGACGCCCAGGACCTCTTCGGGGCGGACCCATCCGTTGGCCACGAGCCATACAACGCGATCCGCCATGGTTGCAGTCTTCCCGGATCCCGCGCCGGCGATGACCAGCCGTGGGGTCAACGGCGAAGCAATAATGGCAGATTGCTCTTCCGTGGGACGATTCCGCTCGCCCAGGATGGCCGACAACTCGCCAGGCGAGAATCGAGGCTCGGGCAGCACCGGGGCATCTTCGGCAGTCTCTTCAGCCTCGATACCGGCGAGTGTTTGGACGGTCATTCGGTGACCTGCTTTCCCCTGGAGCACAATGGGCAAATATCGGGCAGACGGCAACCGTGGCCCCCGTGGCTGCCTTTTGAGGGATCGTGACGTGCCTCGAAGCTAGCTCCGGCCATGAGCGCGGCGGCCTCGTTGACAAGGTCCTGCGCCCAGTTATCTCCCGGATCCAGAGGCTCCTGCACTTGGATTGCCGGCGTCTTCGTCTTGGTCCCAAGCTGTGCCAGAACGGCGCCGCCTGGAACAAGCCCGGGAACGGGTAGGCCCTCGAATCCGCCGTGCAGCACCGCCGCCTGATACGCGCCCAGCTGCGGGTGCCTCGCAAGTTCGGTTTTACCCGGCTGGCGCTTGCCCGTCTTGAGGTCGACAATCACCAGCCTGCCTTCGGCATCTATTTCCAAGCGATCCACTTGCCCCCTCAGCACAGCGTTCCGGACAGCATCGGAATCCTCGGAAAAGGGATCGAGCCGCACCTCCGGCAGGGGAACGTCGAAGTCTACTTCGACCCCGGCCAGGCTTCGGCCTTCGCTCCGCATGACAAGGACGTATTGGGCGAGCTTCCGGACCATCTGTTCTGCACGCTGGAAGTCCAGCCTGCCCTCCCAGTTGTCCTTCATGCCAAGAGTCGGCCAGCGGCGCACAAGCTCCGCGACGTACTCAGCGCCGGAGGCATCGGGCAGCTCCTGGGCAATCGCATGGACCAAGGTGCCAAGGCTGCGGGCAAAGTCCGTGGCGGGTTCGCCACCCGCTGCCTGGACAAACCAATCCAACGGCGATTTGTGTACGGTCTCCACCTTGGAGGGAGAAACGAACACAGTGCCTCCTTGAGGGACCACCGGGTCTTCGCTGCTGAGCGGCGCCAATCCCCACCAGGAATCCGGATGCGCGCCCGGCACCGCAGGCTCCGCTGTGGCAAGGTGGGCCAGGACTCGGGCCGCTTCCGCGGCGTCCCCGGCCACGCCGGGGCGGGCAAGCGCGGCGTCGTCCGGCTGAACGCGCTGCCTCAGCTCGGCCACCAAGGCACGAAGGGTCATGGGACGGCCTACGGGTGTGTACTCACGTTGGTACTGTCCCGGCTCAAGGGGCGCCACGTAGTCAAGAAAGGCCGATTGCTGCTCATCTTCGGACGAAACAGCGGTGCAGATGAGGACTTCCCGTGCACGTGAAACGGCTGTGGAGAAGCTGCGAAGCTCGTCATAGCGGATATCCCGCAGTCTGCTGAGGGGACCCCTTTGCAAGGCGTGTTCAACCCCGTGCTCGATGGCATCGGCAAATAACGTACTTCCGAGGAGTTCACCCCGGAGCCGGGTGTTGGGCCAGACGCCTTCCTGCAGGCCCGCGACAATGACCACGGACCATTCCCGCCCGGCCGCGCTGGCCGGCGTCATGAGCTCCACCGCATCCTCCAACTGCGCCCTGGCGGCAAGGGTGTCCATGGGAAGTTCCTGGCTGAGCAGATACTCCAGGAACTGTTCGGGACCGGAGCCGGGGAGCTGGTCAACATAACGCTCGGCGGTGTGGAACAAAGCCATCATGGCGTCAAGGTCCCGGTCCGCGCGGGCGCCGGCGGCGCCGCCGTCGAGCGCCATTTCCGTCCAGCGCGAGGCCAGCCCGGTGGCTTGCCACAACGCCCACAACACCGTTTCAGCGTTGGCTCCGGGTTCGGCGGAAGCGAGACGTCCTGCCGCGATCATGCGGGCCAAGCGCCGTGCCGAGCTGCCCTCGATACCCAAAGAACCCAGCGCCCCAGGCTGCAGCAAGGCTTCAACGAGCAATGCGTCACTGGACCGGCCACCGCCGCCCAGCAGTTCCTCCCTGCGCAGGGATTGCCGCAGGCGGCGCAGCTCGATGGCGGTAGCCCCGCCGATCCTCGACGTGAGCAGCGAGACAGCAGACTCAGGCGTCAGCTTGGCGGCGTCCAGCACCACGCCGTACACCTCAAGCAGGGGACGAACAGCCACTTCATCGCGGACAGCTGAATCCGCGACGGGCACGCGGACCGGGATTCCTTGACCGCCTAGATAGCGTTGCAATTGCGCCAATTGCCCACCGTTGCGCACAATCACCGCGATGTCACCGAACCCGTAGTTCTCACGTAGCTGTGCTTCAAGGATGCGTTGAGCCACGTAGCGCAATTCGTGGACTGCCGAGGGAAGCACATGCGCTTCCACGCGGCCCACAGGCTGCGGGCCCGCTTGAGCAGGTAGCGGATCCAGACGCCGGGCCAACTGGCCTCCTGCACGCTGCGAGATACGTGCAGCCACCCCCGTCCACGCTTTCGCGACGTCGGGGAGGTGCCGGTGGGTGTGCCACAGAGGAAGCTCCCGCACGTTACCCGCAAGGCCTCCGAGGGCCGTGCCCCCGAGCAGATGCGGCAGTTCGGCGACAAGATCGGGACGGGCACCGCGAAACCCTTGGACCACGGTGTCCGGGGAGGACGTCACCAGAACATCCTTGCCTTCTGCGATGTCCGCTAGCAGTTCGAACACTGCAGGATTTGCCTCTTGGATGTCGTCCACCAGGATCAATTGCAACCGTTCACGCTCGGCCGCCAGGAATCCGGGGGAATCCTGGAAGATCTGGCGCGCTGCGGTAATGATTCCCGCCGGGTCAAAGGCCTCTGGCATCCGCAGATCCAGGACGTCGCGGTATTCCGCATACAGGTCCGCGGCGGCAATCCAGTCCGGCCGGCCGCATTCGTAGGCAAGCGCCGTCAGGTCTTCCGCAGTGCGGCCGGATTCAATGATGCGGTCAAAAAGCTGGCGGACCTCCTGCCGGAAGCCCCGCGTCGGCAACGCCGCAGACAAATCCCGGGGCCACGGAAGTTCAAAGCCCGGCTTGGCGTGCCCCTCCAGCAATTCCTTGATGATGAGGTCCTGTTCCGGCCCCGAAAGCAACTTGGGCGGTCGCTGCAGCGGCAGCACGCCCTCGGCTTTGGCTCGCCGGATCAGATCGAAGGCGTATGACGCCCAGGTGCGTGCCGGCGTCGTACTCAAACTGCGGTCCAGCCGCCCCGTAAAGGTGTCCCGCAACGCCGACGCCGCATGCCGGCCGGGCGCCAGGATCAGGATACGTTCGGTATCCACGCCATCGCGCTGTACGCGCCGGACAGCAGCCTCCACCAGTACAGTGGACTTCCCGGTGCCCGGTGCCCCCGGCACCAACACCGGCCCGGATCCGAGCGGAAGTTCGACGACGGCGGCCTGGTCAGCGGACAACGTCGGTGCTGCGTAATGGACTTCACGGGGCGGAAGCAGGCGCAACCGGGCGGAGGCCTGCCGCGGTGTTTGCCGTGTTGTTGCTTGCTGTGTTGTCGCCTGCGGGGTTGGTGTTGGACTCACACAGTCATTTCATCATCGGGCACTGACAATTTATGGAGCTGACCCTCGAGTTGCCCGGAGATCATATCGATACTGTCGAAATCCTGATCCGTCGGAGCCCACCGGGCCAAGCCGAGGTCAACCCGCCACCGGCCCTCGCCAGTCCGCAGATACTCTGCGTAGGCGCCGTGGAGCGGCGTTCCCTCGTCCAAGTAGTGGCGCAGCGCCTCCGCCTCAAGGCCCGGCGGGGCCTCGCCGCTGGCGCGAAGGACGCGCCACCAGGCCACGGCGCTCCCGTGGTGGCTCATGACGGATCCGATCTGCCGCGGACCGCCAGAGCCCAGAAGCTCGGCAACATCCCCATAGGACACCGCAACCCCGGGCGGCATGAGGTCCACGACGGCCAGCACCGCCGTCACAAACTCCATCCGCATGCCACCAGCGTATCGTCATCGTCCGCCGCATCGTTCCGCAGGGAGTGTGTCGGTCCGGTTCTTGTCGGAGGGCGCCGGTAGCGTTGAAGCATGAGCTCCTGGAACACCCTCCCCCGCGCCGCCTTCGATCTTGAGACCACCGGACGGAACTCCCGTTCCGCGAGGATCGTCACCGCTTCCGTCACGGTCGTGGACGACGATGGCGGAGTCATCAAGGAACTCGAATGGTTGGCGGACGCTGGCGTGGAGATCCCGTTGGAAGCCAGTGAAATCCACGGCATCACCACGGAGAAGGCGAGGGCAGAGGGCCGCCCCGCCGCAGAGGTCACGCGTGAGGTTGCGGCGGCACTGCAGGAATTGTTCGACGACGGTGTGCCGGTCATTGCGTTCAATGCCAGCTATGACTTCACGGTCCTGGCCGCCGAATCCGCCCGCTACGGGGTGCCGCAACTGACCCGGTTCCCCGTGCTTGACCCCTATGTCATGAACAAGCAGGTTGACCGGTACCGCAAGGGCAAGCGGACCCTGACAGCTCTGTGCGAGGAATACGGCGTGAACCTCGATAACGCCCACACCTCCGCCGCGGACGCCCTCGCCACCCTGCGCGTGCTGGATGCCATGGCCGGCAAATTCCCGAAGCTGCAGATGCCCGCTTCCAAGCTGCACCACCTTCAGGTTGATTGGGCGGCTGCACAGGCCGCCGATTTCCAGACCTACCTGCGCAAGACCAAACCAACGGCTGTCATTGAAGGCAATTGGCCGGTGCTTCCCCCGGAAGATGCCAGCCGCGGAGAATTCTAAAGGCTTGGGTCCACGGACTGGACGCTTCTCCAAGCGTCCGCATGATGGGATGCATGTCACATTGCCGTTCGTTGCCTGAATGCCAGCTGGACGTCAGTCACGGATTCCCCCTGATGCCGGGGGATGCGGCACTTCAGGGACAAATCCCATTCAGTGTTGAATTTAATTCGGACTTTCCGGGAATCACACGTCGTATCGCCGTCAATTTATCGGTGAATAGACGAATGACATAATTAAGTTTGGCGGGTCGAGTTCTGATATTGCGGCCCAAACCTGCTTTGGCTGCGTTCCCCGCCCGCCTCGATACGAACGCGTGTTCCCCGATGAAAGTGATTTGCTTGATGAAAATCAAAGCCCTGAAGTGGTTCTCTGCTGTCCCTGTGGCTGCAGTTCTCGCCGTGTCCCTGGCCGCCTGCGGTGGCGGAGCGGGCAGCACCGGCAGCGCCTCGCCCACCGACGCCCTCCAAGGCAGCGACCAAAAGACGCTGGATAAGTACACCACCAAGGACGTCACTCCGGTGGACAAGATCGACAAGTCCAAGCTGGGCTTGATCACTGACGGGACCCTGCGCGTCGGTACGCTCTCGGACGCTCCGCCGAACATCTTCATCGATCCTTCGGGAAAGTTCACCGGTTACGACAACGAGCTTCTGCGCGCCATTGGCGCCAAGCTGGGCCTCAAGGTGGAGTTCGCCTCCACTGACTTCTCAGCGCTGCTCTCCCAGGTCAAGAACAAGCAGTTCGACGTCGGATCCTCCTCGATCTCCACAACGGACAAGCGCCGCGAGACGGTCGGCTTCACCAACGGCTACGACTTCGGCTACATGGCTGTAGTGACCAAGAGCGACTCCAAGGTCAAGGGCTTCGCGGACCTCAAGTCCGACCTCCGTATCGGCGTTGTTCAAGGCACCGTCCAGGATGACTACGTCACCAACACGCTCAAGCTTGAGCCCGTCCGCTTCCCGGACTACAACACGGTTTACGCCAACGTGAAGAGCGGTCAGGTTGACGCTTGGGTGGCCCCGTCGCAGCAGGCCACCGGCCAGGTCAAGGACGGCGACAAGACCAAGATCGCCGAGAAGGTGGTCAACACCCAGAACTTCACCGCCTACGCCGTGAACAAGGACAACAAGGCCCTGACGGACGCCCTCAACTCCGGCCTCGACGCTGTAATCGCGGACGGCACGTGGACCAAGCTCACTGCAGAGTGGTACAAGGACCGCCCGACGACCGCGGATCAGACTCCCCAGGGCTGGAAGCCGGGCAGCAAGGCCGTCCAGATCCCCGCTAAGTAACCCAGGCGTTCCATGGATCTCCAGGAAATCCTCAAACTGCTCTCTGAGACCTTCCTTGATTGGAAGGCGATAGGCGAAGTCCTTCCCAAGATGTTCGCCGTCGGGCTGCCGAACACCCTCGTCTTGGCCGTGACGTCCGGCGTCATCGGAACGGTGCTTGGCATGCTGCTCGCGCTCATGGGGATCTCCCGGAACGCAGGGGCGCGATGGATCGCCCGCGTGTACACGGATGTCCTCCGCGGGCTTCCGCCGGTCCTCACGATCCTCGTGATTGGCCTGGGCTTCGGACCCATCATCAAGCAGCTGACAGGTTCCACGAGCCCGTACCCGTTGGCCATCGCGGCGCTGTCGCTGATGTCGGCGGCCTACATCGGCGAGATCTTCCGCTCGGGAATTCAGAGCGTCGACAAAGGGCAGCTCGAGGCGACGCGCGCCCTGGGGTTCGGCTACGGCCCTGCCATGCGGCTCGTGGTGGTTCCCCAGGGTGTTCGGCGCGTCCTGCCTGCGCTGGTGAACCAGTTCATTGCCCTGATCAAGGAGTCGTCCCTCCTCTTTACCCTGGGACTCGTGGCCGCGGAGCGTGAGATCTTCCAGATCGGCAAGGACGCAGCGTCCAATAGCGGAAATCTGTCGCCTTACGTCGCGGCGGCAATCTTCTACTTGGCCATGACCATTCCGTTGACTCACTTCGTGAACTGGATTGACCGCCGCCTGCGTTCGGGCCGGCCGGAGAAGAAGGAACCGGACGAGGTAGCTGCCGTCGTCGGAAAGGGAGCCCACGTATGAGCGAGTTCGTTTCCGGAACGCTGACCGCGAAGAACATCCACCTGTCGTTCGGATCCAACCATGTCCTGCGTGGGATCGACTTACACGTCGAGAAGGGCACCACGGCTTCCGTGATCGGCCCTTCCGGCTCGGGAAAATCCACGCTTCTGCGGGTCATGAACCGGCTAATCGAACCCGAGCAGGGTGACATCTTGCTCGATGGCCGTTCGGTACTCAAGGACAACCCGGATGAACTGCGGCGGCGGATCGGCATGGTCTTCCAGCAGTTCAACCTGTTCCCCCACAAGACCGTGGCGGAAAATATCACTCTGGCTTTGCGGAAGCTGCGCGGTATGTCCAAGGAGCAGGCCCGTGAGGAGGCCTTGGCACAGCTGGACCTCGTCGGACTCAAGCACAAGGCCGATGCCCGGCCCGCCAATCTTTCCGGTGGGCAGCAGCAGCGTGTGGCCATTGCCCGCGCGCTGGCCATGAAGCCCGAGGTCATGTTCTTCGACGAGGCAACTTCTGCCCTGGACCCTGAACTCGTCAAGGGCGTGCTCGCGCTCATGGCCGATCTGGCCAAGGGTGGCATGACCATGGTGGTGGTAACCCACGAAATGGGCTTCTCAAGGAACGTGTCGGACACCGTGACGTTCATGGATGCAGGCGTCGTCGTGGAGTCAGGATCGCCCGAACAGCTCTTCACGGAGCCTCGAACCGAACGTTTGAAGGGCTTCCTTTCGGACGTGCTCTAGGCCTTACAAAGAAACCCCGGCTTCCAGGCGAACCACCCGCGCACGCGGTGGAATCGTCCGGAAGCCGGGGATTTTTCGCGTCCGGCCTAATGTCGTCCGGCCTACTGTCCGGCCTTGACTTGGAGAACGGTCAAGGCCGCGGCATCGACTGCTTTGCGGAAATCAGGATCGTTCTTCGCCCGCTCCAGGACCCGGGCGTACATCACCCGAACGGAAGCCGTATCTGCGCACAAAGCCATGGTGCCGCCCGCGGCGATGAAATTCGTTGCCCTGTCCCCCGCGCTCCAGGGCGACAGCTGCACGGCGTTGCACAGGTCATCGGACACGATGATTCCGGTAAACCCTGCGTCTGCACGCAACATGGAACGCATGATGACGGGTGAGAACGGCGCCATGTGGTCGGGATCGATCTTGTCGTAGTAGGCGTTCGAAATCATGACCCACCGGAGCCCTCCGTCAATCGCGGCCTTGAATGGAGCGAGGTAGGGATCCGTCCGGGTGGTTTCGGCGTCGCGGACGTTGGCGCTGACGTCGGTATTCAGGCTGACGCGTCCCATGCCCGGGAAATGCTTGACCACCGGCGCCACCCCTGCGTCCCGCAGCCCGGCCGCCATCGCGTTCCCGTGCTCGGACACCTCGGCCGGGGTGAAGCCGTACTCGCGCTGGAACGCCCCAATGGGCTTATTCGACGAAGCGAACTCAGGGCTGGGAACCGTATCCAGCACCGGTGCCAGGTCAACATTCACTCCGGCCTGCAGCAGCTCGGACCCCCAGTTCCGTGCGTCCGCGCGTAATTGTTCCGGACTCGATTTGCCTTGGTCCAGGGCTGCGGGAATAGGCAGGAAACCGGGTCCCCTGAGGACTTGGACGGAACCGCCTTCCTGGTCCGTCGCGACGAACAGCGGCAACCCACGCGTCGAAGCCGGCGAAACGCCCGCCTTCAGTTTTTCCACCACTGATGCCGTCGCACCAACGCCTCCCTGGCTGCGACCGGCCAGATAAATGTTGCCCACATGGTTGTTCAGGAGCTCAGCAACCGTGCCGGCATCCCCTCCGTCGGCTTTGGCTGCCACCATGAACAACTGCCCTACCCTTTGTTCCAGAGTCAAGTCCGCGAGCCGTTGCTCCGGCGTCGGGTGGGGAGGAGGGGGCAAATCAGCAGGCGTAGCAGGGGAAACAGAAGGAGACGGCGATCCTTCGGCCGGAGGGCTGGATAACACGGGCATCGGAGCGGCCTGCAGGGTACCCCGCGTCGTGGGCGAGTCGCCCGCCACCAAACCGCGGTCTGGGCCATCGGAACGCGCGATCCAGGCAAATACCCCTGCCATCAGGGCTATGAGGACAAGCACTGAAATTCTGGACGGCTTGAGCAGATGAATCATCGCCTTGTCGATTCGATCGTTGCCCGCAGCCTGCTCCGGGCCCATCGGTACGCGCACGGAGCAGGCTGCAAAACATCGGGAAAACGCCGCGTGTCAGGCAGTCGCCTCCGCGGCTGCCTTGGCTGCGGCTGGCAGTGCGTCGAAGATCCGGTTCATCGCGGCGTCGTCGTGCGCGGCGGACAAGAACCACGCTTCGAAGACCGACGGCGGCAGGTAGACGCCGGAGTCCAGCATGGAGTGGAAGAACGGCGCGTAGCGGTAGACTTCCTGGGCTTGCGCGTCGGCGTAGTTGTGGACGCCGTTGGCCGACGTACCAAAGGCCACGGAGAAAAGGTTCCCTGCGCGCTGGATCGAGTGGTCCACGCCGGCGGTGTCCAGTGCCGATGAAAGTGCCGCGGAGAGTTCCAGCGAACGGGCATCCACGAAACTGTAGACCTCGGGCGTCGCGTGCGTCAGGGTTGCGACGCCTGCGGCCATCGCCACGGGGTTCCCGGACAAGGTACCCGCCTGGTACACCGGGCCAAGGGGCGCAAGGTAGTCCATCACGTCGCCCCGTCCGCCAAGGGCCGCCGTCGGCATGCCGCCGCCGATCACCTTGCCGAAGGTCAGCAAGTCCGGCGCCCAGCCTTCCTGCCGGCCCGTGAGGCCCCAGTAGCCCGCGTAGCCGGTGCGGAAGCCGGTGAGGACCTCGTCCAGGATCAAGAGAGCGCCGTGTTCGCGGGTAATGCGGGAGAGCCCGGCGTTGAAGCCTTCGTTCGGCGTGACTACGCCCATGTTGGCAGGAGCAGCCTCAGTGATGACGGCCGCGATGTTGTTTCCGTGGGCAGCGAAGGCGGCTTCCACAGCGGCGAGGTCATTGTATGGAAGGACGAGCGTTTCAGCCGCGGCCGCTTCCGTAACGCCGGCCGAACCGGGCAGCGCCATGGTCGCGAGGCCCGAGCCGGCGGCGGCGAGGAGTCCATCGAGGTGGCCATGGTAGCAACCGGCGAACTTCACAATCAGATTGCGTCCAGTGAATCCGCGGGCCAAGCGCACCGCGGTCATCGTGGCTTCCGTACCCGTGGAAACCATGCGGATTCGCTCGACGGCGGAGACCCGCTCCTTGACGATCGCGGCGAGGTTTGCCTCGTCCGGCGTCGAAGCACCGAAGGACAGGCCACGGTCCACGGCGGCGTGGACAGCTTCGAGCACAGCCGGGTGCGCGTGGCCCAGCAGTGCCGGACCCCAAGAGCATACGAGGTCCACGTACTCGCGACCATCCGCATCGGTCAGGTAAGGACCCTGTGCGGAGACCATGAACTTCGGGGTGCCGCCCACTGAGCCGAAGGCGCGCACCGGGGAGTTGACGCCGCCGGGCATCAGCGAACGGGCGCGGTCGAACAGCTGGTCGGAAACAGGGGTGTTTGAAGTCATGGTTTCCATTCTTTCAGGGATTCGGGGCGGTTCAGGCACGTTCAGGCGCGCGTTCAGGCGCGCGTTCAGGTGCGTTCAAGGGACGGCGAGCAGTTCGCTAACCAGAGGGGCCACTTCAGTCCCGAAGAGTTCGATGCAGCGCATCATCGATTCATGGGGCAGGGTTCCGTTGCTGTATTTGAGGTCAAAACGGTCCACGCCGAGGTTCTGCTTCAGCAGCACGATTTTCCGGGCGACGGTTTCCGGGGAACCAACATACAAGGCACCCTCGGGACCGCACATGGCGTCGAATTCGCCCCTGCTGGCCGGGCCCCAACCCCGTTCAGCGCCGATCCGGTTGCGCTGCGCCAACCAGTGCGGGAACAACTCCTCGCGGGCTTGCTCGTCGGTCGCAGCGACGTGGCCGGGCGAGTGCGTAGCGATCTGCTGCATCGGGTGTCCGTATTTCCCCATTGCCTCGCGGTACAGCTCCACCAGCGGGGCAAAACGGCGCGGCTCTCCACCGATGATGGCGAAGATGATCGGATAGCCGTATTGGGCGCAGCGCAGCACCGACTCAGGAGTTCCGCCCACACCAATCCACGTTGGCAGCAAGTGATGTTCCAACGGCGGATAAACGCTCATTCCGTTCACGTTTGGCCGGGTGCGGCCCTCCCAATGCACGGGCTTTTGCGCCCGGACCCTGTCGAACAGTTCAAGCTTCTCCTCGAACAAGACTTCGTAATCAGCCAAATCCAAGCCAAACAACGGGAAGGATTCCACGAAGGAGCCGCGGCCCAGCATCACTTCTGCCCGGCCGTTGGAGAGAGCGTCAACGGTGGAGAAGCGTTGGAAGACCCTGATGGGGTCATCAGAACTCAGCACGGTGACAGCGGAACCGAGCCTGATCCGTGATGTGCGGGCGGCTGCGGCCGCGAGGAACACCTCGGGCGCTGAGACAGCGAAGTCGCGGCGGTGGTGCTCCCCCACGCCAAAGGCGTGAAGCCCGACGGCGTCCGCCAGTTCCGCTTCCGCCAGCAGCTCCCGCAAAACCTGGGCGTGCGGTTTCGGGTTGCCGTCCGCGTCCAATCCGGCGTCACCGAAGGTGTTCAGTCCGAGGAGGATCTCCGTAGGAACCACCGGGGCCGTGGGAGTGGAAGCGGTTTCGGTCATCAGGACTCCTTGAGCCAGCCGGCAAGCTCGGACGCCCAGTACGTCAGCACCATGTCGGCGCCGGCCCGTTTGATGCCGAGCACGGATTCTGTGATGGCGCCGCGGCGGTCGATCCAGCCGTTCGCGGCAGCCGCTTCGATCATGGCGTATTCACCGGAAATTTGGTAGGCCGCCACGGGGACAGGGCTCATGGCGGCGACGTCGGCCAGGATGTCGAGGTAGCTCATGGCCGGCTTGACCATCACCATGTCCGCGCCCTCCTCGAGGTCGAGTTCCACCTCGACGATGGCTTCCCGGCGGTTGGCAGCATCCATCTGGTAGGTGCGGCGATCGCCCTTGAGCTGCGAATCCACGGCCTCACGGAATGGGCCGTAGAAGGCCGAGGCATACTTCGCCGCGTACGCGAGGACGGCGGTGTTCTGGTGTCCGGCAGCTTCCAGGGCCTGGCGAATCACGGCGATCTGGCCATCCATCATTCCGGACGGTCCCAGGACATGGGCGCCGGCGTCGGCCTGCGCCACTGCCATCTGGGCGTAAATCTCCAGGGTGGCGTCGTTGTCCACGTAACCGTTGGCGTCGAGGACCCCGCAGTGACCGTGGTCCGTGAACTCGTCCAAGCACACGTCGCCCATGACCACCAGGTCATTGCCGACTTCGGAGCGGACATCGCGGATGGCCTTGTTCAGCACGCCGTCCGGATCCAGTGAAGCGGTGCCGCGGGCATCACGGACTGCGGGAACACCGAAAAGCATGATTCCGCTGACACCGAGTTCCACGGCCTCCGCAGCGGCGCGCTTCAGCGAGTCCGTGGTGTGCTGCACGACGCCGGGCATGGAAGTGATCGGAGCCGGCGCGCTGAGTCCTTCGCGAATAAAGGCCGGCAAGATGAGGTCCGCGGGCGCCAATCGGTGTTCAGCCGTCATCCGGCGCATGGCGGGGGTGGTGCGGAGCCGGCGGGGCCGGTGGTTTGGAAAACTCAACTTTCGTTCCCTTCGGTTGCGAATACGGTGCGTAGGGCGGCCACGATGCCGGCGGGTGTGGGTTCCTTGGCGGTTGCCGCAACCGGGAGGCCGAGAGCGGCAGCCTCTGCCGCCGTCGAGCGCCCGATCGCGATGAAGCGGCAGTCTTCCAGCGGAGCAAGTGCGGCGTGGATGCGGCGCGCTGCACTGGGCGAGGCGGCGACGACGGCGTGGAGCCGGCCGCTGGATAGCTCGGCTTTAGCGGCTGCCGGGGTGAGCTCCGGAGCCCCCGATGCGGCCCCGGCTTGCCAACCGTTCGCCGCGACCAAGGCAGCCGTGAGTCGGCGTTCGGGGTCGGCCGGGTAATCCACGGTGTGGTAGGCCGTGACGGCCTGGACAACGGCTCCCTTGGCTTCGATCCCCGCCGCCAACACTGCATCGGCGATGTCCGCTTGCGGCAACAGCACACTGACAAGGCCTGTGGGCCAAACCGAGACGAGTCCTGCGGCAGACTGGACATCCTCCGGCGCGAGGTCCACGGGGATGCCCTCCGCTTCGAGGACCCTCCTGCTCGACGGGCCAATCGTTGCGACCCTGACCGAGTCCGGAATCAGTTCCTTCAACTCCAAGCGGCGTTCGGCCG
The DNA here is from genome assembly GCF_026683955.1 of Arthrobacter sp. MMS18-M83. NCBI lineage: Bacteria > Bacillati > Actinomycetota > Actinomycetes > Micrococcales > Micrococcaceae > Arthrobacter > Arthrobacter sp. MMS18-M83. Next base: position 3,979,627 of record NZ_CP113343.1, on the reverse strand, counting down.
CCTTTTCCTTCAGGGCGCGCACAGTGGTGATGCTGCTGACCACGAGCCAGCCATATGCACCCGCGCGGAGGGCGTCCAGCGCGACCTCGAGCGAGTGCTGGTCCCGGGCACGCTCGAAGTCGATCAACGGAAGCAGGAGCGGTTCGGCGCCAGCGTCCCGCAGGGCAGCGACGAGCGGGGCTGCACGGTCCGGACTGCGCGTCACAAGGACCCGGGCGCCTTCAAGGGCCCGGGTCTCCCCTGACTTCACCGCGCTGTGCCGTCCCATGGTCTCCTGTTGGCTCCGGTTATCGGGAAGCGGCAAGATCTGTGATGTCCGCAGCACCCGCAGCAAGCAGGAGCTCAGCGACTTCGATTCCCAGCAATGTGGCACCCACCTCAGTGAGGCCGTCCGTGGCTTTCTTCTCCCTTACGGTCTTGCTCCCATCCACGGCGCAGACAACGGCTTCCAAGTACAGCATGCTGCCCTTGCGGTAGGCATAGGCGCCAACGGGGGCAGCGCAACCGGCTTCGAGGCGGGCCAACACGGCGCGCTCCGCAGTGACGGCCAGGCGGGTGTCCTCGTCATTCAGAGCGGCGAGGGCCTGGGCGAGGGCATTTTGGGCGCCCTGGGAACCTTCCAGCGAGACGGCCTGTCCGGGAGCATCCGCCGTGCGGCACTCGATCGCGAGCGAGCCCTGCCCCGGCGCGGGAAGCATGACGTCGGTTTCGAAGAATTCAGTCACGACGTCGAGCCTGCTGATCCGGTCCAGTCCCGCCGCGGCGAGAACGACGGCGTCGAGATCGCCGGGGGCGTCCTCCGGGTTGCCGGCGAGCCCCGGAACACGGCCCAGCCGGGTGTCCACGTTGCCGCGGATGTCCACGACGTTAAGGTCCGGACGGGCGGCGCGAAGCTGCGCGGCGCGGCGCGGCGATCCGGTGCCGACCCTTGCGCCTTCCGGAAGATCCGACAGCTTCAAGCCATCGCGGGCGCACAAGGCGTCCCGGACGTCCACCCGCTTGGGCGTTGCGGCAATGGTGAGTCCTGGAGCCGCACCCGTGGGGAGATCCTTCAAGGAGTGCACAGCGACGTCGCACGCATTCGCCAACAGCGCGTCACGAAGGGCGGCGACGAACACGCCACTGCCGCCCATCTGGGACAGGGAGCCCGTCCGGACATCGCCTTCGGTCTTGATGCGCACCAGTTCCACGGGAAAGCCCCCGACGGCGGCCAGCTGGTCAGCTGCCTGCTGGCTCTGGGTGAGCGCGAGTTTGCTCGCGCGGGTACCGATCCGGACGGTCATTTCGCGCCTTCTCCTACGGGGTAGGCATCATGGCCGGTCCCGACGGTGGTGTCTGCACCCGCAATCGTGGGCTTCTCGCCGCGGAAGTTGGCGCAGCAACCGGGCCGGCAGACGTCGTACCACGGACCCAATCCGGTCATGGCCGGGCGATCGGCGATGTTGTTGGCAACCGTCCGCTCACAGATGAGGTCCACCAGGCCGGAGACGAACTTGCGGTGGGTTCCCGGGGTGGGAACCCTCGTGGCGGCTAGCCCGAAGTTCTTGCAGGTTTCCAGTGCCTCGGTGTCCAGGTCCCACACCACTTCCATGTGGTCGGAGACGAAGCCGAGCGGAACGATGACAACACCCTTGATCCCCTGCCCGGCCAATTCCTCAAGGGCATCGTTGATGTCCGGCTCAAGCCAGGGAACTTGCGGAGCCCCTGAGCGGGACTGGTAAACGAGGGACCAGGGCGCGGTGAGCCCGGATTCGGCTTCAACCCGCCGAACCACCTCGGCGCCTGCGGCCAGGTGCTGGGCCACGTAGGCCGAGTCCTGCTCGAACTCGCGCGGCTCGGCGTCCGAACGCCCGGCGGCTTCGGCGTCACGGGTTGGAATGGAGTGGGTCGCGAACAGGATGTGGATCGGAGCGTCCTCGAGACCGGCTGCGGCGAGTTTCGACTGCACTTCTGCGAGCCCCGCCGCGGTTCCTTCCACGAAAGGCTCGACGAAGCCGGGGTGGTCGAAGTACTGGCGGACCTTGTCCACCTCGAGCTTGCCGTCAAGGCCGGTCTCGGTCAGCGCGATGCCGATGTCCTCGCGGTACTGGCGGCAGCTGGAGTAACAGGAGTAAGCACTGGTGGTGACCATCAGCAGCTTGCGGTGGCCGGCGTCGTAGGCTTCCTGGAGCGTTTGCGGAAGGTAGGGGTCCCAGTTGCGGTTGCCCCACAGCACGGGAAGGCCGATGCCTCGGGCGGCAAGCTCTGCCTCCAGGGCGGCCTTCAGGTCCCTGTTTTGCTGGTTGATGGGGCTGATGCCACCAAACGCTCGGTAGTGGTGGGACACCTCTTCGAGGCGCTCATCCGGGATTCCGCGGCCGCGGGTCACATTGCGCAGGAAGGGAATGACGTCGTCCTGGCCTTCGGGCCCGCCGAAGGAGGCGAGGAGAACGGCGTCGTACTCTTTGGGAGCCATGCGCCCGGCCTCGGTGACGTCATTGACCTCAGTAAGGCTGGCTGGCCCGGTGGAGTGTCGGCCGCTCACGCGAGGACCTCGGCGATCTCCGCGGCGGTGATCCGGCGGCCGGTGTAGAACGGGATTTCCTCGCGCACGTGGTTGCGGGCGTCGGTGGCCCGCAGGTGGCGCATGAGGTCAACCAGGTCAACCAGCTCAGGCGCTTCCAGGCCGAGGATCCATTCCCAGTCGCCCAAGGCGAAGGAGGACACGGTGTTGGAGATGACCTGCGGGAAGTCGCGGCCCAGCATGCCGTGGTCGCGCAGCATCTTGCCACGCTCTTCGGCCGGCAGGATGTACCACTCGTAGGAGCGGACGAACGGGTAGACGCACAGCCAAGTGCTGGGTTCGACGCCACGGGCGTAAGCCGGAACGTGGTTCTTGGCGAATTCGGCTTCGCGGTGGACGCCCATGGCGGACCAGACAATCTCGGTGCCAGCGAACAGCGCGCTGCGGCGGATGTCACGAACGGCCTGCTGCAGGGCCTCGGGCTTGGCCCCGTGGAGCCACACCATGACGTCGGCGTCGGAACGCATGGCGGAGACGTCGTAGCTTCCGCGGAGGACCACGCCGTCCTCGGCGAGCTTGGCAGCCAGCTGCTCGAAATCCTGGACAGCATCGGCGCTGCGCAGGACATCGCCCGACCGCTTGAAGACGGTCCACAGCGTAAAGAACTGCTCTTCGGATTCGGCAGTTTTAGTGACAGATTCGGCAGAAGTGTGGCTCATGGTACAAGTCTGCCCCGTGGATGCCGCTAAGTCGAAATGCACCACTTCTACAAGACGTAGAAGTGGTGCATTTCACAAAATTGCATCGATTTGCGCAAACGTGTCGGCAACTACAGCAGCCAGGCCGTTTCCAGCGAGCCAGCCGCCCACAACCGCCAGGCCCCCGGCTTCGGAGCAGGTGCGGCGCACCTCGGCAACCCGCTGTTTGTGACCAACCGCGGCGAACGGCAATGCACCCGCCCATCGGACCACGTCCCAATCGAGCACGTCTTCGCGGACAATCGGCACGGTCAGCAACGTCGAGGCATCACGGAGCGCAGCCTCAAACAGAGAATCGTCATCGCGTGAGGCGACAGAACGCGCGGCCGCCAATTCAACGACGTCCGCCCCTTCGCCCCGCCCATAGGAAAGGCGCAGCACATGGGTGCCGGGTCCGGCTTCTTCGGCCAGCCAGTCCCATTTGGCCGTGGCATGCGTCAGGGCCTTCGCCTCGATTCCGGCGGTTTGCGGCGCCACCAGGATTCCGGTTCCGCGGGGGCGTCGGTCCAGTTCGGGCACGTCCACCACCAAGGTCACCAGGCTCACCAGCGGGCCCGCCACGGGACGCAACCCGGACAGCTCCGGAAGGGCGTCCTCCAGTAGCCCGACGGCGGACGGACCGTCAAGCGCCACCACCAGCCGCCCGGCGTCGTACGTTTTGTGTGCGGTGGAAACCTGCCAGCCGCTTTCGGTGCGGGCGATCGAGTCCACCCGGGCACCGGAAGTCAGGGTGACACCTTGGGAGCGCAGCTCCGCGACGAGGGCGGTGATCAGGGTGTTCATCCCGCCTTTCAAGCCGCCGACGGCGGATCCGGCCTTCGCCTCGCCCGTTCCGTTTTGCCCCGAAGTAGCCTTTCGCTGGTTGGCCACTGCAGCGGCAAGCGAACCGTGCTCACGCAACGCCGCACGGAGGCCTGGGGCTACCATGTCGACGTCGAGCAGTCCGGGATCGGCAGAGTGGACTCCGCCCACCACAGGTGCCACAAGCCGTTCAAGCACCCGCTTCCCCATCCGCGCCCGGACCAATGCAGAGACGCTCGTGACCGCGGCTGAGGTACCCACTGATGCGGGCAAATAGCGGTCGAGGGAGGCCCTTAAGGAACCGGCTAGGCCCAAGGAGCGGCGGACTTCCGGGTCCCAGGGATTCGCGGGAATTCCGAGCACCCCGGTCTTGGGGAGCTCCTGCGGGCCGTCAGGCAACTGCACCCAGGCGCCCCCCGGATGTGGCGCGACGATATTGGAACCGAGCCCAAGTTCGCGGGCAAGATCGGCCACTGCGGTGGACCGGGTAGCGAAGGACTCAGCTCCGCTGTCCAGCTCAAGGCCGGCCACGGTATGGCTTCCCACGCACCCCCCCACGCGTCGCTCGCTTCGAGCACCGTGACTGTGATTCCTGCTTTGGCCAATCCGCGTGCCGCGAGGAGGCCGGCAATACCGCCGCCCACGACGACGGCCGTCAGCCCGGTTTGTGATGTCTCGGGAAGGGGGTGTTCGGGCTTTGGGTGTGCCCCGCGCATTCCGGCTACCCTGCCGGGATCGAGTGGATGAGTTCCACTACCCGGGTCAGGACTGCTGGGTCTGTCTCCGGGGGCACGCCGTGTCCGAGGTTAAGGACGTGGCCCGGGGCCGTAGAGCCGGCGGCGATCACCTCACGGACGTGCGCTTCCAGGACGTCCCACGGCGCGGAAAGGAGCGCCGGGTCAATGTTGCCCTGCAGAGGGACGGTGCCGCCCAGTCGTCGGTTCGCTTCGTCCAACGGCAGCCGGTAGTCCACGCCCACGACGTCCACTCCGACGGCCCGCATGGCGACAAGCAACTCGGAGGTTCCCGTGCCGAAGTGGACCAACGGCGCGCCGAGGTGGCGAACGTGGTCAAGGGCACGGGTCGAGGCAGGAGCGACGTACTTGGTGTAATCGGCCAGGCCAAGAGAGCCCGCCCAGGAGTCGAACAGCTGCCCGGCAGACGCGCCGGCTTCCAGTTGGGCGCGCAGGAACATTCCGGAAGCATCCGCGGCCCAATTGGCCAGGGCGGTCCAGGTTTCCGGATCGGCGTGCATCATGGTGCGCGGACCGAGGTGGTCCCGGGACGGCTTGCCTTCCACCATGTACGCAGCGAGAGTGAACGGCGCACCTGCGAAGCCGATCAGTGGGGTGGCGCCAAGCTCCGCCACGGTCAGGCGCACGGCCTCGCGGATCGGTTCAAGGGCTTCCCACGTCAGCTGCGGCAGCGCGGCGACGTCGGCCGCGGTGCGGACGGGCTTGTCCAGGACGGGCCCGACGCCGGGCACGATGTCGACGCCAACTCCCGCCAGCTTGAGGGGAATGACGATGTCGGAGAAGAAGATCGCTGCGTCCACGTCGTGGCGGCGGACAGGCTGCAACGTGATCTCCGAGGCGAGCTCGGGACGCAGGCACGAGTCCAGCATCGCAACGCCTTCACGGACCTTGAGGTATTCCGGCAACGATCGGCCGGCCTGGCGCATGAACCACACGGGACGACGGGACGGCTTGCCGCCACGGTAGGCCTGGATCAGGGGCGAGTCTGCGGTGCGGCCATCCATGAGGGGGTGGTTTGCGTCAAGGCTTGAGGCGGCGATGCCGGAAGCGCCGGCGGCGGACACAGGGTTGGCCGACACGGAGTGAGGCAATGCAGAACTGGAAGTCATGCCTTCGATTGTGCCGAAGATCGGGCCCAAAAGATAACGACAGCCTGTCCCACACCATGGGACGTGGCGGGCGTCACTCCAAGCAGTGCGGAGAACCACTGCCGTGCGTTGTTCTACATGGCGCCGAAAAAGCTATGATTGCTTTGCTGTGGTTCTTTTCTCATTGGTGGCTACACACGCCGACATCGACCTTGAAACCGTCGCTCAGTTGAGCAACGGTTCATCCGAGGTTGCCTCGTCCGCTTTGGCCGACTCCCAACTTGTCTCCGGCGCCGTGGTCCTGGCCACCTGCAATCGCTACGAAATCTATGGCGAAACGCCGCATGTCGAGAACCTCGAAGCCGCGCGCTCGGCGCTCGTCACTCAGATCAGTGGCTTGAGCGGGCTCAACGAGCAACTCGTGTCACGCGCCTTCAGCACCCGCACCGGGCCGGAAGTCAGCAGGCACCTCTTTGCCGTGAGCGCCGGACTGGACTCCGCCGTCGTGGGCGAACGCGAAATCGCTGGACAGGTGCGCCGCGCCCTCATCACTGCCCAGCATGAAGGAACCGCAAGTTCAGGACTTGTCCGGCTATTCCAGGCCGCTTCCAAGACCGCCAAGGACGTCGGGGCCCAGACTGCCCTCGGTTCGCGTGGCCTGTCGATCGTTTCCGTTGCCCTGGACCTCGCCACGGATCTCTCGGAGAACGCCGACTGGAGCACCAAGAAGGTCGTCGTCTTCGGAACCGGCGCCTACGCCGGAGCCACCATGTCACTTCTTCGCGAGCGGGGCTGCACCGATGTGTCGGTCTATTCGTCGTCCGGCCGGGCCGAGGCTTTTGTGGCGACCCGCGGCGGAACCGCGCTCGACGCCGAAACCCTTCCTGCCGCCGTCGCCGCGGCGGACGTCATGATCGGCTGCAGCGGATCGGACACGCGCGTGGAGGCCGCGGAACTTGCCAAGGTCCGCGCGTTGTCCCCTCAAACGCTCATCGCGATCGACCTCGCGCTCACCCACGATTTCGATCCTGCAGTGGGCGAGCTCGACGGCGTCGAGCTCCTGACGCTCGAATCCATCCGCTTGGCAGCGCCCCAGGAACAGGCGGAGTCGCTGGCACAAGCGAGCGCTATTGTGTCCGGCGCAGCAGCAGCCTTCGAACAGGAGCGGGAGGCCCGCTCTGTTGACTCGGCCATTGTGGCGCTGCGCCGCCACACCATGAGCGTCCTCGACGCCGAAATGGAGAAAGTCCGGGCGCGCCACGGCTGCACCGCCGCAGCCGAAGAAGTCGAGTTCGCCCTCCGCCGTATGGTCAAGCAATTGCTCCACATCCCCACGGTCCGTGCGAGGGAGCTTGCCGCCAACGGCCAGCAAGACGAGTACGTGGCCGCACTCGAGGCCCTGTACGGAATCCAGGTGGAACAGCCTGTTGCCGCTGCCCCGGCAACTGAATGCCCTGTGGACCACCAACAGGCACCTCAGCAGGCTGAAAGCGCATAGTCGCACACGCGACGCCGCCCGCCCCAAGCGGTTCGCAAGCCCCATGCCGCAAGAGCATGCGCTCCCCTGATCGCCAGGACTGGACATAACAGGGTTATGTCCAGCGGCATTGACCAAGAATGAGCATGTCCCTTGCTGTGGTGGTTCGGGAACCGCGGGGTCCTACCCGAACGCGTTGACGGCCGTTATTTCCGCGGAGACGGCCCACAACCGTTGCGCCGCTTCAGGATCCACGGCGTGCGCGTCGACGCCCTGGTACCGAGCCAGCGGCGAGGCCGGGTCCGTGGGGTTGGCGATGTCGCAGTCTTCGCAATACACCCCGCCCATGCCATCCAGGGCCGGTGACGTGGCTGCCCACGTGGACGTGGCGGCTCCCTGCTCCGGAGTCTTGAAACCCTCCCTGACGTTGCCTTCGGCATCCATCCACCCTGCGGCAACCATTTCTTCCCGTGGCAGGTGGCGCTGCAACTCGGTCATGATGCCTCCGGGATGGACCGCAAAGGCCCGCACGCCGAAAGACCGGCCCAGGCGGTCCAGTTCCACGGCGAACAGCGCATTGGCCGTCTTTGCCTGGCCGTAGGCCTTCCATTTGTCGTAGCCGGTCTCGAAATTGATGTCCTCGAAACGGATCGGCGAGAGTTTGTGTCCTGTGGAGGACAAGGACACGACGCGGGCCGAGCCGGCAGCCGCCAACGCGGGCCACAACGTGTTGAGAAGCGTGAAGTGGCCCAGGTGGTTGGTGGCGAACTGGGATTCCCAACCCGGACCCACGCGCTGCTCCGGGCTAGCCATGATGGCCGCGTTGTTGATCAGGATGTCCAGTGTTGGGTTCGATTCCAGGAAGCGTGCCGCGAAATCCTTCACCCCCTCCTGGTCGGCCAGATCCAGGGCCTCCACGGTCACTTGTTCCGGCCCCAGACCGGCCGAGGTGAGGACTTCTTTCGCGTGCTCGGGCCGCCTGGCTGGAACCGTGACCCGCGCCCCGGCAGCGGACAATGCCCGTACCGTTTCCAGGCCGAGCCCGGAGTAGCCCCCGGTGACAATGGCCGTTTTACCGTGGAGGTCCACCCCGGTGAGCACGTCCGACGCCGTGGAACCGTGGCCGAATCCCGATCCGATGGGATGCTGCGGTGTTGTCAAGGAATCCTCGCTCATGTCAGGGCCTTTCGTGTTCAGTACGCTGTCGGGTCAGTAGACCGGCTTGCCGGGCTCGACGTCGCGCACCCAAGCCAGGATCCCGCCGTCGAGATGGCTGACGCGCGTGTAACCGGCACGCTGTGCTGCCGCGAGCACCGCAGCGGAACGGGTGCCGCCCTTGCAATGGAACACGATCTCTTTGTCCTGCGGAAGCTCCGTCCAAGCCTCCCCCGCCAGGATCCGTCCCTGCGGGATGAGCACCGAGCCGTCGATGTTCACAATCTCGTGTTCACCAACCTCCCGGACGTCCACCAGTTCGAAGTCGCGTTCCCCCGCCGCGCGAGCCGCGAGCATCGCGGAAAGTTCGGTGGCCGTGACGGTCGGAACCGAGTCGCCTGGGGGCGCAGGGGTAATGCCGCAGAAAGCCTCGTAGTCGGTCAACTCGGTAATCGGTTCGGCCTCCGGATCCTTGGAAACCTTGATTTCCCGCCAACTGCCGCCGAGCGCGTCAAAGAGCGCCACGCGCCCAAGCATCGAACGCCCGACGCCGGTGATGAGCTTGATTGCCTCTGTCACCATGAGTGAGCCGACGGCGGCGCACAGCATGCCGAACACGCCGCCTTCGCCGCAGGACGGGACAGAGCCGGCCGGAGGTGCCTCCGGATAGAGATCGCGGTAGCTGGGGCCGTGCTTCTCCCAGAACACGCTGACCTGGCCGTCGAAGCGGAAGATGGATCCCCACACATAAGGTTTGCCGAGAATGGCGGCAGCGTCGTTCACCAGGTACCGCGTGGCAAAGTTGTCCGCGCCGTCCAGGATGAGGTCGTAGCCGGCGAAGAGCTCCAGAGCGTTGGAAGAGTCCAGGCGCACGTTGTGCAGTTGGACGTTCACGAGCGGGTTGAGTTCCTTGATGGCGTCCCGCGCAGATTCAATCTTCGGCCGGCCCACGTCGGCCACCCCGTGGATGACCTGACGCTGCAAGTTGCTGAGGTCGACGACGTCGTCGTCCACAATGCCAAGCGTCCCCACCCCGGCTGCGGCCAGGTAAAGCAGGGCGGGTGAGCCCAATCCACCGGCACCTATCACCAGCACTTTCGCGTTCTTGAGCCGTCGCTGACCGGCCGCTCCGATTTCGGGAATAATGAGGTGGCGCGAGTAGCGTTCCACCTCTTCGGTGGTCAGCTCTCCGGCCGGTTCCACGAGGGGAGGCAGTGAGGACGGCAACGTTTGGGCAGCAAAAGTAGTGGCCATACTCCAAAGTATGCCTGCCGGTGCCGCCCGGTCATATTACTGCGCAGTATTGTGGTCATAACTGCAAAGGAAAGGCGGCAGACAAGTGGCTGAGAGCGCACGTATCAAACAGGAGGCCCAGGTCAAGCAAGACCGGACCGTTTCGCCCCGCTCGGCGAGGCTGCCACGCGATGAACGCCGGGCCCAGCTCCTGAACGCCGCCCTGGAAGTGTTTGTTGCCAACGGCTTCCACGGCGCAGCCATGGACGAAATCGCCGAGACTGCCCATGTCAGCAAGCCGGTGCTGTACCAACACTTCCCGTCGAAGCGGGAGCTGTACATGGCACTCCTGGACAGCCATCTGGCCATGCTCACGGACCAGATGCTCACGGCACTGAATTCGACCTCGGACAACAAGGAACGCGTCCAGGCCGTCATGCGCGCCTACTATCGCTTCATCGCGGCCGATGACCAGGCGCATCGGCTCGTTTTCGAATCCGACCTCATCAATGACCCGGACGTCAGTTCCCGCCTGGAGACTTTCAACCGCACGTTCGCCGACGCCGTCGCCAAGGTCATTGCCGAAGACACCAAGCTGCCCCCGCTGGAGGCACAGTTGCTGGGCCGGGGCCTGGCTGGAATGGCGCAGGTCAGCGCGCGCTATTGGCTCGAAACCGACGGCGATTTGGACCTCGATGTGGCCAGCGACCTGATCTACCGTTTAGCTTGGCGCGGAATCAGTCGCTTCCCCAAAGAGTCCTAGGCTACAAATAGAGGACTGTGTAAATTCTTGATTGGCTGGGAGGCCCTGCTGTGGAAGTAAAGATCGGCATTCAGAACGTTGGCCGTGAGATCGTGCTGGAGTCCGCTCTGGATGCCGAGGCTGTTGCCAAGATCGTGGGCGACGCCATTGCCAATGGAACAGACTTGCGTCTCACCGACGAGAAGGGCCGCCAGGTCATCGTCCCCGGCAACGTCCTCGGCTACGTTGAGATCGGGGCCGAGGAAGTCCGCAGGGTCGGTTTCGGCGCCCTCTAAGCTTCACCTCAGATCACCAGCGAGCCAGGAGTCCGCATGCTCTCACTTGTCATCGTGGCGCTAGCCACCATCGCTTCAGGCTTCATTGTCTGGGGAAATGACAAGCATCGTGGCACCTACGGAATCGCCGTCCCCGCCTGCGTTTCGGTAGCCGTCGCCATGCTGAGTTGGATGGTCTTCATCCAGCTCGGCTTTGGCTACCAGCCCGGCGTGACCTGGATCCCGTGGGTCTTGCCCATCATTCTGGGCACTGCGGCGGCCGCGGTTGTCGCGTTCTTCCTGGGCCGCCATCGGTTCCGGCACGACACTGCGCAGCTGACGGCAGCCCTGCGGCTCTAGCTGGTGCTGAAGCTCCTGCTGGCGCTAAAGCTGTGATTACAGATCCGGCTCGTCGCCTGCTTCGGTGCAGAGGCACAACCTATTTCCTTGTGAATCCGTGACCACCACCCATTTGGGTGCGTGGTCATGGTCCATTAACGCCCCGGTAGCGGCGGTCTTCTCCACGGCGGGTTCCGATTCAGCCTGGCTTCGGTGCACGTCCAGGTGGAGCCGGTTCGGGTTGGGAGTTTGGGTTTCCTGGAACCACACGTTGGGCCCGCGGCCATAGGGATCCTCAAGGCCTCCGGACCGGCCCTTGCGGTATCCAAGCGCCACTCGCCAGACTTCCGAAATTCCTCCGGGATCAGGGGTGTCTATTCCAACCTCAACCGTGCGGTGGAGTCCCGGCTCGGCCACGGCCCCGGCTTCCTTGGCTGCTTGGCTGGCGCGGGTGGCTGCGCGGATGTCGCGCTGCGTTACCTCGCTCCCGGCGTCGTGGGACGTATAGCGGACGAACACCCGGTTGTACCGCCAGTCCAGGTCCGGGTGGTGGTTCTGTTCCTCGGCGATGTGCCCGACGGCGGCAATCAGTCCAAGCGCGGCAGCCGAGGTCGGGCATTTGTAGGCGGTGACGAGACCGCCCAGGCGGTACCGCCAGTCTGGCAGCTCCGCCAAGGCGTCGTTGATCGCGGACCCGGTGAGAACGTCATCCTTGCCGGCCATGGGGGGGCTCCTTCGCTGACGTGGATTCCTTCGCAGGATGCCCCCTGCGTCCGGCAGAAGCCCCCTAGAGGAACTCGGCCCGACCTTCCATGGCTGAGGACGCCAGAGCGTGCTCCCGGCGCGGGATGCGGCCCGCCTGCTTCGCCAGCCTACCGGCGATGACGGCGTGTTTGAAGGCCTCGCCCATCTGCACGGGGTTCTGGGCCCGGGTCACGGCGGTGGCCAGCAGTACGGCGTCGCAGCCGAGCTCCATGGCAAGGGCGGCGTCGGACGCGGTGCCGATGCCGGCGTCGAGGACTACCGGCACTGAAGCACGGGAAACAATCAGCTCAATGTTGTGGGGATTCAGGATGCCCAAACCGGTGCCGATTGGCGCCCCCAAAGGCATCACGGCGGTAGCCCCGAGGTTTTCCAAGCGAAGCGCCAGCACAGGGTCGTCGTTGGTGTAGGCGAAGACCTTGAAGCCACGGTCGACGAGTTTTTCGGTGGCATCCACGAGTTCCACCGCATCCGGCAGGAGCGTGTGCTCGTCGGCGATGACCTCGAGCTTCACCCAATCCGTTTCCAGTGCCTCCCGGGCAAGCTCGGCTGTCATGACAGCGTCCTTTGCGGTAAAACAGCCGGCGGTGTTTGGAAGGACACGGATCCCGTGATCCACGAGCAATTGGAACAGTGAGCCTGTTTCCGTGGGCGAGTACCTGCGCATGGCAACGGTGGTGAGTTCGGTACCCGAGGCCAGCAGGGCTGCCCCCAGGCCGTCCAGGCTCGGCGCTCCGCCGGTCCCCATGATGAGGCGCGAGTTGAACTCAACGCCGTCGATCACCAAGGCGTCGGTTTGGGTGCTTGCTGTTTGAGTGCTTGCTGTGGTCATGGTTCAACCTCCCTGTACTGCGGTAACGATTTCGAGTTCGTCGCCTTCTGCGAGCGCGGTTGCAGCCCATTGGCTGCGTGGCACCACTTCGGAATTGCGCGCGACGGCGACCCCAATCTTTCGTCCGTCGGCCGCCTGGCCCTTGGCATCCAAGGCGCGTCCAGTGATGTGGGTGACGAGCGTGGTCACGGAGGCGTCGTCGCTCAGCGTGTGATCGGCGCCGTTCAATTTGATGTTCATGCGTGGTCCTTCGTAAGAGGGTCTAAGGTGGCAGGCTGCGAGCCGTTTGTCGCGACGCCCGCTTGTGCGGGTGGTTTGGAGAAGCGGTCCGGGCGGAACTTGTTCCAGCGTGGATCGCCAGTGCCGTCCATGAGTCCGACGCAGATTTTCGCGGCTGCCGGGGTCAGGAGCACTCCGTGCCGGAAGAAGCCGCTGGCCACAATGAGGCCGGGCACGATGGGGCCGTGCACTGCGCCTTCAGTTCCTTCGGGGCCGGCGCCTGTTGCCACCCTTCCCAGCAGGGGTGCGTTGTCCGGTGTCCCCGGACGGGCGCGGGCAGTGGCTTCCAGGAGTTCCAATTCTGCTACGGCCGGTACCAGCACCTGCGCGTCGCGGAGCAATTGGTATACCCCACCGGCCGACACCGAGTTCGCGGATCCACCCGAAGTCGACAAGCCGTCCTCGCGTTGCGTTGCGCCGATCACCACTGTCCCGTCCTCCCGGGGGACGATGTAGACCGGCACCCCCCGCACCATCCCGCGGACCGTTGCGGTAACCAGGGGCCGAAGGTGTTCCGGAACGCGCAGCCGCAGTATGTCGCCGTACACGGGGCGTAGCGGGAGGGACAAGCCATCCGGCAGTCCGTTCAACCGGGCAGCGTGCAGGCCGTTGGCCACCACTGTTTCCTTGGCCAGCACCCGTGTGCCTGACTCGAGCTCAGCCCCGACGACGCGCCCGTCCTCCCACAGAAGGCTCGCCGCCTTGTTGCGGACCGCAAAGCCATCCTCGGCCCCCTCAACCCAACTGGAGTCACCTGGTTGGTGGTCTCCCAGCGCGCCAACAATCGCACCCGCAAGTTTTCGCGGATCCACTTGGTGGTCCCCGGGAATGTGGAAGGCACAGGAAATCTGGGGGCTCAACAACGGCTCACGTTCGCGTGCCTCGCGCAGGGGCACAGATTCCACCACCAAACCGTTGGCCAGCTGGACGTCCCGGAGGTCGGCGAGCGCCCGGCGGTCCGCAGCGTCCGCGCCGACGGCGAGGGTCGGCGTCGTGCGGTATCCAGTACTACGTCCGGTACTTGAGCCGGACAAGTGACGTTCGAAGTCCGGCCACAAGGCCGACGATTCGAGCATGAGTTCCAGGAGGTCCTCTTCCTGGTAGTGCAGTTCGCTGACGGGCGCCAGCATGCCCGCTGCCGCAAACGTAGCGCCGCTGGCCGGCGCGGGGTCGATGAGGACCACCGAGCGGCCGGACCTGCGGGCCTCCCACGCGATCCCGAGGCCGATCACACCGCCCCCAATCACCGCCACATCGGCGTGCAGGGGTTCGTGCTGAGTGTTCATTTCGTCCATGGAGTCCTTCCCTACGCCGGTACTAGCCGGATCAGGTCAAGCGGTCGGCGCTGAAGCCCTCTCAGCCGCGCGGCGATTGTGACTGCCGCCGCGGCTCCCGCGGTACCAGCCCAGTTTAGAGGAACTACTCTGTTTCCATGACCCAGCACGATGTCCACACCACCGCCCGCCTGTACCTCTGCACCGACGCCCGCAAGCAACAGGCTGACTTTGAGCAGTTTGTCGATGCCGCATTCGAGGGCGGCGTGGACATCATCCAGCTGCGGGACAAGACCATTGAAGCGGCCGAGGAACTGGAACTCCTGGAAGTCCTGCATTCCGTGGCGCACCGTCACGGCCGTCTCTGGGCCGTTAACGACCGCGCAGATATCGCGTCCCTCTCCGGCGCTCCGGTGTTCCATATCGGCCAGAAGGACATCCCGCTGCGCTCGGCCCGGAAGCTGCTCCACGACCCCACCATCATCGGCCTTTCGACCCACACGCCCGAACAGATTGACGCTGCCATTGCCGCATCGCCTGGCCGCAGCGGCCTGGACTATTTCTGCGTCGGACCGGTGTGGGCAACCCCCACCAAGCCCGGGCGTTCCGCCGTCGGGCTCGATCTCGTGAAGTACGCTGCCGAGGCCATCAAGAAGGCAGACGCGGAGACAGTGGGCGGCGTTGTGCTCCCTTGGTTCGCAATCGGCGGCGTTGATCTCAGCAACGTTGAGGAAGTGGTGCAAGCCGGCGCCAGCCGCATCGTGGTGGTCCGGGCCATCACTGAGGCAGAGGATCCAACGGCCGCAGCCCAAGCGCTCCTTGCCGCCCTGGACGCCGCGGCGGCTTAGCAAGACTCCGGGAGATTTTGGAGTTACCCTGACTTTCGTGTCACATCAGCGGATAGCACCGAATCTCAGTGAAACGTCGAACGCGCTCGCAGAGGCGCTGGCGGCGCTTCGAACTGAGCTTGAGCTGCCTGCCGGCTATCCCATCGAAGCGCTGCGCGACGCCGAAACTGCGGTTTCCGGTCACGCGCTGCCGGCGCAGGACCTCACGGAGATTCCGTTCATCACGATCGACCCGCCATCTTCCACGGATCTCGATCAAGCTCTTTTCATTGAGCGATCGGGCAGTGGTTACAGGGTTCTCTACGCGATCTCCGACGTACCCTCCTTCGTCACTCCGGGAGGGGCGCTCGACGGCGAGACCCGTCACCGCGGGCAAACGTACTATGCCCCGGACGGGCGCATCCCGCTGCACCCCGAGATCATCAGCGAGCGTGCCGGAAGCCTGCTGGCTGGTCAGACGTGCGGCGCCTTCGTATGGGACTTCGAACTCGACGCCGAGGCGGAGTCCCGCACGGTCTCCGTACGTCGGTCCAGGGTTCGCAGCCGCGCCAAGCTCAACTACAAGGGCGTCCAAGCGGAGATCGATTCCGGAACAGCTGATCCGGTCCTGCAACTCCTTAAGGAGGTAGGGCTCAAGCGGGTGGAACTCGAACGCCGCCGAGGCGGAGCCAGCCTGAACATGCCGGAGCAGGAAATCGTCCAACTGCCCGACGGCGAGGGGTACAGGATCGTCGCTGCTCCCCCGTTGCCGGTGGAAGACTGGAACGCCCAGATTTCGCTTATGACCGGGATGGCCGCAGCCCAGCTGATGCTCGACGGAAAAGTGGGCATCCTGCGCACCATGCCCGCCCCCGATGAGCGCTCGTTGCTCCATTTCAAACGGCAGACGGGCGCCCTCGGCAAGCCTTGGCGCGACGGGATCAGCTACGGCGAGTACCTGCGCACCCTCGATGCCAGGGACCCCCGGCAGCTGGCTATCCTCCATTCGGCAGGGATGCTCTTCCGCGGCGCCGGCTACACGCCTTTCGACGGCGAGGTACCAGACGGCGTGATGCAGTCCGCGATCGGAGCCCCGTATGCCCACGCGACCGCTCCGTTGCGGCGGCTGATCGATCGCTTCGTCTTGGTCATCTGTGAAGCCCTGAGCACCGGGACGGCAATTCCCGGGTGGGCACGGGACGCCCTGCCGAGCTTGCCTGCCATCATGGCGTCATCCGATCAGCTTGCCGGGAAACTTGAGCGCCTGGCCTTGGACACTGTGGAGGCAGCGCTCTTGGTGAACCATGTCGGCCAGGAGTTCGACGCCGTCGTCATCTCCGGGTCGAAACCCGCCAAGAACAACGGCAACGGCAACGGGAATGGCACCAACGGTAACAACGGCAACGGGAACGGAGCCCCGCACGGTCCCTACGGCATCGTCCAGATCGCCGAGCCCGCGGTCACCGCTCGTTGCGACGGCGAAATGGAGTCCGGCACGAAGGTCCGCGTGAAACTGCTTGACGCGGACATCGCCACCCGCCAAGTCACCTTCGAGTTGCTCGCGTAGCGGAGTCCGCTTGCAGGCCCGGGGGCGTGATCCGGGGTTTATCGCCCCCAGACGCTAGACTGTGTGAGTAGTAATGGATGCCCGGTCGTTGATTCAGTTAATTTTTTGACATCAACAAGCCCGCCCCTACGCGATCTTGAGATACACCAGCTGGTCCCCAGTGCCAGTATTTAGATAGCCCGCGATCGGCTTCCACTGGATTTGCTTGCGCCCATCCGTGCTCCGGAACGGCCCTGCCACAACCGTTGAGCACGCAGCGCAGCCCAAATGAATAAGGAAAACTCCACTGTGAGTGAATTGCACACCCATGAAGTTCTGACAGACGGAACCGAAACGATCGAACCCGAGGAGACCATTTCCTCGGATGAAATACCCCACGAGATCGCAGAAAAGTCCTTCGCCGATTACAACGTCCGCGCCGACATCGTTGAATCCCTTGCCGACGCCGGAATCACCCACCCCTTCCCCATCCAGGCCATGACCCTCCCGGTAGCCCTGGGCGGTCACGACATCATCGGTCAGGCCAAGACGGGTACCGGAAAGACCCTCGGCTTCGGTATTCCGGCCCTGCAGCGCGTCGTCGGACCGGACGACGCCGGCCACGACAAGCTCGCTGTCCCGGGTGCACCCCAGGCCCTCGTGATTGTTCCTACCCGCGAACTCGCCGTTCAGGTGGCCAACGACCTCCAGACGGCATCCCGGAAGCGCAACGCGCGCATCGCCACGATCTACGGCGGCCGCGCTTACGAGCCCCAGATCGAGGCCCTGCAGAAGGGCGTCGAGGTTGTCGTCGGCACGCCCGGCCGTTTGATCGACCTTTACAAGCAGAAGCACCTGAACCTCAAGAACGTTCGCATGGTGATTCTCGACGAAGCAGACGAGATGCTTGACCTCGGCTTCCTCCCGGACGTCGAGACCCTGATTGCCGGAACACCCGCTGTCCGCCAGACCCTGCTGTTCTCGGCCACCATGCCCGGCCCGGTCATCGCCATGGCCCGCCGCTACATGACGCAGCCCACTCACATCCGTGCCGCCGACCCGGATGACGAGGGCCTGACCAAGCGCGACATCCGGCAGCTCATCTACCGTGCCCACAGCATGGACAAGGTCGAGGTAGTCGCCCGCATCCTGCAGGCCCGCGGACGCGGCCGGACCATCATCTTCACCAAGACCAAGCGCACCGCAGCCAAGGTCGCCGAGGAACTCGTGGACCGCGGCTTCGCAGCCGCCGCCATCCACGGTGACCTGGGCCAGGGCGCCCGCGAGCAAGCCCTCCGCGCCTTCCGCAACAACAAGGTGGACGTCCTCGTGGCCACCGACGTCGCCGCCCGCGGCATCGACGTCGATGACGTCACGCACGTGATCAACTACCAGTGCGTCGAAGACGAAAAGATCTACTTGCACCGCGTTGGCCGCACCGGCCGCGCCGGCAACAAGGGCACGGCCGTGACGTTCGTCGATTGGGACGACATGCCGCGCTGGGGTCTCATCAACAAGGCGCTGGGCCTGAATTACCCGGAGCCTGTGGAAACCTACTCCTCGTCGCCGCACCTCTTCGAGGAGCTGGACATCCCTGCGGGCACCAAGGGCCGCCTGCCCCGCGACAAGCGCGTTCTGGCCGGTGTCGACGCTGAGGTCTTGGAAGACCTCGGCGAGACCGGAAAGAAAAACTCGCGCTCCAGCGGCGATTCCGGGCGTGGACGCTCCGGCCGCGACAGCGGACACGAAGGTGGGCGCCGTGGCGCGAAGTCCGGTGATGCTCCCTCTCGCGAGGGCAGTGGCGAGGGTGGACATAACCGCACGCGCCGCCGTCGTACTTCCGAAGGCGACGCGGCCCCCGCCGAAGCTGCAGCCCAGTCTGCCGAGCCGCAGTCCGGCGAAGGTGCGGACAAGCCTTCCCGCGCACGCCGTTCGCGCACCCGCCGCCGCAACGGCGAAGTGGTGGCCGCTTCCGGTGGTTCTGCCGAGAGCACCGAGGCTTAACGGCCTCAATGACTGACACTGTTTGGGCGCCGGACGGCAGCAATTTGGTGGTTCACGCGGACAACGCGGATTTCCTCCCGACGCTGCCGGACGGCGCCTTCACACTGATTTACGTGGACCCGCCCTTCAACACAGGCCGCGTCCAAAGCCGCCAGGAAACGCGCATGGTGCGCAACGCCGACGGCGACGGCGACCGCGTCGGCTTCAAGGGCCGCTCTTATGACACCATCAAAGGCGCCCTGCACAGCTACGACGACGCCTTCAGCGACTATTGGTCCTTCCTGGAACCCCGCCTCGTGGAGGCCTGGCGCCTACTCGCCGAGGACGGCACCTTGTACCTGCATCTGGACTACCGCGAGGTCCACTACGCGAAGGTCATGCTGGATTCGATCTTCGGCCGGGAATGTTTCTTGAACGAGATCATCTGGGCGTACGACTATGGCGCCCGCGCCAAGAACCGTTGGCCCACCAAGCACGACAACATCCTCGTGTACGTGAAGAACCCCGCTAAATACCACTTCGACAACGCCGAGGTGGACCGCGAGCCGTACATGGCACCCGGCCTCGTGACGCCGGCCAAGCGGGAACTGGGGAAACTCCCGACCGATGTGTGGTGGCACACCATAGTTTCGCCCACCGGCAAGGAAAAGACCGGCTATCCAACGCAAAAGCCGGAAGGCCTGGTCCGGCGTATCGTCACCGCATCCAGCCGGCCGGGAGACTGGTGCCTGGACTTTTTCGCTGGGTCCGGCACGCTCGGTTCAGTCGCGGCGAAGCTTGAGCGCAAGTTCGTGTGCGTGGACCAGAACGCCCCGGCTATCGACGTGATGCGGAAGCGTCTGGACGGCAAAGCCACTTTCTACCCCAACTAGTCCCCACCGCCACCCTCGCCTCGCAAGCTCGGCCAGGGAACCCTAGCGGCGTGGGCCCAAGCATTTGTTGTCCGTCAGCGGACCACGGAACTTCCTGTGCCGAGTTCCTCGATGCGCGCCAGGACCTCCGGCGACGTCAGGTTCTCCCCGAACAGATTGGGCTTACCGGTTCCGTGGTAGTCGGAAGATCCGGTCATGAACAACCCGTTCTCGGCAGCCAGGCGCCGCAGGAACACGCGGCCTTCCTCGGGGTTGTCCCGGTGCTCCACTTCCAGCCCTTGGAGCCCGGCGTCGATCATTTCCCGGTACGTCCGTTCCCCCACCACCCGGCCGCGGGCCGAGGCGACCGGATGGGCGAAGACGGGCACGCCGCCCGCCGCCCGGACGAGTTCGACGGCGAGCGCGGGGTCAGGTGCGTAGTGCTGCACGAAGTAACGCGAGTGCGAGGTCAGGATCGCGGTGAAGGCCTCCGAGCGGTCAGCCACGGCACCGGCTGCCACAAGGGCGTCGGCGATGTGTGGACGGCCCACGGTCGCGCCGGGAGCCACATGGTGGATGACGTCGTCCCAGCTCAAGGGATAGTCTTCGGCGAGGAGCGTGACCATGCGCTTCGCTCGAGTGAGCCTCGCGTCCTTTGCCTTGGTGATTTCTTCGAGCAGGCCGGGATGTTCCGGATCATGGAGATAACTCAGCAGATGAACACTGATCCCCTCCCGGGTACGGCAGGATATCTCCATCCCCGGCACGAAGGCCACACCGAATTCCAGGGCGGCAACGGAAGCCTGATCCCAGCCATCAGTGGAGTCATGGTCGGTCAGGGCCACCACATCCAGACCCGCAGCAGACGCGGAAGCGATCACTCCCGCGGGAGCCTCGGTCCCGTCGGAAACATTGGAGTGCGCGTGCAGGTCGATCTTCACTTTCCAAGCCTATTTGATCAGGGGCGGCTTGGACCGTTGCGGCGTTGGCCTAGTGTCGGCCTTGATGGGACGATGGGACGGTGAATGATGCAGATAACACCCAAAACGGTGAAACCACAGCCTCCCAGCCCCTGGAGGAGCGCGTCAACAACCGCTCCCAGCGGCCCACATCCGATGCCTTCAAGGCGTTCATGGCCAGCAATTGGGCGTCCGCACCGCAGGTGACCCCCGCGCGCGACGCCGTTGCAGACCACGCCGCCACGCGTCGTCGGGCCATCTCCGACAAGTTCGCCGGTGTGCGCCTCGTCGTACCGGCGGGTCCTCTCAAGGTCCGTTCGAACGATTGCGACTACCGCTTCCGCCCCCACTCCGGCTTTGCCCACCTCACGGGCTTGGGCCTGGACCACGAGCCCGATGCCGTGCTGGTCCTGGAGCCCGTTGAGGAAGGAACCGGCGACGACGGCGGCAACCACCTCGCGACACTCTACTTCCGTCCGCTGGCGGGCCGGGACACGGAACAGTTCTACGCGGACTCGCGTTCCGGTGAGTTCTGGATCGGCGCCCGTCCCACGCTCGCCGAATTCGAAGCGCGCCTCGGACTCAAGACCGCTCATATCGACGAACTCGAGATGGCCATCACCAAGAACGTGGGCGCCGCGGAAATCGGCGGCGTGTCCATCCGCCTGGTCCGCAAAGTGGACGAGAACATCGACGCCCTCGTAGACACCGCCCGCTACAACACGGCCAAGGATCCGGAGAACTTGGACCTGAGCGAACTCGATGCCCTGGACGAACTGCTCAGCGAGGCCCTCTCCGAGCTTCGCCTTCTCAAGGACCCCTGGGAAGTCGAGCAGATGAAGATCGCCGTTGCAGCTACGGTCGAGGGTTTCGCCGACGTCGTCCGTGCCCTTCCCCGCGCCATGACCCACCACCGGGGCGAACGCGTCGTCGAGGGCGCGTTCTTCGCCCGTGCGCGCGAGGAAGGCAACGAACTCGGCTACGACACCATCGCGGCCGCCGGGTCCAACGCCACAGTGTTGCATTGGACCCGGAACACGGGCAAGGTCAACGCCGGGGAGCTCCTGCTCGTGGACGCTGGCGTGGAGGCGGATTCGCTCTACACGGCGGACATAACCCGCACCATTCCGGCCAACGGAAAGTTCTCGGATGTTCAACGCAAGGTCTACGAGGCCGTGCTTGACGCTGCCGACGCCGCATTCGCCGCGGCCCAGCCGGGCGCGAAGTTCCGCGAAGTCCATACCGCCGCCACCACGGTCCTTGCCGAGCGCCTTGCCGAGTGGGGGCTCCTGCCGGTTTCGGTGGAGGAAGCCATCAACCCCGAAGGCCAGCAGCACCGCCGCTGGATGCCGCACGGAACCAGCCACCACTTGGGACTGGACGTCCACGACTGCGCCCAGGCCAAGCGCGATCTCTACCTGGACGGTGTCCTCACGGAGGGCATGGTGTTCACCATCGAACCCGGACTCTACTTCAAGAACGAGGACCTCGCCATTCCTGAGGAATACCGTGGAATCGGCGTCCGGATCGAAGACGACATCCTGATGACCGCCGACGGTCCCGTCAACCTCAGTGCCGCCCTCCCCCGCAAGGCGGACGACGTCGAGACCTGGATGGCGGGCATTTACCAAGACGCCGAAGCGTAATTAGTCAGGCAAACGCAAAAGGAGGGCTACCGGATACAGATCCGGTAGCCCTCCCTTTTGCTTGGGCGGCCCTAACTACTGCTTGGCCGCGTCTTCGCCCTCAGCTTCGTGCTGCTGATCGTTTCCGGCGTCGTTCACTCGAACGCCGTACTGTGGCCGGCCGTCCGGAAGGTCCGGGTAGCGCACGCCGGTGGCGGGGCGTGCCGCCTCGACTGGAACATCCGCGGCCGGCTGGGCAGCCTCGCCGGCTGTTCCGTGTCCGGCCTCGGGTCCGCGCTGGCCGTAGGGGTCCTGCCAGGAAGCCGGCCGTTCGGGGGCCGGGCCCTGCGGGCCTGGCTGGACCGGCGGGTTCCGGTAGTCCTGCGGTGTGTAGGCTTGAGGCGGCCGGCCAAACGCCGCCTCGGAGGGATTCATCGGCAACTGGTGAAGGAGTCGGCGGGCTTCCTGCGATGCTTCCAACGCGACAATGACGTCATAGTTCGTCGCCACTACCTGGCTGGTGGAGGTGAAATCCCGCTTTCCTCGCTGGGCGGCATAAGTGACGATCCCAAAGAGCATGAAGAATGCGGCACCCATGAGAACAGACGTCACAATCGAGAACGGTCCGCCGGCCGGGGTGAAGAACGAAAGCATGACCCCCACGAACAGGCCGAACCACATGCCGCTTAGGGCGCCTGACAGTGCAACCCGCGGGTAGCTGAGCCGTCCCGTCACCCGCTCCACCATTTTGAGGTCGTTTCCCACAATGGAGACATGCTGGACCGGGAACTGCTGGTCGGCCAGATAATCAACCGCCTTCTGGGCATCAAGATAGGACGTGTAGGAGCCAACGGTGTCGCCCTTGGGGACGCTGCGGGATTCCTCCGTGGCCTTTGGGGTACCGAAAATGTTCGCCATAGCCCCATTCTGTCCCATTCACATGTGCAGTGGCTGAAATTCAGCTAAAAGAGAGCAGACTCGGTAGCCTGTAGGTGTGAGCACAAATCCTTCACGCGTCTTTGTTGCGCGCCTGCTCGGCCTCGATGTCTTCGACCCCCTGGGGGATCGTTTGGGCCGGCTGCGCGATGTCGTTGTGCTCTCGCGCGGCTTGCGCGGGGCACCGCATGCAGTGGGCATCGTCGTCGAAGTTCCCGGCAAGAAACGCGTCTTCGTTCCCATGACCCGGCTGACGTCCATGGACCAGAGCCAAATCATTTGCACCGGCCTGGTCAATCTGCGCCGCTTCCAGCAACGCGGTGCAGAGCAACTGGTGGTCGGCGAGCTCTTTGACCGCAAGGTGACGCTCAAGGACGGCAGCGGCGACGCCATCATCGAAGACATCGCCATGGACCAGCAACGCAACGGCGACTGGCTGGTCTCCAAACTCTTCATTCGCCGCGGGACGTCAACCTCCAGGCTTCGGGGGCTTCGTCGCGGCCACACGCTGCTCGTGGACTGGTCGGACACGCTGCAGGGCTCCGAGAACGATCCCCAGGGCGCCAGTCACTTCGTTGCCACCCACGAGGACCTCAAACCCGCGGACTTTGCCGACGCACTGCAGGAGATGTCGGACAAGCGCCGGATCGAAGTGGCCAGCGAGCTCCAGGACGAACGCCTCGCCGATGTGCTCCAGGAGTTGCCGGAAGAAGACCAGGTGACGCTCCTTTCCGCCTTGGACAACGAGCGGGCAGCCGATGTGCTGGAAGAAATGGACCCGGACGACGCCGCGGACTTGCTGGCCGACCTGCCTTCCGCGAAGGCCGAGGAACTGCTGCTCCTGATGGAGCCCGACGAGGCGGACGACGTCCGCAGGCTCCTGCAGTATGACGAAGACACTGCCGGTGGCCTGATGACCCCGGTGCCCGTGATTCTGCCCCCGGAAGCTACGGTCGCCGAAGCGCTTGCGCATGTGCGCAGCGAGGAACTCTCCCCCGCCCTGGCGTCGGCCATCTTTATTTGCCGTCCGCCGTTGGAGACGCCCACGGGACGATTCCTCGGCGTGGTGCATATCCAGCAATTGCTCCGCAGCGCACCGCCCGAACAGCTGGGCAGCATCGTGGACAAGAACCTGGAACCGGTTTCCGATCACGCCAGCGTCAGCGAGGTCAGCCACACCATGGCCTCCTACAACCTCAACTCCCTCCCGGTCGTCAACAGCGCCGGTCGCCTAGTGGGGGCGGTGACTGTTGATGACCTCTTAGACCATTTGCTCCCGGACGACTGGCGAACCCACGAAGACGGAGCCCCGATCAGGAAACTAGGAGGCCGAATTGGCTGAGAAGCCCATCAGCGGAGGACTGGACACCCCGCTCGAGCTGCGTTCCCGTATGCTACCGAATTTCGGCAATGATCCCGATGCTTTCGGCAAATTTGCCGAGCGCTTCGCCCGCTACATGGGTACAGCGAACTTCCTTTTCTACATGACGATCTTCGTGATCGTCTGGATCGCGTTCAATGTTGTTGGGTTGTTCGGCTTCCAATGGGATCCCTACCCGTTCATCCTCCTCAATCTTTTCTTTTCCACGCAGGCCTCCTACGCCGCTCCCCTGATCCTGTTGGCCCAGAACAGGCAGGACGACAGGGACCGCGTGACCATCGAGCAAGACCGCGCCCGTGACGAGCGCAATCTTGCTGACACGGAATACCTGACCCGTGAGGTCGCGGCTCTTCGCATTGTCCTGCGCGAGGTCGCCACCAGGGACTACGTGCGTGCCGAACTCCGCTCTCTCCTTTCGGACCTCATCGAAGCCCAGGAAGAATTGCGTCCGAACAATTCCACGGGCTCGAACAACGGCGAAAAGGCCAAAGATAAGGCCAAGGACAAGCGCGACAAACAGCGCAATCCCCGCACGCAGCAAATCCCCAAAGTCCACCCGGCGCATTCCAGCGCCACGCCAGCTGACTCCGGACTATCGACCGTCGGAACCTCGACGGGGCCACTTTCTGGTTCCGACCAGCCTGAAAGCTGAACATCCACTCCATGAGCACACCATCCGTCGAGGCCCTGAATGCTGCCTTGGCTACCGTCATCGATCCCGAACTCCGCCGTCCCATCACTGAGTTGGGGATGCTGGATTCGGTAGAAGCCGGAGCGGACGGAAACGTCCGCGTTGCGGTGCTGCTGACCATCGCCGGTTGTCCCCTTCGTGAGACCATCACCGCCGATGCCACGGCGGCCCTCACGCGCGTTCCGGGAGTTACCGGCGTCGAAGTCGAGCTCAAGGTCATGACGCAGGAACAACGCGATGCTCTCAAGGAGCGGCTGCGCGGCGCCGGCGGCCAACGCGGAATCCCCTTCAACGAGCCGGGGTCATTGACCAAGGTGTTTGCCGTGGCCAGCGGCAAGGGAGGCGTGGGAAAGTCCTCGGTGACGGTCAACCTTGCGTGTGCCCTCGCAGCGCAGGGGCTGCGCGTAGGTATCGTCGACGCCGATGTCCACGGCTTCTCCGTCCCGGGCCTCATGGGAATCACGCAGCAGCCCACCCGGGTGGACGACATGATCCTCCCGCCGGTGGCCTACGGCGTGAAGGTGATCTCCATTGGAATGTTTGTTTCCGGGAACAAGGCGGTGGCCTGGCGTGGCCCCATGTTGCACCGGGCGTTGGAGCAATTCCTCACCGACGTCTATTTCGGCGATCTGGATGCCTTGTTCCTGGATCTGCCGCCCGGCACCGGCGATATCGCCATCTCAGTGGCGCAGTTGCTTCCCAAGGCCGAAATCCTCGTGGTAACCACCCCGCAAGCCGCCGCAGCGGATGTTGCCGAGCGGGCCGGCACTATCGCAACGCAGACCGGCCAAAAACTTGCCGGCGTCGTGGAAAACATGTCATTCCTGGAGTTGCCCGACGGCGGCAGGATGGAATTGTTCGGCAGCGGCGGCGGGTTGGTGCTGGCCGAGCGCCTGAGCGCTGCCGTCGGCACCGACGTGCCGCTGCTGGGACAGATCCCCTTGGACATCCGTCTGCGCGAAGGCGGTGACGCGGGCCGTCCCGTCGTGTTGGCGGCTCCGGAGACGCCAGCGGCACAGGCGCTTCAAAGCATCGCGGGCAAGCTCAACGCCAAGCCGCGCGGTCTGGCCGGAATGTCGCTTGGCATCCAGCCAAAGTAGTTTTAGGTGGCTTCGGAGTCGAAGGGTGCCTTGTCACCGACGGGAAGCCGTTCAATAACCCGTTTAGGGGCCTTGGGCACTGTTTCCACGGCAACGGCAGCGACAGGTGCGCCTGCGCTCACCGGCTTCGTGTCGTCGTCGAGCAGTGCTTCCTTGATGATCCGGCGCGGATCATATTGGCGGGGGTCGTATTTCTTCCAGTCGACTTCATCGATGTCGATGCCGACTTCTTCCTTGATCTGTTCGCGGGCACCGGACGCCATGCGCCGCAGTTCCTTGACCAGATTCGCCAACTTCCGGGTGTATTCGGGCAAACGGCTGGGACCGATCACGATTACGCCGATGATCAGCAGGATCAGAAACTCCGGGCCATTGATTCCAAACACGTATCGAAGGTTACCTTGTCCGTCAGCCCGCTCAGAAACCCGCCAGGGCTGCCAGGGCACCGAGTCCCCGCTGCAGCCGTTCATTCCAGGTGCCTGAGATGCCCACGGCCGGAATAGCGGCGAGCGAATCGCCTGCTTTCACAAGCTCAGGAACGGCCTCCGCGGCCTGATCGGCTGGCATATCGGAGGAATAGCGCAGCACGGCCGCGGGCGAGGAGTAGACCGCTTGCCACGGGGCTCCCGGAGTGATGGACATCTGGGTCCCGGGCCTGCCGCTGCCCTCCAGGTGCTCCTCAATCAAGGTCGCGTGATGGTCGCCGTTACTGAGATGCAGCTCAACTGCAGGGTGTCCGTCCTGCATCATGGCCCGGGCAGAAACAACGTGGTATCCCATGCTTGCCAGCTCGGGGCAAGCCCAGCCGTCTTTCCGCAGTTCCGACAACTGCTGCCCGCTCAGGCTGGCGGTTCCCGCCACCGTCACGGGCAGGCTCAACTGTGAACCCGTGACAGGGAGTTGCTGTCCAGCGTTTCCGGCCATGGTCGAACTGACCAGGGTCCGGACTTCCTGCTCTCCGCGGTTCGACGCCTGCGGCGCAACGTCGCCGCCGAGCGCATAGGCTGCGACCGCCAGGATTCCGGCGCTGACAGCGACTCCACCGGCCGTCAAGCCAACAACCCGCATGCCGCGCCACACGCTTCGCCGGGGTGTCAGGCCGTGAGGGAGCTCGGACTGCGCCAAGCGTTGGGTGTGTTCGATCAGTCGGTTCGTGAAATCCTGGCTCGCTTCGGGGACCGCGGCGCGGCGGAGCCGTTCCAGGTACTGGCGTTCCCGGAGTACCGCGGCGTGGCACTCAGAGCATTCCCGCAGATGGCCCGGGGCACGGCTGTGCCGGCGGTTTCCCCGGTTCAAGCCACCGCGTCGTCGGTTCAGCAGACCACCCATCGGCGACTAAAGGAGACCGGCGATGCGCGGAATCTTGAGACGCGGCTTGCGGGCTTGGACCGGACGCGGATCCCGATGGGCCAGCTTTTCGCGAAGCATCGTCCGGCCGCGGTGAATGCGGGACCTGACGGTCCCCAGCTTCACGCCCAGAGCTTCGGCAACTTCGTCGTATGAGAGACCTTCGAGATCGCAAAGCACGACGGCGGCGCGGAAGTCGGGCGGGAGTTCTTCCAAGGCTCGCTGGACGTCAAGGTCCAGGTTGTTCAACTCGAAGCTCTGTTCAGGTCCGGGTTCATGCCCGGGCAGTCGTGATTCGGCGTCTTCGGCCAGCGCATCGAAGCGGATGCGGCTCTTCCGGCGGGCCTGATCGAGGAAGAGGTTGGTGGTGATGCGGTGCAGCCAGCCGTCGAGAGTGCCGGGCTTGAAGTTTTCGAGCGAACGGAATACCCGGACGAAGACTTCCTGGGTGAGGTCCTCGGCGTCGAACTTGTTTCCCGTCAGCCGATAGGCAAGGCGGAAGACCTTGGCGGAGTGGTTTTCCACCACTTCTTCCCAACTGGGCCTGACCCACTCTTCCACGGGCGGAGCCGTGCCGGTGGAACCCAGGACTGCTGCCGTTGTCTGGACTGGCGCAGCACTTGATGCCCGCATCGTCCGCTCCCCTCAAACTGTTTGCCATCCTGCCTGTCACTCAGGAGTTCGTTGCCGACCGCCACTTGGATGGCCAGATATACATCATCCCAGTGTTGTCTGAAAGTTTGCTGATCGGAGGCACCCTTTTTCCGCAGAGCGAACATCGTCTGGAGGACACCGGGAAGACACAGAATTACGGGCCGCATGCGTCCGGGCTGGGCGGCCCATAGACAGTAGTCTGGAACCAATACCCCTCTGCCTGGAAAGCGAACCCCCATGAGTGCCGACAAGTCAACCAGCTGGTCCTATGCAGAAGATCTGCCTGCCGAGGACGATGTGTTGCTTCGCGCCCGTGAACGCTCCTTCGAGCTGGGAGTTACTCCCGTCAGCCCCGGGGTTGGCGCTGTCCTGACGGTTCTGGCTGCGGCGTCGAAGGCCCAGACCGTTGTGGAGGTTGGATCCGGGGCGGGCGTCTCCGGGGTATGCCTTCTGCGGGGCCTCAGCCCACAGGCCGTCCTGACCACGATCGACGTCGACGTCGAGCACCTAAAAGCCGCCCGGGAGGCCTTCCTGGAATCCGGCAGCCCGGCGAACCGAACCAGGACCATCTCCGGCCGTGCAGCGGACGTGCTGCCGCGCCTCACCGATTCCGCGTACGACCTCGTGTTCATCGATGCTGACAAGCCGAACTTTCCTGGCTACGTTGAGCAAGCCATCAGGTTGCTGAAGTCGGGCGGAACGCTGGTCATCAATGACGCCCTGGACAAGGACAAGGTTTCCAACCCTGCCGCCAGGGACAGCACCACCGTGGTGCTGCGCCAGATCGGCAAAGCCATCCGCGACGACGAGCGTCTCTCCTCGGCAATGCTTCCCACGGGCGACGGCTTGCTGGTAGCCGTCAAGAAGTAGCCCGCCGGGCGATTCACGAACTGTTCGCGTTCCGCCTTAAACATGGAAGCAGGGCGCCGGCTCTTCTGCCGGGCCCTGCCCATTGAATCTATTCGGTAACGCCTACGAGGCATTCCTTGAGGTTCGCCGCTTCTGCTGCGTTGAGCTCGACCACAAGCCGTCCTCCGCCTTCGAGCGGCACACGCATGATCAGGCTGCGGCCCTCTTTGGTTACTTCCATAGGGCCGTCGCCAGTACGTGGTTTCATAGCCGCCATTAGGAAAATCCCCTCCAGTTGTCCCAAATCCCGCCAACCCGGCCGGGCTGGCTCGCGTGGAATGTACGGCGTCGACAGTCATGGCAGTTCAGTCGTCGTCGCCGAGCACCCGAGGGTGCTTTTCGTCCTTGCTTGTGTCCATTATCTCGTAATTACCCGTCCGTAGCTAATTGATGGACTTTTCCCGGCGGGCCGTGATCACGCTTGTACAGGCCAAAGGACGCTCGGCATCACGGTGGATAGTCGCCACCGCCCGGCAGGGGTGCCCACGCCCACAGCCAGACAATCCAGACGATCTGGAGCAGGACAAACATGACCACCACCGTGCCGCGGTAAGCCTTGGAACGGGACAACCAGGCTGCACTGAGCGCCAGGGGGAACAGAGGGAGGAGCATCCGGAAGGTACTCGTCTGAGGGTGCAGGAAGACCAGGAGATAACCCATGTAGCACGTGCACCACAGCCGCAGTTCAGTGCCCAAAGCCCGGACGGGCTTGCTGAACATGAGCATGGCAAAAAGGCCCACGAACACAAACGGCGCCAGAATCCCGAGGACTGGCCCGAAGAGCATCTGACCGGTGTCGAACCAAGGTTTGAACGGAACAAGATCATCCCCGCGCCACACGGTTTCGGTCTTGGTATAGGCGAGCGGATCCCCCGTGACTGCCCAGGCAATGGCTGGCCAAGCCAGGGCCCCTGCCGCGCTGACCACCACGAGCGCTCCAAGTGATGCGAGTTCCCGGAGCGTGGGAGCCGACTGGGCAGTGTCACTAGGCCCGGCGGGAACCATGGGCGCCGTGGCTGGCCCTAGGCTGCGCCCAAACCTTTTCCAGAGGTAGTGGAGCAGAAGCAGCCCCGCCATGGCCGCGAAGGGGACGCCGGTGGGCCGCGACAGGCACATGAGCAGAACCACAGGCATCGCTGCGAGGTACTTGCGGCGCACCACAAGCAGAAGCGAACCCGCCAGCAGCAGGATATTGAGGGATTCCGCGTAGGGGACCTGCAGGATGGGCGAGACGGGGAAGGTCGAGAAGAAGACTACTGCCCAGAGCGCCGTACGGCGCCCGGTGTAGTCCCGGAATAGTTTGTAGACGACCATGGCTGCCCCAAGCCCGGCTGCCATGGCAAGGGCAGTCAACGCCGGCAGGGTCGCCAAGCCGGTCAGGGCACCGAGTGCCCTGCCGAGGTAGGGAAACAGGGCATAGAACGCCCACGAGTTTTCGGCGACATTCCCGCTCGCGTTCAGCGGCAGAACCGAGGGATAGCCGTTGTTCGCCGCTTCCGCGTACCAACGCCCATCCCAGATAGTGATGAAGTTCCAGTAGTCGGGCGCGGGCGGGAACCACGGATTGACGCCTTGCTGCAATGCGGCAGCCATGAAAATACAAGCGCTCACAAGTCTCGCGGCGATGTAGACGAGGGTGATCTGGACCCACCACGGCCAACTTGCGGCGTGGGCTGCGACGCGGCCCAGCCGTCCGGCCAGGCACCCCTTCGGGGACCGCGTTTCGAGCAACTGGGTCACGCTTTCGGGTCTTCCGGGTTCCCGGCTGCTTCAAGGGCCCGTTTCAGCCGATCGATTTCCGTCTCCCGGGCGGTCAACTGATCCCGCAGCTCATCGAGCACCTCATCCACTTGGTCCATCCGGTAGCCCCGGAGGCCGAGCGCAAAACGCACGCGGTCGACGTCGGACGCCTTGGCTCCGGCCGGGAGCAGCACCGGCGGCAGGTTCGGCACGGGTTCATCCAAACCGGCACCGGCGTTGCGGCTGGACCGGGCAATTCCAGTGCCGAGGAACAACACCGCGCCGACCACGGCGATCGCGAAAAAGACCAGAAAGAAGCTCACAACAACCATCGTGCCAGACTCACCTGAGAGCTGGGTGCCGGCGACGTTACTCCGGGCGCTGATCGCCGTTGGTCGAGGGGGGCCGCGGGACACCGTGCAGGACACGGTGGACGGCGTCCGCAGGATCATCCACGAGTTGGATGAGGTCCAGGTCCTTCGCGGAGACCATGCCTTCGGCCACCAAAGTCCCCTTGATCCATTCGATCATGGGGCTCCAGAAGTCGACTCCCAGCAGGACGATGGGGAACGATGTCACTTTGCGGGTCTGTACCAAAACCATGGCTTCAAACAGTTCGTCCAGGGTTCCCAGACCGCCCGGCAAGACGATGAACCCTTGCGCGTACTTGACGAACATGGTCTTGCGGGCAAAGAAGTACCTGAAGTTGATGCCAAGGTCCACCCAGCGGTTCAGGCCCTGTTCAAAGGGCAGTTCTATGCCCAAGCCAACGGAAACCCCGTTGCCTTCCACGGCACCTCGATTGGCGGCTTCCATGGATCCCGGGCCTCCGCCTGTGATGACGGCGACGCCGGCTTCGGCAAGGTGACGGCCAACCTGCACGCCCATATCGTAATAGCCCGTGCCCGGCTTGGTGCGGGCCGAGCCGAAGACGCTTACGGCCGGCCCAAGCTCCGCGAGAGCACCGAAGCCTTCAACGAACTCGCTCTGGATGCGCAGTACCCGCCACGGGTCCGTATGAATGAAGTGGTCCGCTCCCCGGGTGTCCAGGAGCCGCTGGTCCGACATCGGCATAGCGGCCTGTTTGCGCCGAAGCTCCAAGGGACCTTTGTGCTTGGCCGGAGCATCTGCGGCAACGGCGGCTGACGCTGCCGATCCGCTGCTTGTCGCTTTGCCATTAGCGTCTGGACTCGGAACCTGGGGCTGGCTGGTACTCATTGACATAGGCTAGCGCGGATGCGGGCCGCTGCTGTCCCGGTGTTGCCCTGTTGTTTTAGGTGTTGCCGAAGGAATTGCACCATTTGCTGTCCGCTACCTGCGAGTCAGGTATCTGTTGAATCACGATCTACGGAAGTTGATGTGAGCTGTCTCATCTTGCGTCATTTCTTCGCTAGATTCGTCTTATGACTATTCAAGCCTCCAGCGATGCCCTTGTCTCCCTGAATGGCGTCAACAAGCACTATGGTCAACTGCACGTCCTCAAGGACATCAACCTCCAGGTCAAAAAAGGTGAGGTTGTAGTTGTGATCGGGCCATCGGGCTCAGGCAAGTCGACGCTGTGCCGGGCCATCAACCGCTTGGAGACCATCGATACCGGTGAGATCTCGATCGACGGCAAGAAGCTTCCGGAAGAGGGCAAGGAACTTGCGGTCCTCCGTGCCGACGTCGGGATGGTCTTCCAATCTTTCAACCTTTTCGCCCATAAGACGATTCTCGAAAACGTCACGCTGGGGCCGATCAAGGTCAAGAGACTGGACAAGGCAACCGCTGACAAAGACGCGATGGCGTTGTTGGAGCGGGTCGGCGTCGGGCATCAAGCACCCAAGCTTCCGGCACAGCTGTCCGGCGGCCAGCAGCAGCGTGTAGCAATCGCCCGGGCACTGGCCATGAAGCCGAAGGTCATGCTGTTTGACGAGCCGACTTCTGCCCTGGATCCCGAAATGATCAACGAGGTCCTGGACGTCATGGTCCAGCTGGCCAAAGAGGGTATGACCATGATCGTGGTCACGCACGAGATGGGCTTTGCCCGCAAGGCCGCTGACCGGGTGGTCTTCATGGCCGACGGCCAGATTGTCGAAGACTCCACGCCAGAGGAATTCTTCACCAATCCTCAAAGCAACCGTGCGAAGGATTTCCTCTCCAAACTCCTCACCCACTA
Organism: Arthrobacter sp. MMS18-M83; assembly: GCF_026683955.1. Taxonomy (NCBI): domain Bacteria; kingdom Bacillati; phylum Actinomycetota; class Actinomycetes; order Micrococcales; family Micrococcaceae; genus Arthrobacter; species Arthrobacter sp. MMS18-M83. The sequence goes on along the minus strand of NZ_CP113343.1, from coordinate 3,946,626 downwards.
GCACTCCGCGCTCGGGCCGCAGAGGCGGCCGCTCAATGAAAGGAATGTCATGAAGTCTTTTATCACCCGGAGGAAATCTCTCCTGGTAGCCGCAAGCGCGGTACTCGCTCTTTCGCTGAGCGCATGTGGGGGCGGCGGAGGCGGCACCACTCCAGTTGAGAAACCGACGTTCGCGGCGGGCACGACGATGGAGAAGCTCAACAAGGCCGGCAAGATCACCATTGGCACCAAGTTCGACCAGCCACTGTTTGGCCAGAAGGGGCTGGACGGCAAGCCGGTAGGCTTCGATGTCGAAATCGGCAAGGCCATTGCAGCAAAGCTTGGCATCGCGGCGGACAAGATCGAGTGGAAGGAAACGGTTTCGGCCAACCGCGAGCAGTTCATCAAGAACGGTGACGTTGACATCATTGTGGCCACGTACACCATCAATGACAAGCGCAAGACCGAGGTCTCCTTCGCTGGGCCGTACTACCAGGCCGGACAGGCACTGATGGTCAACAAGGACAACAACTCCATCACCAAGCCCGAGGACGTCAAGGGCAAGAAGATCTGCTCCGTCACCGGTTCGACCCCGGCCGCAACCATCGTCGACAAGTACGGCGCGATTCTGGTGCCGGCTGCCACGTACTCCGCGTGCCTTGAGCCCCTGCGCAACAAGCAGGTTGAAGCAGTTACCACGGACAATGTCATTCTTGCCGGTTTTGTGAACAAGGAGCCGGACGCCTTCAAGCTCGCCTCCGATGCAACCTTCACCAAGGAGCCCTACGGCATCGGTCTGAAGAAGGATGACACTGTCTTCCGAAACTGGATCAACGACCAGCTTGAGGCTTTCGCCAAGGACGGCACCTACAAGAAGGCTTGGGAAGGAACCGCAGGCGCCGTGATCAAGACGGTGCCGGAACTTCCAGCCATCGACCGCTACTGAGGTCCCGGTGGTTGTTGGACAGGCTCTCTCGCGCCTGTCCAACAACCACCCCTTCCAATGATCCTTTTCCCCGACGTAGCCAAAGGAAGTCATGGACGTCATCATTGAGAGCCTCCCCCAGTATTGGGACGGGTTCCTCAGAACTCTTTTCCTGGCAGTGGTGTCCGGCATTATTGCACTGGTTGTCGGTACTTTGCTCGCCGCAGCCCGCGTCTCGCCCGTCAAAGCCCTGCGCGGATTCAGCATGGCCTACGTGGAGATCGTCAGGAACACTCCGTTGACCATTGCGTTCTTCTTCGCCGCAGTGGTGCTCCCGCGGCTGGGCGTGACCTTTGAGCAATTCGAGGTCGCGGCAATAATTGCCCTTAGTGCCTACACTTCCGCCTTCATCGCCGAGGCCGTGCGATCCGGCGTCAACAGTGTGCCGGTTGGGCAGGCGGAGGCAGCCCGCAGCATCGGCATGAACTTCGCTCAGGTTCTCAACTACATCATCCTGCCCCAGGCGTTGCGCACCGTCATCCCGCCCATGATCAACATCCTGATCGCATTGGTTAAGAATTCCTCCGTGGCTGGCGCATTCTTTGTTCTCGAACTTTTCGGCTACGGCAAGCAGCTTGCCAACGCACACGGCGACAGCGTCCTCTGGGTGCTGGTCGGTGTCGCAATTTTCTATCTGCTCATTACCGTGCCCCTCGGGTATGTTGCCAGCCAGGTTGAACGAAAGGTGGCGATCGCGCGATGAGCTCGGTCCTCTACGATGTCCCTGGCCCCAAGGCCCGCCGCGCTTCGCTGATCGCCTCCATTATTGGAGGGTTGCTGATCGCCGGCCTTCTGGGCCTTGCCCTCTTGACACTGGGCAAGCAAGGAATCTTCGAATCGCAGCGCTGGGCTGTTTTTAGCATCCCGGACGTCTGGGGGCTGATTGGCAACGGCATCGTGGCCACCCTGTCAGCTGCTGCGGTGGCTGCCGTGCTCGCCTTCCCCCTTGGCTTGCTCCTCTGCCTCTTCCGAATATCCACCGTGGCGTGGATCCGGGTACCCACGCGGATCGTGCTCGAATTCCTTCGCGGCATGCCGGTGGTGCTGATGATGTTCTTCGTACTGCTGGTTTTTGCCACGGGATCCTTTGTGGCGGTCGTGGCCGGGCTGGTGCTCTACAACGCCGCCATCTTCGCGGAAATCATCCGCGCCGGTGTGCAGTCACTCCCCAAGGGCCAGCGGGAAGCTGGATTGGCGATCGGTCTGACAGGCTTTCAATCCCGCCTCAGCATTGAGCTTCCGCAAGCCATCCGGCGCATGCTGCCATCATTGGTGGCGCAGCTCGTTGTGCTGCTGAAGGACACCTCGCTTGGCTACATCGTTTCCTACGAGGAGCTCCTCCGGAAGGTACAGATCATGGCAGACTTCCTCGGCCCGCAGTTCCTCTTCCCGGTGTTCTTCGTCGCTGCTGCAATCTACATTGCTATTAATTTTTCCGTCTCCCGTTTGGCCATCTGGATCGAACGGCGAGGCTCCAAGAAAGCAGCAGGCGGCGTAGCGACGGCGGCCGCGGTCGAAATTCCCACCGGGGCCAAGTAGGTCCGCAAGTCCGGAAATACGGAGGGTCCGCAAGCGATGGCTTGCGGACCCTCCGTATTTCTTGCCGGAGTCAGTCCGCCAGCCACAGCCGCAACGCGCGGAGGCACTCACGGATGGCGTCGGCGTCGACGTGTTCGTTGTCCTTATGGGCCAGCAAGGGATCCCCCGGGCCGAAGTTGACGGCGGGGACGCCCAGCTCGCTGAAGCGCGCTACGTCGGTCCAACCGTATTTGGGCTTGGGCTCGGCGCCGACGGCGGCAACGAAGGACGCGGCGGCCGGGTGGTTGAGACCGGGCCGCGCTCCAGCGGCGGCATCGGTGCGGACGACGTCGAAGCCCTCCAACAGTTCGCGGACATGGGCTTCTGCTTGGTCCGGGGTCTTGTCCGGCGCGAAGCGGTAGTTGATTTCCACCACGCAGCGGTCCGGGATCACGTTGCCTGCGGTACCGCCGTTGATCTTCACGGCGTTGAGGCTTTCCCGGTAGTCCAGACCGTCCACGTTGACTGTGCGCGGTTCGTACGCTGCCAAACGGCTCAGGATGGGTGCAGCGGCGTGGATGGCATTGCTGCCCATCCATGCCCGCGCCGAGTGGGCCGCCTCCCCCACGGTTGTGGCTTCGAAGCGGCTGGTGCCGTTGCAACCGCCCTCCACCGTGCCGTCGGTGGGTTCGAGCAGGATCGCGAAGTCACCTTCCAGAAGATGGCCGTGGTTCCGGACCAATCGGCCGAGGCCGCTCTTGACTGCCTCCACTTCCTCATGGTCGTAGAAAACGAACGTGACGTCCTTGCCCGGCTCGGCACCGCCGTCGAACATGGTTGCGGCGAGCGCAAGCTGCACTGCGACTCCACCCTTCATGTCCGTGGCTCCACGTCCATACAAGATTCCGGTACCCGGGACGCCGGACTCCCAGGTGGAGGGCACGGTACCGAGTGAGCCTTCCACGGTAGGCAACGGCACGGTATCAAGGTGACCGGCCAAGATCACCCGCTCCGGGCGCCCCAGTTCGGTCCGGGCAATGATGGCGTCGCCGTCGCGCAGAAGCTGGAGGCCGGGGATCGCGCGGAGGGCGGATTCGACGGCGTCTGCCAGCGCGGCTTCGTTGCCGGACACGCTGTTGATGTCCATGAGCGCGGCGGCCAGCAACGCGACGTCTTGCCGGATGTCAAGAAGAATTGGAGTAGTTTCAACGGTCACTTGTCCACTGTATCCCGAGCGAATTGCGACCCCTTCGGTCCACACACGGTTTCAATGGAACCAGTGGCTCTCGATAGACTTGCGCCATGACTGAAACCGCTGCCTCTGCCGCGCTTGATAGCGCTTCTGCAAACCATCGTTCCGCCTATGGCTTTGGCCTGGCCACCATCGCCACCTCCGACGCCGGAGAAGCGACAGTGCTGGACGTGTGGTTTCCGGCACCGGCCCTGGGCGAAGCGGCTGAATCCCTGCGTGCCGTGGAGCACGCAGACGAATCGCTGACCGCACTTGCAGCCGAAAGCCACGACGCCGATCGCGGGACCGAACAGAAGGTGGTCTTCGCCCAGATCAACCTCGACGAGGCCCCCGCGGACACCGTTGACGCCTACCTGCGCCTGCACTTGCTTTCGCACCGCTTGGTCAAGCCCAACAGCATCAATCTGGACGGCATCTTCGGCAAGCTCCCCAACGTTGTGTGGACAAACTTTGGCCCCGCCGCCGTGAACGGCTTTGAATTGACCCGCGCCCGCCTGCGCAAGCGCGGCGCAGTCACGGTCTACGGAGTGGACAAGTTCCCCCGCATGGTGGACTACGTCATTCCCACCGGTGTCAGGATCGCCGACGCCGACCGCGTCCGCCTGGGGGCCTACCTCTCCGAAGGCACCACGGTCATGCACGAGGGCTTCGTGAACTTCAACGCCGGCACGCTCGGCACCTCGATGGTGGAAGGCCGCATCTCTGCAGGCGTTGTTGCCGGTGATGGCACCGATGTCGGCGGCGGCGCCTCCATCATGGGGACCCTCTCCGGTGGCGGCAAGGAAAAGATCGCGCTGGGTGAGCGTGTGCTCCTGGGCGCCAACTCCGGCGTGGGCATCAGCATAGGCGACGACTCCGTGGTTGAAGCCGGACTCTATGTCACGGCCGGAACCCGCGTGCGCATCCCCGGCCCGAAGGACGCCAACGGCGAGGACACCAGCAGCATCATCAAGGCTGTGGAGCTCTCCGGCGTGCCGAACCTGTTGTTCCGCCGCAACTCCACCACCGGAGAAGTGGAGGTCCTCCCGCGCAAGGGCCAGACGGTGGAACTCAATGAAGCCCTCCACGCAAACTAGCTGATACCTGGATGCGCCGTCTCCGACGCACCATCATCTTGTTGCTGGCCCTCGCCCTGGTGGCTGGCGCCTTCTACGCCGTGGTGACTGTACTGCAGCGCTCCGAAACCTTGGTTACGGAGCGCTGCATCGCCGTCGTCGGCTCAGATCCATACGAGTTGGCGACCGACCAGGCGGCGAATGCCGCCCTCATCACGGCTATCTCCGTGCAGCGAGGGCTGCCTCCCCGAGCTGCCACCATTGCCGTCGCCACGGCCATGCAGGAGTCCAAGCTTCGCAACATCGGTCATGGCGACGAGGTCGGCCCGGATTCGAAGGGCCTCTTTCAGCAGCGCCCGTCCCAGGGCTGGGGCACCGAGGCCCAGGTCATGGACCCCGTGTACGCGACAAACGCTTTCTATGACCACTTGGTGAAGATCCCCGGCTACGAAACCATGGCGATCACCGAGGCAGCTCAGGCGGTCCAGCATTCCGCCTACCCCCAGGCCTACGCGCAGCAGGAAGCGATGGGACGAGCCTACGCGTCGGCGCTGACCGGACATTCCGAAAGGGCCCTGGACTGCACGCTCCGAGCCGCGGACACCGCCGGCGATCCGAACGCTGTTGCGGAGGCCATGACAGCGGCGTTCGGCTCGCTGCCGGCCACAGCCCAGGGCCGCACGGTCCAGCTGAACATTAGTGGTGCGCAGGCGTGGGCTGTGGCTCAATGGGCAGTGGCAAATGCCAAAGCCCTCTCGGTGACGCAGGTGGATATCGCGGGAGCCACCTGGAACAGGCAGGACCGCAAAGGCTGGCAGGATTCTGCAACGCCGGGACCCATGACCATCACGGTTTCCGCTCCGAAAACGTAGTCCCACGGCTGGGTGGCGCCTGGCGACGTCGCCCTACGTCAGACCAGGAGTTCCACCACGGGCTGGACGTAGCTGCGGAAAACTTCCGGCTCGGACAAAAGCCGGTGGCTCATGATCATCTTGTCCGGTTCCAAATACCACGCCCTTGGCTCGTTGAGGGGCAATTCGATGATTGTTAGCTGGAAGTCCCGTGAGCTCCGGCCGACTTCCAGCAAACGGTCCTCCACCAGGTCCCCCAGGAGCAACGTGGCACCGCTGGCTTCGCGTTCGGCCTCAAGTTTTTCGTACTCTTCAAGACGTTCACCCGCCCAACTCAGGGCAGCACCGAAGTGGGCCTGCAGCACCCGGCGGAGGGCGGGCGAGTTGCCGAATGCGTTGAACCCTGGCGGTGAAAGTTCCGGCGCGGCGTCCGGATATGCCCTCAGCAGTTGCTCCCACCAGGCCTCCCACTCCGTCTTGAGTGCCTGCACACCGCCGACTTCGGCCGTGAGGTGCGTGTGATCAGCGTGTCTGACTTTTGGTGTGGCGTGGGACAGCGTCGGCGTCCCGGCTCCGTCCAGTCCAGCAACGTCTCTCAGATACAAGGCAATGAGCATCGGTCCGGAGGTGTCCATTGTGATCCGCCACCCCTGACCGCCTGTGTCATGCATCCGATTGCCTCCCTTGGCAGGTGCCCACTCAGGGTTCCAGTCTATTCCCGATGAGCCTTGACGTTAACGGTTGGACGGGAGACAACAAGGAGTCCAGATGCGCGCTCAGGACGTCTCGGCAGACCTCGAACGTCATCCACTCGGGCTGCAACAGGGCATGCATGCACAGCCCGTCCAGGGTGGACAGGAGGCGTTCGGCCTCCGTCACCAGACGTTCCTGGCGGGTCCCGGCGTCGCGCATCAAACGCATGACCAAACGTCCGACGACGGCGGCCACGGCACGGTGGCTTCGTGCAGCTTCTTCCTCGAGCACGGGTCGGATCCGGGCCGCGTGGCGAAACGCCATCCACACGCAAGCGTCCACGGCCGATTCCTCGTCAAGCGGCAGGAATTGACCCAGCAGGGTTAACACGGCATCGTCGTGTTCCGCCGAGGCATGGTCCAGGGATTCGACGACGGCGAACGCCTCCTCGAGCCTTGTGGCGATCCTGTCGATGACCACAGCGAAGGAATGGACCAGTAGTTCATCGCTGCTGGCAAAGTAGTGGCGGACGGAACCAACGGCGAGGCCGGCCTCATCAGCGACCTCCCGCAAGGAGGCACGTTCCAGGCCATCAGACGCGATGATCCTGAAGACCGCTTCGACTACTTCCTGGCGCCGGGCTTCGGCATCAACAATCTTGGGCACAGATCTTTTTAGCACAAATGTGCTTGAACCGTGCCGTCCGGCACACGGGGAATGCTGGACTGTGTCCTACGCAACACTCAGCGAGCACGCATCAATTTCGGCTAGCGTTGCTTGCATGAGAATTCTTGTCACGGGTGGCACCGGCTACATCGGATCACACACCGTCCTGTCCCTGTTGGAAACCGGACACGAAGTAGTCGTGGTGGACAACCTCGTGAACTCAAGCGAAGAATCCCTGCGCCGCGTTGGTGAACTTGCAGGCAGGACGGCAGCGTTCCATCAGGTGGATCTCGTGGATGAGGCCGCGCTTGAGTCGGTGTTCGATCAGCACAGCATCGACGCGGTGATCCACTTCGCCGGCCTCAAAGCCGTTGGCGAATCGGTCCAAGAGCCCCTGAACTACTACTACAACAACATCGTGGGCACGCTGAACCTGCTCCGGGCCATGGACAAGCATGGGGTCCGCTCCATCGTCTTCAGTTCCTCGGCAACCGTATACGGGGAGCACAACCCCATTCCCTACGTTGAAAAGATGGAGATCGGGGCCAACAACCCCTATGGCCGCACCAAGGAGCAGATCGAGGACATCCTTACGGACCTCGGCGCCGCGGACGAGCGCTGGCACATCGCCTTGCTGCGCTACTTCAACCCGGTGGGCGCACATCCCTCCGGCAGGATCGGCGAGGACCCGCAGGGCATCCCGAACAATCTGGTTCCGTATATCGCCCAGGTGGCGGTGGGCCGCCGCGAAAAGCTCATGGTCTTTGGTGGAGACTACGACACCCCGGACGGCACCTGCCTACGGGACTACATCCACGTCGTCGACCTCGCGGATGGCCACGTCGCCGCACTGGACTATGTTGCGGCCCGTCCGGGCGTGCACCGCTGGAACCTTGGCTCCGGGAAAGGCACGTCCGTGCTAGAGATGCTCCACGCCTTCGAACAGGCCGTGGGCCACCCGTTACCGTATGAGATCACCGGACGACGCGCGGGAGACCTGCCTGCGTTCTGGGCCGACGCTTCCTCTGCCTTGGCGGACCTCAGCTGGTCCACCACGAAGACGGTGGACCAAATGTGCGAAGACCACTGGCGCTGGCAGAAGACCAACCCCCTCGGCTACAGCTCTTAAGAGCAACGCGGGGTCACATACGGCCCATGATGTCCCTGTGGACAGGCTGTAAGTGACCCCGCGTTGGCAGGGCCCACACCGGCGAGGGATCCGGGCCGAGCTTGCGAGGCCTGGGAGCCGGTGGGGACTAGACCGCCGGGTAGTTGCGTTCCGGTTCCCCTGTGTAGAGCTGCCGCGGACGGCCGATCTTCGTCTGGGGGTCGTTGATCATTTCTCGCCACTGTGCGATCCAGCCGGGGAGACGGCCGATCGCGAACAGGACGGTGAACATCTTCTCCGGGAAGCCCATGGCCTTGTAGATGAGGCCCGTGTAGAAGTCCACGTTCGGGTAGAGCTTGCGCTGTATGAAGTAATCGTCCGCCAGCGCCTTCTCTTCAAGGCGCATTGCGATGTCCAGGAGTTCGTCGTTGCCGCCGAGCTTGCCCAGGATCTCGTGTGCCGTCGCCTTGATGATCTTCGCGCGGGGGTCGTAATTCTTGTAGACCCGGTGACCGAAGCCCATCAGGCGGACGCCGTCTTCCTTGTTCTTGACCTTCTCCATGTAGTCCTCGGGCTTGACGCCATCGGCTTGGATCTGGCGCAGCATCTTCAGCACGGCCTCGTTGGCGCCGCCGTGTGCGGGACCGAAGAGCGCATTGATGCCTGCGGAAACGGAAGCAAACAGGTTCGCGTTCGAGGAGCCCACCAGGCGGACGGTCGACGTCGAGCAGTTTTGCTCGTGGTCTGCGTGCAGGATGAGCAGGAGGTCGAGCGCCTTGACCACAACAGGGTCCAACTCGTACTGCTCCGCCGGCAAGCCGAAGCTCAAGCGCAGGAAGTTCTCCACCAGGTTCATGGAGTTGTCCGGGTACAGCATGGGCTGGCCGATGGACTTCTTGTGGGCGTAGGCCGCGATGACCGGGAGCTTCGCCATGAGGCGGATGGTGGAAACTTCCACGTGCTCCGGGTTGAACGGGTCCAAGGAGTCCTGGTAGAACGTGGACAGCGCCGAGACGGCCGAGGACAAGACAGGCATAGGGTGTGCGTCACGCGGGAATCCGCCGAAGAAGCCCTTGAGCTCTTCGTGGAGCAGCGTGTGGTGGCGGATGCGCTGGTCAAAGGCATCCAGCTCAGTGGGCGTGGGCAGGTTGCCGTAGATCAGCAGGTAGGAAACTTCCAGGAAGCTGGAGTGCTGGGCAAGCTGCTCGATCGGGTAGCCGCGGTAGCGCAGGATACCGGCGTCGCCGTCGATGTAGGTGATTGCCGACGTGGTGGCGGCGGTGTTCATGAAGCCGGGGTCGTAGGCGACGGCGCCCGTCTGCTTCAGCAGCTTGGAAACGTCGTATCCTTCGTTCCCTTCTACAACCTTGATCCGCGGGAGCTCGAGCTCTCCGCCGGCATGGCGCAGGGTAGCACTGGTGGTCTCAGTCATGGAGTCCCCTTCATGAGGCCCTTGGCCTCGGTCGAAAGCTTGATCCAACCAACATCTGGTGACTCCAGCCGGGAGCCTGCAGGTGCAGGCACCATCGGCTGGACCGCCTTCGTGGAGAAAGCCACCATTGATAGTCAGTTAAAAGCTACCGCCAGTAAGCGGGACAAACTAATCCACAAGCTACGGTTACTGGCGGAGTGACGCGCCCTGTGCGGCAAGTCACATCATTGTTACCGTGCAGTGTTCAAGCGTTCCACAGCGGCGTCGATGCGTTCATCGGTGCCCGTGAGCGCCACCCGGATGAAACCGTTGCCGGCGTCTCCATAGAACACTCCGGGCCCGACGACGATGCCCAGGTCAGCGAAACGCCGCACGGTGTCCCACGTCGCCTCCCCTGCGGTGGACCACAAGTACAAGCCCGCTTTGGACTCGTGGATCTCCAGTCCGAAGTTCTGCAGAGCTGGCAGGAGGCGTTCACGGCGGCCGCGGTAGAGATCCTTTTGGGCCAGCACGTGGCCGACGTCGCCGAGCGCGATGCGCATGGCTTCCTGGACCGGGTAAGGCACGATCATGCCTGCGTGCTTGCGGCTGTTGACCAGATTCGCCACGATCGATGAGTCTCCGGCCACGAAGGCGGCCCGGTAGCCGGCGAGGTTCGACTGCTTGCTGAGGGAGTAGACGCACAACAGTCCGTCTGACCCACCCGTGACACGCGGATCAAGAACGCTGGGCACGGCTTCGCCGCCACGCTGGGCATCCCATCCGCCCCAACCGAGTTCGGCATAGCATTCGTCAGACGCCACCACAGCGCCGATCTCGCGGGCCTGGGCAACGATCTGCCTGAGGGATTCGACATCGCGAACACTGCCGGTGGGGTTGCCCGGGGAGTTGATCCAGATGAGCCGGACCCGGCTACGGGTTGCGGCGTCCAGTTCGTCCAGATTGTCTGCAGCAATCGCCGTGGCCCCTGCAAGCAGGGCGCCGATGTCGTACGTCGGGTAAGCCACCGTAGGACGGACAACGACGTCGCCTGCGCTGAGCCCCAACAGAAACGGCAGCCAGGCCACCAGTTCCTTGGAGCCGACTGTGGGCAAAACGTCCCGGGGGTCGATCCCAGGGACTCCACGTCGGGTAGCGAACCAGGTGGACACAGCCTCGCGAAGAGCTTCCGTGCCGTGGACAGTCGGGTACCCATGAGCATTGGCTGCCCCGGCGAGCGCCTCGCGAACGAGCTCCGGCGTGGGATCCACGGGAGTGCCGATCGAGAGATTGACTACCCCGCCCGGGTGTTCTGCAGCCTTGGCCACGTACGGCGCCATAGCTTCCCAAGGATAGTCGGGCAGGTTGAGGCCAAAGGCGGGGGCCGCAGAAATCAAAGGAAACAACCGTTCTTAGTGGTCTTGGTTCTGAGGAGGCAGCGCGGCGATGAACGGGTGGTCCTTGCCGGTATTGCCAATCTTGGCAGCTCCACCCGGGGACCCGAGATCATCGAAGAATTCGACGTTGGCCTTGTAGTAGTCCGCCCATTCCTCCGGGGTGTCATCCTCGTAGTAGATCGCTTCCACCGGGCACACGGGTTCGCAAGCGCCGCAGTCCACGCACTCATCCGGGTGGATATAAAGGGAACGTTCGCCTTCGTAGATGCAGTCAACAGGGCATTCTTCAATACATGCCTTGTCCTTGACGTCCACACACGGCTGCGCGATTACGTAGGTCACGTCCCTTGCCTCTCCACAGTTGTCCCGGACAGTTTCCGGGTAGTACCACCGGCCCTGTGGCCGGTACATCGAATTCTGACCCTATTATCCACCAGCGTGAACTCACCAACCTAGCCGGGCGTCCTACTATGAACTAGTGAATTCGCCCCGGCCCCAGGATTTCCTGCTCAACACCGCATCCGGAACACGGGTAGTTGTCCGATACCGGGTGGACAACGGCTTCACCGATGCCCTCGGCTACTTGCTCTCCGTCACCGATGGTGCGTGCACCATCCGCACCCGCCGGTCCGACGTCGAGATCCCGCTGGCCCTTGTAGTCGCAGCAAAAGAAGTCCCGCCTCCGCCTCCACGCCGTAAACCCCGCCCCGCCCCGCAGTAGGCCTGCTCCCCCGTCTTCCCCGCTCACCGGGCATGCCCCCTCCCGCTCCGACCCACGGGACATGCCCCCTGCTGGTTCGAACCATGGGACATGCCCCCTGCTGGTTCGAACCACTGGACATAATGCCAACATGCCCACTCCTAGCCCTCTGCTACGGGCATGTCCCTTGTTAACGCGGGCCCGAGCGAGGGACATGTCCACTCCTGATGAGCAGCGATGGGCATGTCCCTTCTGACACAGGCGTAGGGTAGCCCACCGGGGGGTCACGCGGCTCGGTCGAGAGACCTCAGAGTGTCCCGGACCATCGCCACAAATTCTCGAGGCCGGTTCTTCAACATCGAATAGCTCACAACCAAGGTCGGGACACCCAACCTTGTGGTGATATTCCACCGACGGCGGTCCTCCTCGAAGCTCGGCTTGTCCATGTGGAAACCTGCTCCGTCGGTTTCAATCCCCAGCCTTCCGTCCACCATCAGATCCAGATGCCCCATGCCCGGAATGTTTACCTGTGATTCAACGAGAAAGCCTGCTTCTCGCAGGAGGTATCTGGCGATGCACTCAATAATCGACTGTGACTGCGGAACGATTTGTGACACGAGTCTCCGCTCCCGCGCATCATTCCGACCACTCAGCCTCATCCTGATGGCCGTGAGCGGCAGCCTGCCAAGAACCACCGCAGATTCGGCAACGACCAGACCCTCCAGATCCGGCAAGCAACGCAAGGCCTGGATGACTGAATCCATTAAGGTAGGCGGGACCGCGGATCGATGGCAGACAAAACCTTCGTACTTTCGGCTGTGAGGGACTGCCACGTGGGGAGATTGGGGGGCATCCAGAACCCACAACCCCGAGAATTCGGCCGCGGAAATGCAGGCCGGTTCCGCAGGAAGGGACCGGATAGCGAGCAAGCCGGGATCGGCGCCGGGCACCGCATAGACCCCTCGGGCCACGCGGAGAATCCGTCCACTCGCCAACTCGGATTTCAGCTGGAAATGCGACACCCCAGCCGCAGCGAGATGTTTAGCCCGCGCCACGCCGTCGTACGCTGAAATGACTTCACTGATGTTCACCATGCGCCCCATCGTTCCGCTCGAAACCGGAGGCACGGAAGCGCCAACATTGGGTATGTGGAGAACTTCCGGTCCAATCTTGAAATCAAACGTTGGACATGTGCCCTCATCTGCGCCGAGCATGCGCTGCACTTGTGCCAAGGAATGCGCATGATGCCATTATGTCCAGCGCTGCGAGCCAAGGCGGGGCATGTCCCAAGGAGGTCAGGCGCCGCGCACGCCGTCAGGCAGCCTGCGCATTCCCCGAAGCGGCGAGAACAACGCTGGTGCAACACAGACCATGCTCCCGGCCACGCCGATCCAGAGCGTCGGGGCCAGCCCAAGCCTTTCGGCAAGCAGGCCTGAAGCAAGCGCGGCAATTGGCATGACACCCCAGACCACAAAGCGAATGGAAGCATTCATGCGCCCCAAGAGCCGGGGCGGACACACCCGCTGCCTCATGCTCAGCTGCATGATGTTGTACACCAGCACCCCGAAGGCGAAGCCGAACTCGGAGACGATGAGCATCACCAAGGAGATCCATCGCTCGGGAGCCAGCACCGACAGCGGCACCAAGACGAGGAAAAGCGAGTTCACCATCGACGCCGCGGGAATGACGGTCCCCTCACCGATCCAAGCTGCGAGCCTGGGCGCGGCAACGGCCCCGATCAGTCCGCCCACGGCCCCGACCGCCATGATGAGGCCCATGCCCGGTGGCCCTAGCTCCAGTTCCCTCAGCACGAGCACGGGCATCAAAGTAGAGGCGATCGTAGTGAAGAAGTTCACCCCGCCCGTGCAGGCCGCAATTCTGCTGATCAACGGATGCCTGACCACGAAGACAAGGCCTTCCTTGATTTCCTTTGCTAGCGGCTGCCGGTCCTTGGCCGGCACGGGCCGTTCCGCATCGCGTGTCCTGAACAAGAAAATGGCGGACAGGAGATAGCCGGCTGCTTCCCCGACGAACAGTACCGGGGCGGACACCACCGTCAGCAGCGCGCCACCTGCGGCAGGTCCGCCGATGCGCGCGATCTGGGAGGTGGCTTCCAACTTGGAATTGGCCTGTGGCACGTTCGCGGCATCCACGAGCACAGGCACGTAGCTATGGTAGGAGACGTCGAAGAAGACTGTTGCGGCCCCGACGACGGCCGCTACTGCGTACAAGTGCCAGATCTGCAGGATGCCTGCCCACCAGAGGAGTGGTACGGTCGCCATCGCCGCAGTCCGGACCAGGTCCGCCACAATCATGGTGCGGCGTTTCAACCAGCGGTCTACCCACGCTCCGGCCGGCAAACCGATCAGCAGGAAGGCCGCCAGGCTGGCAGCATTGAGCGCGCCAACTTCGAACTCGCTGGCCCCGAGCAAAGACCCTGCGAGGACTGGAAACGCCGGTTGCCCCAGTTGTGCCCCAGCTGGCTGACGGCTTGGCCTGACCAGAAGGTAGTGAAGTTCCGGTCCCGCCAGAGCGAGGCCGCTTGTTGTGCTGCGTCAGTTTGCGGAGCATTGTCAGTGGTCCCGGCGTTCACTCGCCCAGTTTTCCCCAGTGATTGATATATGTCAATCACTGATGGATGGCTACACTGGCCACCATGACGGAACAATTGGGGGACGGCGATCTCGTCGCCAAGGGGCGCGCCTTGAGTTCGCCGCTACGCCTGCGGATTCTCCGGCTCTGCCTGCATCACGCGCGCACAAACAAAGAAATTGCCGGGCTGCTGGATATTAATCCCGCGTCGAGCCTGCACCACGTGCGAACCTTGGTCCGCACGGGTTTTCTCGTGCCGCAGGAAGGCCGGAAGGGAAAGCGGGGCGCCAAGGAGGTGCCGTACATCGCCACCCGCACATCGTGGAGCACCCCGGTCGACGATATTTCCCCTGTCTTGATCGAAACATTCGTTCAGGAAACCCGGGGACTCGCCCCTGGGGATATCGATGTGTGGCGGCTTGGAGTAAAGTTCAACGCCGCGCGTCAACAGGAAATGATGGGCAAGCTGCGGGCAGTCGTCGAGGAATACATGCGCCTTCCGGCGGACGACGACGGCGTGGCCACTTCGCTCTTGATCGCCCACCACCGGGATCCAAGCGCGGACTAGTCAGCCGCGCGGCGGATGCCTGTATCGCCGGCACCACAAGAGCATCACAAAAGTCACGCCCGCACTGCCGTACACCCACACATTTCCCGGTACGTCAGCAACTATCAGCTGCTTGCCCGTTCCGGAAGCCGACAGCAGGCCAACCGCCACATAACAGGCAATGCCGGCCACCGCCGTCGGGAGCAAAGACCGCGACCAGGCGCCCAGCCAGAGTTGCAACGAGGCGAGCAGGAGCAGTGCCGCAGCAGCACCCCAGTAGACCTCGACGCCGGCAATAAGGAGCGCCTGCCGGTGCAGTGCGGTGCCCGCCAGGGCAGCAAAAGAGCCACCGGAACAGCTGCGGCAATGCCGCGTGCTGCTCCGGTGGCTCCTTTATTCAATGCGTCACTACGCAATCAGCGCTGGATCAGACTTTGGCGCGGGCGCGGGTAGCCTTGGCGCGCTCATTGGCATCCAGGATCAGCTTGCGGATGCGGATGGACTCCGGGGTCACCTCAACGCACTCGTCTTCGCGAGCGAATTCGAGGGACTCTTCGAGGGTCAGGTCGCGCGGCGGCGTCAGGTTCTCGAAGGTGTCGGAGGAAGCGGCACGCATGTTGGTGAGCTTCTTTTCCTTCGTGATGTTGACGTCCATGTCGTCGGCGCGGGAGTTCTCGCCGACGATCATGCCTTCGTAGACCTCGGACGTGGGCTTCACGAAGAAGGAGCCGCGTTCCTGCAGGTTGATCATGGCGAAGGGGGTGACCACGCCGGCGCGGTCGGCAACCATCGAACCGTTGGTGCGGTATTCGATGGGACCGGCCCACGGCTCGTAGCCCTCGGAGATCGAGGAAGCGATGCCGGCGCCACGGGTGTCCGTGAGGAACTTGGTGCGGAAGCCGATGAGGCCACGGGCAGGAACGATGAATTCCATGCGGCACCAGCCCGTACCGTGGTTGGCCATGTTGGTCATGCGGCCCTTGCGAGCGGCCATGAGCTGCGTGACCGCGCCGAGGTACTCTTCCGGAACGTCGATGGTCATGTGTTCCATCGGCTCGTGGATCTTGCCGTCGATGGTCCGGGTGACAACCTGCGGCTTGCCGACAGTCAGTTCGAAGCCTTCACGTCGCATCTGCTCCACGAGGATAGCCAGCGCAAGCTCGCCACGGCCCTGGACTTCCCAGGCATCCGGACGCTCGGTGGGCAGAACCTTGATGGAGACGTTACCGATCAGTTCCTTGTCGAGGCGATCCTTCACCTGGCGCGCCGTTACCTTGGCACCCTTGACCTTACCGGCCAGCGGAGAGGTGTTGATACCGATGGTCATGGAGATCGCGGGGTCATCCACCGTGATGAGCGGCAGCGGCTGCGGGTTCTCGGCGTCGGTCAGGGTCTCACCAATGGTGATTTCCTCGATACCGGCAACAGCAACGATCTCGCCCGGACCAGCGGAGTCGGTCGGAACGCGGTCCAGTGCCTTGGTGGCCAGGAGCTCGGTGATCTTGACGTTCTTCAGTTCGCCGTTGGCTCGCGCCCAAGCAACGGTCTGGCCCTTGCGGAGGGTGCCGTTGTAGATGCGCAGGAGTGCGAGGCGGCCGAGGAACGGGGAAGCGTCCAGGTTGGTGACGTGCGCCTGCAGGACACCGTTCGGGTTGTAGGTCGGAGCCGGGATGTGCTCGATGATCGTCTTGAACAGGGGTTCGAGATCTTCGTTCTCCGGCGCCGATCCATCAGCCGGCTGTTCCAGGGAGGCGCGGCCGACCTTGGCTGCAGCGTAGACCACGGGAACTTCCAGGATCTTGTCCAGGTCGAGGTCCGGAACTTCGTCCGCGAGGTCCGAAGCCAAGCCCAGGAGCAGGTCCATGGATTCGTGGACAACTTCTTCGATGCGGGCGTCAGGGCGGTCGGTCTTGTTGACCAGCAGGATGACCGGAAGGTGCGCGGCGAGGGCCTTGCGGAGCACAAAGCGGGTCTGGGGCAGCGGACCCTCGGAAGCATCCACGAGGAGCACGACGCCGTCAACCATGGACAGGCCGCGCTCAACCTCGCCGCCGAAGTCAGCGTGGCCAGGGGTGTCGATCACGTTGATGGTGATGGTCTCGCCATGGGAGGACGGTCCGTTGTAGGCCACGGTGGTGTTCTTGGCCAGGATGGTAATGCCCTTTTCGCGCTCCAGGTCACCGGAGTCCATGACGCGGTCTTCGAGGTGGTTGTGCTCGGCAAAGGAGTTGGTCTGCTTGAGCATGGCGTCGACCAGGGTGGTCTTGCCGTGGTCAACGTGGGCCACAATCGCGACGTTGCGCAGGTCACTGCGCGATGCAGTGGCTACCGCGGTGTTGGTGGTGGTTTCAGACATGCGTTATTGCTCGATTCAGTGGTGAAGTCAGCTGTGGTATCGCGACATTTCCAACCGGAACGCACGACGGAAGAGACCCTTTGACACAGGGCACCTACATAGAGTCTAAACGCTGTGGTATTTATTGGCCTAAAAATCACCCGCAACGCCAGCTAATTGTGCCCTTCATCACAATCCGCGGGGAAAACCGCGTGGAGATCCGCGTGGAACTCCCGGGGAACACAAAAGAGGCCGGCGCCCCTCCCTCAGGGGAAGCGGCACCGGCCTTCTTGATTGCCTTACGGGCGTTGAATGAAGGTTTCTGAGCCGGGTCAGGCCACCGCGGGCGGCAGCATCAGGCTTGCTCCGGGAATCGCGTTGAGGAGTGCTTTTGTGTACTCCTGCTGCGGCGAATCGAAGACATTGTCTGTACTGCCCGTTTCCACGAGCCTGCCCTTCTGCATCACGCAGACATGGTCCGCGATCTGCCGTACGACGGCGAGGTCGTGCGTGATGAACAGGTAGGTCAGGCCGAGATTGGACTGCAGCTCGGCCAGCAGGTTCAGCACCTGGGCCTGCACCAAAACGTCCAAGGCGGAGACCGCTTCGTCGCAGATGATCACTTCTGGATCCAGCGCCAGGGCCCGGGCGATCGCTACGCGCTGCCGCTGGCCGCCAGAGAGCTCGTTCGGGTATCGCTGCATGGTGGACTGCGGCAGCGCCACTTGGTCCAGAAGCTCCCGGACCTTCTTCTCGCGGCTGACCTTGTCACCGATCTTGTGGGTCCGGAGCGGTTCCTCGATGGTCCTGAAGATGTTGTACATCGGGTCAAGGGAACCGTACGGGTCCTGGAAGATCGGCTGGACACGACGCCGGAACTTGAAGATCTCTCGGCTGTTCAACGTGGAGGTGTCCACCCCGTCGAACACGATCCGGCCCGACGTCGGCGGCAGGAGGTTAAGGACCATTTGAGCCACAGTGGACTTGCCGGAGCCCGACTCCCCCACGATCGCCGTCGTCGTCCCGCGCTTGACGTTGAATGAGACATTGTCCACCGCGGTGAAGTCGGTGGACCTGCCCACTCCCGAGCGCAACTTGAAGACCTTGCTGAGGCTCTCGACCTTCAGAACGTCCTCTGGGAGCGCCTTTTCAACCACAGCTTCGGTGGGTGCCAGGAGTTCTTCCGTTTGGATGCCTTCAGCCTTGGCTGCCTGGATCCTGCGGGAAGCCAAGGACGGGGCCGACGCCACGAGCCGCTGGGTGTAGGGGTGCTGCGGGTTGCGGAGCAGTTCTAGCGAAGGGCCGGCTTCCACTACGTTGCCGCGGTACATGACCACCACTTTGTCCGCGCGTTCAGCCGCGAGGCCAAGATCGTGGGTGATAAGCAGGACTGCCGTACCGAGCTCCGCCGTCATGGTCTCGAGGTGGTCGAGGATCTGCCGCTGAACGGTCACGTCGAGGGCCGACGTCGGCTCATCGGCAATAAGCAGCCGCGGCTGGCAGGACAGGCCGATGGCAATCAGTGCCCGCTGGCGCATGCCGCCGGAGAACTCGTGCGGGTACTGCTTGGCACGCCGCGCCGAGTCCGGCAAGCCGGCTTCCCCGAGGACACGGGCCACATCAGCCGGAGCATGGGGCTTGCCGTTGGCGCGCAAGGTCTCGCGGACCTGGTAGCCGATCTTCCACACCGGGTTGAGGTTGGACATCGGATCCTGCGGGACCATGCCGATCGTGTTGCCACGCAGCTCGATCATGCGCCGTTCCGGCGCGTGCGAGATGTCCTCGCCGTCGAGCAGGATCTGGCCGCCGGAAACCCGGCCGTTCTCCGGCAGGAGACCGATGGCGGCGAGTGCCGTCGTCGACTTTCCCGAACCGGACTCTCCCACGATGGCGACTGTCTCGCCCGGCATGATAGTCAGGTGGGCGTTCTTGACGGCCTGGAACTCGCCGCTCGCCGTCTGGAAGGAGATGGCGAGGTCCCTGATTTCAAGGAGCGGGCGCTCTTCGGTTCCGGCCTCGTTGATGGTGACGTTGGACGTTGTCATGATTGCCTCCTTCATCGCTTGCGGCTCTTGGGGTCAAGGGCGTCACGCAGCGCGTCGCCAAGCATGATGAAGCTCAGGACTGTAATGGACAATGCGGTTGCGGGGAACATCAGCACCTCGGGGTTGGTGCGCAGAGTGTCCTTCGCCGCGGAAATGTCGTTACCCCAGGACATGATGCTGCCGGGCAAGCCAATGCCAAGGAAGGAGAGCGTTGCTTCAGTGACGATGAAGACACCCAGTTCCATGGTGGCCAGGACAATGATCGGCGCGAGCGCGTTCGGAACCACGTGCCGGACCAGGGTGCCGATCTTGGAGACACCTAGCGAGCGTGCGGCAGTGACGAAATCGGCGTTGCGGACCTCGATCACGGCACCACGGGTGATACGGGCCATTTGGGGCCACCCGAGCATCACGATGACCATGACCACCGTGAAGACGCTCTTGTTCTCGCGGAAGAAGGGGAGCTGGGTAACGACCAGTGCGCCGAGGACCAAAGGCAATGCGAAGAAGATGTCGCCAATGCGGGCAATGACGGTGTCAACCCAGCCGCCAAAGAACCCAGCCAGCGCGCCGAGCGTGACGCCGATGATCAGGACGAAGATGACCGAGACGACGCCGACTGTTAAGGATGCCTGCGTGCCGTGGATGACGCGGGAATAGATGTCGCAGCCCTGGAAGGTGAATCCCAAGGGATGGCCGGCCGAGGGGCCCGCCAGGGAGTCGCCCAGTTGGCAGTTGTCGTTCGGAGCTGTCTGCGTGAACAGACCCGGGAAGAACGCGACGATGAGGAGCAGGAAGATCATGAGCGCGGAGATGATGAACAGCGGACGACGGCGGAGCTTCCGCCAGGCGTCTGCCCAGAGGCTCAGGGGTGCTGCGTCGACCTTGAGGGTATCGGTCGCGAGCAGCGGTGTCTCGTCGATGGGGGCAACGTAGTGCTCGATTTGACGGTTACTTTTCATAGCGGATCCTCGGGTCAAGCCAGGCGTACAGGAGGTCGACCAACAGGTTGGCGGCAACGAACACCAGCACCAGCACGCTAACGATGGCAACGACGGTGGGGCCCTCGCTGCGGATCACCGCTTGGTAGAGCTTCTGTCCGACGCCGGGCACGTTGAAGATGCCTTCGGTGACGATCGCGCCGCCCATCAAGCCACCCAGGTTCGCCCCCAGGTAGGTGACCACGGGGATCATGGAGTTTCGCAGGATGTGGGCGAGGACCACTCGGGGACGGGAAAGGCCTTTCGCGGTTGCCGTACGGACGTAGTCGGCGTTCATGTTTTCGATGACCGAGGCGCGGGTCAACCGCAGCACGTAGGCAAAGGACACGAGGCCAAGAACCGTGGCCGGGAGGATCAGTGTGCCCCAGTCCGCGTTGGATCCCACCGTGGGCTTGGCCCAGCCGAGCTGCACGCCGACGACGAGCTGAAGAACGAAGCCCAGCACGAAGGTGGGGACCGCGATGACGACGAGGGAGGCAACCAGCACGGTGGAGTCAAAGAGCTTCCCCTTGCGCAGGCCGGCGATCAGGCCGAAGGCCACACCGAAGACGGCCTGGATAGCCAGGGCCTCAACGGCAAGCATGGCGGTCACGGGAAAGATGCGGCCAAGGGTGGCGGCAATGGGTTGACCGGTGAAGTCAACGCCGAGGTTGAAGGTGAACAGGTTCTTGAGGAACAGTCCGTACTGGACCCAGAACGGCTGGTCGAGGTTGTATTGCTGGCGCAGGGCGGCAATGACGGACTCGCTGGGCGGACGGTCGCCGAACAAAGCGCGGATGGGGTCGCCCGGGAGGGCGAAGACCATGAAGTACACAAGCAGGGTGGTTCCCAGGAAGACCGGGATGACCTGCAGCAAACGCCTGAGGATGTACTGGATCACAGCAAAGTATCCTGGGCGCTCTTGAAACTAAGGGGATTCATGTGGGACAGCTTTCGTGCCGGATCAAGCGCACAGGGGGCCCGGTTTTGCGACCGGACCCCCATGCACTAGCGAGCTTGGAACAAGTCCAGAGGACTACTTTGCGGTGATGTTGTAGTAGAGCAGGACGCCGTTCCAGCCGGAGTCAACGTTGGTAACGTTCTGGCTCCATACAGCCTGGCGTGCCTGGTACCACAGGGGCAGGTTGGGAAGGTCCTTGAACAGGATTTCCTGTGCCTGGGTGAACTTCTTGTTCGCGTCGTCCGTGGTCTTGGACGCAAGGCCTTCGATCAGCAGCTTGTCGAATTCCGGGTTGCTGTAGCCCTCGTAGTTGGCGCTAGCGCCGGTCTTCAGCAGCGGGCCGAGGAAGTTGAACAGCGACGGGTAGTCTGCCTGCCAGCCTGCGCGGGTGAAGCCCGGAAGCGTCTTGGCCTTGCGGAGGTTCAGGATCTCAGCAAACTTGGCGAACGGCTGGCCTTCTGCCTTGATGCCGAGGTTGTTCTTCAGGTTGTTGGCAACTGCGTCGATCCATTCCTTGTTGCCACCATCGGTGTTGTACGCGAGCTGAAGAACCTTGCCAGCCGGCCACGGGCTGAGGGCCTCTGCCTTGGCCCAGAGGTCCTTCGCCTTCGCGGCGTCGAACTTCAGAACATCCGAGCCCGCTACGTTGGCGTTGTAACCGTCAACGGAGGGAGACGTGAAGTCCTTGGCCGATATACGGGTGCCGTTGAAGACAACCTTGGTGATTTCGTCGCGGTTGATGGCCATGGAGATGGCCTGGCGGCGGAGCTTGCCGGCGTCTCCCTGGAACTCAGGCAGGTAGTTCGGGATGTTGAGAGTTGCGTTGCCCGCGTAAGCCTTGTTGAGGTTGTGGTCCGGGAAGTCCGTGGTGTAGGTCTTCAGGGCGTTCGTCGGCAGGACGTCGGTGACGTCGAGGTTGTTGGCCTGGATGTCCGTGTATGCCGGTGCCGGATCGGTATAGAACTTGAAGGTCACGCCACCGTTCTTGGCCGCGCGGGGACCCTGGTAGTCGGCGTTCTTGACGAGGGCGATCTGGCTGTCGTGCTGCCAGGCACCCTTGGCGGCCATCTTGTACGGGCCGTTGCCGACGGGGTTTTCGCCGAAGGCCTTCGGGTCCTTGAGGGCATCGGCGGGGAGCGGCATGAAAGCGGAGTAGCCGAGGCGCAAAGGCCAGTCGGCTTCCGGCTGTGCCAGCTTCACCGTGAAGGTCGAGCCGTCCTTCAGAACCAAGCCCGACATGGTCTGCGCGGTCGGGGCAGGAACGTCTTTGGACTTGCCGTCCGCGCCAGGTTCCTTCTTGGTGGCACTGACGGCGTCGTAGCCGTCAATCGACTCGAAGAAGCTGCTGCTGGTCTGTGCGTTGGTGCTCAGTGCGGCGAAGTTCCAGGCGTCAACGAAGCTCTTGGCGGTGACTTCCTCGCCGTTGGTGAACTTGGTGCCCTTCTTGACCTTGATGGTGTAATTCTGGCCGTCAGTCGTGTCAATGGATTCCGCGAGGGCATTCACGGACTTTCCGCTGGCGTCGTAGCTGCGCAGGCCTTCGAACAGGAGTTCGACGACGCGGCCGCCGTACACCTCGTTGGTGTTGGACGGCAGCAGGGGGTGCTGGGGTTCATTGCTGTATGCGGTGATGATTTTGTTCGGATCGCCGGCAGCAGCCTGGCCGCTGCTTCCGGAGCCGGCGCTGCCGCATCCGGTAAGGGCAAGTGCGGCGACTGCCAGCAAGCCTAGAGCTTTGGAAGTGCGCGAAAAACGCATTCCGCCTCCTATGGATTCAGGGGGATGGGTCGGGGCAACTCATGGCTGCCCCGGGGGCCAGGCACAGAATTATCCTGTGACGCGGCCTACATGGATGTGTAATCCTAACCACACCTTGTCCGAAATATGGAATCCCATTGGCACATGGGACCCAAGTATGCCTTGACAGTTTTAGTAATGAAGCAGTCATTTCAAGTAAATGAAGCAGTCACTTCACGTAATGGGTTACTCCTTGGTACACTCGGCATGCCTGACCTCTACTTTTCGCAGGAAAATAGGGGTTTCGGGCATGCCGAAACCCCTTTCGTGGAAGTGCGAAAGAACACCCGGGGCATAGAAAAGAGCCCCCATGGACCGTTGGCCATGGGGACTCTTTCGCAACGAGCGGCAGTCCGTTTATGCCGCGAGCTGCTTCGCGCGCAGCTGCTACTCGATGCCGGCGGCCATGAGTTGCGCCCGCAGTTCCCTGCGCTCGCGCTGCTTCTCCGGGTCCGGAAGCGGTACCGCGGCAAGCAGCCTTTGCGTGTAAGGTTCCTGCGGATTACGGAGAATCTGTTCCCGGGTGCCCTGCTCCACGATCCGGCCGCGCTGCATGACGCAAATCCGGTCCGCCAGCACATCAACCACGGCGAGGTCGTGGGTCACGAACAGGCACGCGAATCCCAGTTCCTTTTGCAGGTTCTGGAAGAGTTCCAAAACCTTCGCCTGCACCGAAACGTCCAGCGCCGACGTCGGCTCATCCGCCACCATAAGCTTTGGCTGCAGGGACAGCGCACGCGCGATACCGACACGCTGCTTCTGGCCGCCCGACAACTCATGCGGGTAACGGTTGCGGTAACCGCGGGGCAGCTCCACTTGGTCGAGAAGGTTCTCGATCCGCTTCTGCAGCTCCACGCCCTTGGCGGCCCCGGCAAGGAACATCGGTTCGCCGATACTCTCACCGATAGGCAGCCGCGGGTTCAGCGACGACGACGGATCCTGGAAGACCATGCCGATATCCCGACGCACCTCGCGAAGCTGCTTTCCATTCCGTTTCGCTGCGGAAATGTCCTGACCCACCACACGCATGCTGCCGGCGGCCACAGGCAAGAGCCCGACGGCGGCGCGTCCAATGGTCGTCTTGCCGGATCCCGACTCCCCAACCAGGCCCACCACTTGACCAGGGTAGATGACCAGGTTTGCCCCCTCGACAGCACGGAACGCAGGAACACGGCCCTGCTTGGGATACTCGATGGCGACGTCGATCAGCTCAAGCACAGGGTTGCCCTTGGGCTTGGCGGCTTCTTCCGCCGCCGCCTTCAAAGCCGCTTGGTTTTTACGTTCCCGGCGGAGCAGTTCGTCATGCTCAACGGATTCGAGCTCGGTGTTGGTGGCCGCAGCCAGGGCCGCAGTGACATCGACATCGGGACTGTCCGCGCCCTGGCCCAAGTGGGGAACAGCTGCCAGCAGCGCCTGCGTGTATTCATGCTGCGGGTTGCTGAAGATCTGCTGCGCCGTACCCGTTTCCACGATGACACCCTTGCGCATCACTGCTATCCGGTCAGCGAGGTCGGCCACCACACCCATGTCGTGCGTGATGAGGACGATGGCGCTATCCAGCTTGTTGCGCAGATTGCGCATCAAATCCAGGATTTCAGCTTGGACCGTCACGTCCAGGGCCGTGGTGGGTTCATCCGCGATCAGCAGTTTCGGGTCGCAAGACAACGACTGGGCGATCATGGCCCGCTGGCGCTGGCCGCCGGAAAGCTGATGCGGATACGACTTGAAGGCCTTCTCCGGGTCAGGAAGCTCCACGAGGTCCAACATGCGCAATGCGCGCTCCTTGGCCTCGTCCGGGGAGACCACGTTGTGAAGCCGGATCGTCTCAACGATCTGGGCACCCACCGTGTAGACGGGGTTGAGCGCCGTCATCGGTTCCTGGAAGATCACGGCAACATCCTTGCCGCGGACCTCCCTGATGGTGCCGGATTTGGCGCCAAGCAGCTCCTTGCCGGAGAGCTTCACACTCCCCGTGACCCGGCTGTTGCTGGGCAGCAATCCCAGCAAAGCCATGGAACTGGCACTCTTGCCGGAACCGGATTCACCGACGATGGCGAGGACCTCACCCGCCCTGACCTCATAGTTCAGTCCGATGGCGGCGGGGACCCATTTCTTCTCCACACCGAAGTCGACGCTGAGATCGCGCACTTCCAGGACCACGCTCCCGAGCGCACTCTTGTCCGAGGCAGTCTCTAGCGGGGTTGCCTCAGGTTCGGGGCTGGCATTGTCAGTCATGTTGGGTATTCCCTTCCGCCCGGGCCACCCTCCAAGGGGTGATTAGTGAAGTAGCCCGGAATCCTGAATTATTAGGGGCATGAGCCGAGAGCCCCATGCTGGAAATGTCGAAATCTTCAAGGCCCGCACCAGCAGGCTGTTCGCCTGGGCTTGTTGGGCAATAGCGGCCTTCGGGGTGGTCGTGACGCTTGTGGCGGCCGGTCCGGGAGCCCTTCCGGGCACCGCTCCCTTGCTCCTTGTTGCCTTCATCGGCTGGTTGCTGTTCTGGCGCCCCGTGGTGGTGGTCATGGACTCCGGCGTACGGCTGGAGAACCCTTACAGCACCGTTGAGGTCCCGTGGGATGCCCTGGTGCAAGTGGACACCCGCTACGCCCTCACGCTCATGACGCCCCGCAAAAAATACTCCGCGTGGGCCGCACCGGCGCCCGGGATTTGGGGCGGGCGCAATGCCCGCCCCGAGCACCTGAGGGGGCTCCCAGGCACCACATACGGTCCTGGCAGTTCGGTTCGACCCGGAGATCTCAAGAACACCGATTCGGGTGCCGCAGCCGTCTTGGTCCGCACCCGATGGCAGGCCCTGGTGGAGTCCGGCCGAGTAGAGCCCGGCCGGGCGGAGGACGCCACAGTGGCGGTTACGGTCGGATGGTTCCGAGTGGCGGCCACGGTGGCGCTGGCCGCGGCCAGCTACTGGGCGGTCTTCCGATACTGAGGCTCCCCTGGCGGGTCCCACTCAGCTGCCCTTCGGAGTATCGGCGACCGGCGCCGTCGTCGTGCTGGAGTGCATTGCGGTCTCAACCGCGGACTTGGCCCGGAACTTCTTCTGGCGCGGGTCGAAAGCGTCCCGCAGGCCATCGCCGATGAAGTTGATACTGAGGCAGATGAGGATGATGAACAAGCCCGGATACCAGAAAAGCCACGGCCGGGTAGCAAAGGCTTCCTGGTTTTGGGAAATCAACAGGCCTAGTGAGGTATCTGGCGGGTGCACTCCAAGGCCGAGGTAGCTGAGGGCCGTCTCTAGCAGGATGGCAGCGGACATGGTCAGCGTTACGTTGACGATCAGCACACCGACGGCGTTCGGCAAGATGTGCTTGAAGATGATCCTCGCGTTGGAGGCTCCGGAGATCCGGGCAGCATCGACGAACTCCCGCTCACGGAGGGTCAGGAACTCACCTCGGACAAGACGGGCGAGGCCCACCCAGCTCACAAATCCGAGGAAGACGCCGAGAATGACGACGCCGTTGTTGGCGGCAAAGCCGGTCAACCAACTGCCCTCATCCCTGCGGTTGGCTATCTGGCCCACCACGGCCGCGAGGAGAAGCAACGGAATGATGATAATGACGTCCGTCAAGCGCATGAGGATCGCTTCGACCCAGCCTCGGAAATAGCCGGCAAGTCCTCCGACAATGGCGCCGATCGCACCTGCAATCCCACCGATCAGGAGCATCACCGTGACTGACTGCTGTGCGCCGCGCATCGTCATGGCAAACAGATCGCGCCCGATCCGGTCTTGGCCAAACGGATGCTCGCCCCACGCAAACGGCCACAGCGAGGAGGTTGGAGCACCGTCGTTGACGAGCGGCGCGACGTCCAGGTGGTTGTACTTCCACCACCCGGGAATCCCGAACGCGCCCACCGCGGTAAAGGCAAGCAGGAAGATCACCGCGAAAACAGCGAGTCCTATCAGGGCGCCCGTGTGGCCGAAGAATCTTTTACGGACAATCTGGCCCTGGCTCAGGCCGCTGGTAACTTCGCTGCCTGCGTGGGTGGCTGCAGCTTCGGCAAGCGCCTGTTGCGCGAGGAGTTCGTCCTCTTGAGTTGGCTGGCTCATGCTTTGATCCTTACGCGTGGGTCGAGCGCGGAGTACGCGAGGTCCGCTATCAGGTTGAAGGCCATGGCGGTGATAGCCACACAAAGGAACACGCCCATCACCGGGTTAGGGTCCGTGTGCAGCAGTCCGTCGATGAACAAGAAACCCATGCCCCGAACGGAAAAGACCGTTTCAGTAATGACGGCACCACCGATCAATGCACCGATGTCAAAGGCGACGATCGTTGCAATCGGAATCAGAGCGTTCCGGAAGGCGTGGCCCATGACCACGGAACGTTCGCTCAGGCCCTTGGCTCGCGCTGTGCGGATGTAGTCCATGTTCATGATTTCGAGCATCGACGAACGTGTGAACCGCGCGTAGCTGGCCAACGAGACAAGGATCAGGGCAATGGTCGGCAAGACGAGGTGGGTCAAGGTGTCTGTGGACATGATCCAGAAATCGCCTTGGATGTTCGGCGTTCCCGCTCCGATAGTGGCGATGGGACGTCCGCGAACCCGGCTGTTGTTGAAATAAGAGGGCCAGGCCTGCATGAACCGGTCCATGACCACAAGGGCTCCGACCAGGAAGGCCGTGAGTCCGGCGGCGCGCATGGATTGGCCGCGGTCGTAGCCGCCCATGAAGTACCCCACTGCGACGCCAACCAGAATGGTGGCGATTGCAAGGAGGAAGATCATGAGCGCGGTCGCGTCATTGAGCAGCGGCTGCACAGCGAAATAGGCGATCACACCGATCCCCACCACAATCAGGCTCGATTGCAGTGCCTTGCGGTTCTTGAGTCCGGAAACCAATATGGTGATTCCGACGGCGATTCCCGCCCCCATGATCGCAATGATGACCGGCCCCAGGCCCGGATTGCGGAACCATTGAGTCAGCGAGAAGTAGAAAAGAACAACCGAAACCGCCGCAAAGACAGAGCCTGCGACGATCAGTCGGCGTTTCACTTCGCCGCCCACGACGACGGCCCCAATGAGGCCCAAGACGGCTCCGATTCCAAGGGCCACGGCCGGGGGTATTTCCGGATTTCGCAGGAAGTCATTAAAGCCAATGGCACCGAACTCCTTGAGAAGGACGGCTACCCAGAAGATCGGCAATGAGAAGAACAGGAATGCCATGAAGGTCACGCCATAGTCCAACGCGCTGTACTGGCGGAGTGCGGTGACGATGCCGAGCGAAATGCCGATGAGAATCGCAAGAATTGTCGCGCCGGTAACAAGCGTCAGGGTTTGAACCAGCGCGAAGCCGAGGGCCTCCGTGATTGGCTGCCCGGCGATGTTCTTGCCGAGATTGCAGGCGTTGCCGAGGGGAACCAGGCACTGGGCGGCGCCGCCCAGCCACTTGAAATAGCGAAGCGGCGCTGGTGTGTCGAGATCAAGCAGATTGATTCGCGCATCCATCAATGCTTGCCGGTTCGGTGCACTGCTGGTGCGGAGCTCTTCCAAGGGGTCTCCGGACAACGCTGTCAGGAGATACACCAAGAACGATGCTCCAAGAAGAATGAATGCGGCGGTGATAAGCCGCCTGACGATATAGGTCACCATGGTGAAGAACCTCGAAATCCAGGCCCGGGGTCGCCGGCGCCTATCGCAGAATCGTGCCCCTTCCCTGCTTGAGGTCGTTGGGAAGCAGACAATATGCCGGTTCACCAACCCGAAGGCGCCGGGACCATGATACGTCGGTCCCGGCGCCTCGGCTGGCGATATTGCTCGCGGAGTTGGGTCTTACTTCTGAGCCCATTCCCAGAAGTTCCACCAAACACCAGTCTGGTTCGGCATGAGCTTCACACCGGTGATGCGGTCGCTGTAAGCGTCCACGTTCACGGACTGGAAGAGCGGCACACCGTATGCGGAGTCCCAGATCTTCTTGTCGATCTGCTTCTCGAGGTCATCTTGCTTGCTGCGGTCTGTGGTGACCACGAGCTGTTCCATCAACTTGTCCGCGTCAGCGCTGCTGAACTTGTTGAAGTTGTTGCCGCCGCCCGTCTTGAATATCTGCGGAACGCCGGAGACACCAACGCCCGGGTTGATCCAGCCGAAGATGGTGGCGTCATAGCCCCCCTTGCCCAGTGCCTTGCCCCAGTCGGACTTGCCAAGGCCGCCGTCGACGATCTTGAAGCCGGCCTTGGTGGCCGATTCGCGGATCAGCGAGAAGGCGTCAACACGGTTTGGGTTGTCCTTGTTGTACATGATGCGGACTTCCGGAGTGGCACCGTTGAGGAGCTTCTTGGCGCCGTCAATGTCGACATCCTGGTAGGCCGAGGAACCGTTGTTCTTGGCCGAATCCGCGTAAGCAGCCTGCTGCGGGACGAAGATCTGCGAGTCGAGCGGCTTGGCATTCGGGTCAAGCTTGCCAATGATCTTGTTGACGATGTCCTTGCGGGGCACGGTTTTCATGAAGGCCTGGCGCACGTTCTGGTCGGCCAACGGTCCCGAGTAGTTCAGGTCCAAGTGGTCGAAGGCCAGCTGGTTGCCCTGGTCAACGGTTACGCCCTGGCTGGAGAGTGCCTTCAGCTGTTCGAGCGTGTCAGCGGAAGCCTGCGGGGCAATGATGTCTGCCTCGCCATTCTTGAGGGCCTGGACCTGAGCCGGGGCGGAACCGATGTAGCGGACGGTGATTTCGTCAAGGCTCGGCGTCGGTCCCCAGTTGTAGTCCTTGTTGCGGACCATGGTGAGGGACTGGTCCTGGTTCATGCTCTTGACGATGTAAGGACCGTTCGAAAGGAACAGCGTCGGGTCTGCGGGAAGCGTCTTCGTGTCGAAGCCGGTGTTCCACAAGTCCGACATTGCCTTCAGCTTCGCGTCGGCGGGCTGCGGCGCCTTGGCATCTCCGCGTGGCTTGCTCTTGAAGAAGTCAATCAGGGCCTGGGTGTCCTTCAGTCCGGCCTTCTGGGCCAGGACGTGGGCAGGAATGTCAATGCCAGGCCCACCCAGGACGATCTCCCAGTCGGAGAAAGGCTTGGAGTACTTGAGCGTAAGAGTCTTGTTGTTGTTGCTGATCTCCGGGAAATCCGTCAGGCTGAGGCCCGAGTTGTCACCAGCGTAGGAGAAGTACGACGTGCCGGTCTTGGCCTTGGCGTCGGCGTCGTCGTAGTAGCCGGAGAACGCTGCCCACTGGAGGAGGAGGTCGGCGGCCGAAACGGGCGTGCCGTCGGACCACTTCACACCGTCGTTGATGGTGTACTTCACAGTCAGCGGACTATCCGAGACCTTTTCCATCTTGCCGAATTTGTCGTTGTGGACGACATTCAGCTTGTTGTCGATGTAGTAAAACCCCGAGTGCGTGGCGTAGCTGACCTTCGAGTTGATGTCTGTGTTGCCATCTGCAGTGTTGGGGTTGAACGTGTTGAAAGCGTTGACCTCGACTACGGTGGCCGTGCCACCTTGCTTGGCCGCTCCGGTGGACGGGGTGTTGCCGCCGGTATTGCCGGCGCAGGCGCTCAGTGCGATTGCGGCGATTGCCGCGATGCCCACTGCTTTGGAAGTACGTCCGAAACGCATTCCGCCTCCTATTTTTTGAGTGGAAAAAGCCGGCGCTGTTGACTCCGGCAGACTGCCACAACCCCCTCAGCAGGCTTGTGGGTCGTCTCACATGAGCAGTAGCCTAGCGCCCGGACCGGATGTTTGGGCCCAAAGTTTCCCGCCAGTAAAGTTTGTTATCGAGATGCAATCATTGAAGGACGTCCAAGTGGTTCCGCGATCCAGCCGACGTGACAAAAGCCCCGATTCAAGGCGAACCGGGGCTTTTATCAGTTAATTCTCCATCACTGAGGATGGCTGGGGCACTATACGTTGACGCGGAACCCCGCCGCATTCTGGCGCTTATGTGCATGACAGCGTCAGCCGCTTACCGACACCGCCCTAAGGCCGATAAGGCGAGTACGCGCTTCCGCCACGAAATCCGATCCATCCAGCACGTGAAGTGCAGGTGCCTATATGCGCCGTTTCAGCCCGACGTGGGCAGTCCGATATCCGAGTCGGGTGTAGAAGGCTCGAGCCCGTTCCCGTGCTTCGTCGGTGGTCACCTGTGCCAGATGCGCCCCACGCGCACGCCCAAAATTGTGTGCCCACTCAAGCATCGCGGTGCCCAAGCCATGTGAACGTTCCGCGGCCGCAACTCGCAGTCCCTCGATCTGTAGTCGGGAAGAACCACCCCGGGAAAGACCTGGAATGACGGTCAATTGCATCGTGGCAACGATGCGGTCGGCATCATTTCGGACGACCCCCAGATAGTTGGAACTGTCGCGAACAACCAAGTTGTAGGCCGCCTCGTATCGTTCGAGCTCGACGCACTCACGATCGGGACCGAACTGATCATCGGACAGCAGCGCGGCGATGGCCTCGACATCATCGCGATTCGCCCGTTCCAGCCTGAAGGTCCGGCCCGCCACTCGCAGCAGTCCTCGAACTGAGGATCGCGCATCTGCCTGCAAACGAGCGACCAGCAGATCAAGCCATCCGCCGACGTTGGCTCGAGCCTCAAGGGTGTCGGGATAACGGCATCTCAAGTGCAGGCCGGACTCGTCCAGGATGAACCAAAGCATGACGCCGTCGGTATCGATTGTCGCGCTCACATAATGGGCGTCGAGTCCGACGGAGTCGATTCGCACTGGCAGTCTGCGCAGGTCCAGCCAGGAGATCGCGAACATACCAGGAGCTACGGGCATGCCGCCCCATGGGGCCAGCACGTCCGCGAGCGGCCACGAGCCAAGCTGCACAGCCTCTTTTACCGCGGCCGCCGCAGCGCGCGGCTCGGCGACCGCCGACTCAAGTACCGAATTAGTAATGAACCAGCCGACTGAGTCATGCCAGCGGTCGTCGAAACGGCTGTGCACGGGAAAAACGGCTCGCAGCGGGGTTCCCGCCAACTCGCGGGTCACCGCTGTCATCGCAACAACAGCGAGTGCAAGTGTCGAGACACCGTCGTTGCGGGCCTGCGCAGCAAATGCGGCACCGTCGTCGAGATCGAACACATCGCGAACTTCTACACGCTCGCGCTGCGGATCGGGCGCACCCAGGGGCAGTGGGAATTGCGGCATTACGCCGCCGCTGTCCCCGATGATGTCTTCCCATCGGTGACGCACGTGGTCCGGCGCCGCATTCCGATCCAGCAGTGCCTGCGTGTGTTCAACAAATGTGGGCGCTGGCCCGGGCAACGGTTCACGGCCCGCCCTCCCAGCATCGAGCGCCGACAGCAGGTCTCGCGCGATCACCAGCATTGACCACATATCGACGTGGGCGTGGTCGGCCGCAATCACGACTGTGAGTCCAGCAGCAGTCTCCAATACGCAAAGCCGGTGTGAGGGGTGTTGGTACGGCGAACACGCGGCATCGAGAATGTCCCGCACCGCGTCATTGACGGACTGGCCAGGAGATACCTGATGCTCCACCCAGGTTCCCGGACCTATATCAATTTCGTGAAGCTCCGGATCATCGTCCGCACCGGGCACGAATGCCGTTCGCAGCGTGCCGTGACGGGCGACGACAGCCAGCCAGGCATCGGCAATTGACTCACGACGAGTTGGTGTAGGCAGCCGAAAGGACATTGCCATCCAGGAGCCGGGCCGGTCGCCTGTCCCGACATGGAGCCGCTGGTCAAAGGACACCGGAAGACGACGGCCGGGCTCCGAGACACTGACGTCGTAGCCCCAAAGTCGTCCGAATGGTAGGCGCAGGTGCGTGACGTTGGTCAGCCGCATGGCAGTATCCTATCGCCCCAGATAGCCTGAATTCTCAACGCAGCCGCTAAAGGTGGCGCGGTCAGTCATGAAACGAGGAGCCTGATGCCCACTTTCGAGGTACCCGGAGCCGAGCTTGCGGTTGCTTTGAGCGACGAAGGTGGACACCCGGTTGTCCAGCTGCATGGCCTTACCTCAAGCCGCGCGCACGACCGGGTACTCAACCTCGACCTCGGTCGAGGGCTCAGTGGAACTCGACTGCTGCGGTACGACGCACGCGGCCATGGCCGGTCGACTGGGCGGAAGGTTCCCGAGGAATATCAATGGCAAAACCTCGCCGACGACCTCCTACGGCTGCTCGATCACTGGTTCCCAGGTGAACGTGTCCACGGAGTTGGCCCCTCCATGGGTACCGGCACACTCTTGCACGCCGCTTCCCGCGAGCCGGACCGTTTTACCGGGCTCACGCTCATGGTGCCACCCACCGCGTGGGAAACCAGAGCTGCACAGGCTGCGAACTACGGGGTTGCCGCAGGGCTTATCGAATCTGTTGGTGTCGAGGCATTCCTCGCCACCACCCGCGGCGAAACACCGCCGCCGGCGACAAACGGTGCGCCGGAGACGAGGCCCGACGTCGCCGACGAGCTGTTGCCGTCGGTGTTTCGAGGCGCCGCACTCAGCGATCTGCCCGCTCCCGAGGCCGTCGCGCGAATCGACATACCAACGACAATCCTGGCGTGGGTCGACGATCCGGGCCACCCGCTGTCAACCGCGGAATCCCTGGCCGCACTGCTCCCGCAAGCAACGCTGACGGTCGCCCGCACCCCGGCTGATGTCGAAACCTGGCCCAATATTCTGAGCCAGGATGTCGCGCGTCTGGGCTAACCGACAATTCGCTCGACTACTTGTTCACAAGCGGAACTCGATTACACGTTGAAGCGGAACTCCACCACATCGCCGTCGGCCATGACGTATTCCTTGCCTTCAATGCGGACTTTGCCGCGGGACTTGGCCTCGGCCATGGATCCGGCAGCGATGAGGTCATCGAAGGAGACAACTTCGGCCTTGATGAATCCGCGCTGGAAATCCGTGTGAATGACTCCTGCGGCCTGGGGCGCGGTGTCGCCTCGGTGGATGGTCCAAGCGCGGGCTTCCTTCGGACCAGCAGTGAGGTAGGTCTGCAGACCGAGGGTGTGGAATCCGACCCGTGCCAGCTGATCGAGCCCGGATTCGTCCTGGCCGTTCATCTCGAGCATCTCGCGGGCTTCTTCCTCGTCGAGTTCAACGAGATCCGATTCCAGCTTGGCGTCAAGGAAAATGCAGTCCGCTGGCGCCACCATGGCGCGCAGTTCCTCTTGCTTTTCCGGGTTGCCCAGGATTCCTTCGTCCGAGTTGAAGACGTAGATGAAGGGCTTGGCCGTGAGGAGGCTGAGCTCCTTGAGGTGCTCCATCTCGAGCTTGTCGCTCTTGACCGAGGAGAAGATCGTGTCGCCGCGTTCCAGCACGGCCTGGGCAGCCAGGATTGCTGCGAGTTCCGCGGCTTCCCGCTTCTTGATCTTGACTTCTTTTTCGATCCGGGGAGTGGCCTTTTCGATCGTCTGGAGGTCCGCCAGGATCAATTCGGTGTTGATCGTCTCAATGTCGGAGCGGGGGTCAACTTTGCCATCGATGTGGACAACGTCCGGGTCATCGAAGACGCGGATGACTTGGGCGATGGCTTCTGCCTCGCGGATGTTCGCAAGGAACTTGTTGCCCAGGCCTTCTCCTTCCGAGGCGCCCTTGACGATTCCCGCGATGTCAACGAACGAGACGACGGCGGGCAGGAGGCGCTGCGATCCGAAGACCTCCGCCAACTTCTGCAGGCGCGGGTCCGGGAGGTTGACGACGCCGACGTTTGGCTCGATGGTGGCGAACGGGTAGTTCGCGGCCAGCACCTGGTTGCGGGTCAGTGCGTTGAAAAGGGTTGATTTGCCGACGTTGGGCAGTCCGACGATGCCAATAGTAAGAGCCACGAGCATTGATTCTACCCGCTGAGGCCCCTTGTCCGTTTGCCGAGAAGAACCGAGGACCGGAGTCCCGGGTGCCGTGAGCTCCCCTTCCCTAAATTGTCCTGCCCCTGTGCCAAGGTTGGGTCATGGATGGATTTGCAGTGATACTCGCGTTGTTGATGCTTCTTCTCGGTGCCGCCGCCGGCATAGTGGCGGGGTTCGTTCTGTTTCGACGCCGGAACGTCGCCCTTGAAGATGATTTCGACGCGGTCTCCGAGCGCCTCGCCGCAGTAAACGCCCAGTTTGCAGCCGCCGACGCCGAACGGCGCCTTCTGTCGTCGCAGAACCGCGAACTGAACGAGTCCAGGAACCAAGACGGCAGTGTGCTGCGTGCCCTTGCCCCCGTTGCCGAGAAACTGACGGCTGTCCAGCAACAGGTCTCGCTTCTGGAAAGGGATCGCTTGGAGCAATACGGGCAGCTTGCCCAGCAGCTCCAGGAAGCCCGCTTGTCCGATGAGCAGCTCCTGCGCTCCACCCACGCTCTGGCATCCGCGCTGCGGTCCAACAGTGCGAGGGGGCAGTGGGGTGAAGTCCAACTGCGCCGGGTGGTGGAAGCCGCGGGCATGTTGCGGCACGTCGATTTTCACGAGCAGGTGCATTCCGCTTCCGTGGACAACGCCGTCCGGCCTGACCTGGTTGTCCAGCTGCCCGGGGGGAAGCAGTTGGTGGTCGATGCCAAAGTTCCGCTGGCGTCCTACCTCGCTGCCCAAGAACAGGGCAGCGCAGGATACGCGGCAGGAAACAGGACGCAGATGGACGGCCATGGCATGCAGTCGGGAGGAAATAGCACAGAGGCCTTGCTGCTGGCTCATGCGAAGGCGCTCAAGTCCCATGTGGATGCCCTGGGGTCCAAAAAGTATTGGGACATCCCCGGAAACTCTCCCGAGCTTGTGATCTGCTTCTTGCCGGCAGAGTCGATCCTCGCCGCGGCCCTGGAAGCGGACCCGGCGCTTTTGGACCACGCCCTCTCCCGGAACGTGGTCCTGGCATCGCCGGGTACCTTGCTGGCCGTTCTCAAGTCCGTTGCCTTCACTTGGCGCCAGGACGTTTTGACGGACAACGCCCGGGAACTCTTCGAGCTCGCCCGGCAGCTGTACGAACGCATGGGCACGCTTGGCGACAATGTTGGCAAGCTGGGCTCGTCGCTGAAGTCCTCCGTGGATCGCTACAACGCGCTCGTAGGAACACTGGAGGCTCGCGTACTGCCCACGGCGCGGAAACTCAATGCCATGGACACGGACGGTTTGGTGTCACCGTCCGCTGTCGAAGCAGTGCCGCGGACCCTGGCTGCGCCCGAACTTATCGAAGGAGAATCCGCGGCCTAGGACCGACGTGCACCGTCCCGGGACTGGACCATGTGTACCGGCCTAGGACCGCCGGGTACCGCCTACGACGTCGAGCGGTTCCCGCGTCCGCCCAGGGCGCGTGTAACGTCTCCGGCCTCTTTGAGGGTGGCGCGCAGTTCCTTCGGCAGGGAGAACAGCAAGTCTTCCTCCGCTGTCACCACTTCTTCAACAGCACCATAGCCATAGTCAGCCAGCAAGCGGAGGACGTCCTGGACCAGGACTTCGGGAACAGAAGCGCCCGAGGTCAGTCCAATTGTGGCAACGCCCTCGAACCAGCTTTCGTCAACCTCGTTCGCGAAATCGACCCGGTAGGAGGCCTTGGCGCCATACTCGAGCGCCACTTCGACAAGCCGCACGGAGTTGGAAGAATTCGCCGATCCAACCACGATCACCAGGTCCGCCTGCGGGGCAATTTTCTTGATGGCCACTTGGCGGTTGGTGGTGGCATAGCAAATGTCATCGCTGGGCGGATCCTGCAGTGTGGGGAACCGTTCCTTGAGCATCCGGACCGTCTCCATGGTCTCGTCCACGCTTAGGGTGGTCTGTGAAAGCCAGATGGTCTTCTCCGGATTGCGCACGGTCACCTTGTCCACTTCGTGCGGTCCGTTGATGATCTGGATGTGGTCCGGAGCTTCGCCGGCCGTGCCTTCCACTTCCTCGTGGCCATCATGGCCGATGAGGAGAATGTCGTAGTCTTCCTTGGCGAAGCGGACGGCTTCGCGGTGCACCTTCGTAACAAGGGGGCACGTGGCATCGATGGTGCGCAGGCCACGGTCTTCGGCGGACTGCACAACGGCCGGGGACACTCCATGTGCGGAGAAGATCACCAGGGCACCTTCGGGTACTTCATCCGTCTCGTCGACGAAGATGGCACCCTTGTCCTCCAGAGAGGTGACGACGTGTACGTTATGGACAATCTGCTTGCGCACGTATACGGGCGGACCATAGTGTTCCAGTGCCTTCTCTACCGCAATGACTGCGCGGTCGACTCCGGCGCAGTATCCGCGGGGAGCCGCGAGCAGGACTCGCTTGGGGCCGGGTACCGGCGCGGCGGCCAGCACCTCGTCCGGCGTCCGACGCCTACGCGGGACAGAGGGCATCGGAATGGAAACTGCTGAGCTGGTCATCCCTCCATGCTACCGGCAGCGTTCGCCCGCACGCTCGGCCTGGCTTTGAGTGCCACGATCACAACGAGCAGGCCGAGAAGGGCAAGGACTCCCCCGGCAATCCCGGCGACGACGATCCAGCCAGTGAAGTTGTCGACGGATGCGGTCACCAACTCCTGGGCGAACTGTCCACCCGTGGCGGTGCCCCCCAGTCCCGCATCCCCTACGCCTTTCAAGACTGTGGCGGCCACTTGCCACAGTCCTGCGAACGCGGCCAAGCCAAGTCCGGCGAAGAAGACAACCGCTCCCCTGCGCCTGGCAGCCAACAGAGCCAAGGCCAACAACAGGATGGCACCCAGGGCGGGGATCCACCACATCGGCGCGTACGCAGAGATTGTGTCTACCTGCTGGCGTTGGCCCGGACCTCCGATACTGATCTGGATGGAATCCGGGGGCGT
This sequence comes from Arthrobacter sp. MMS18-M83, assembly GCF_026683955.1. Classification (NCBI taxonomy): domain Bacteria; kingdom Bacillati; phylum Actinomycetota; class Actinomycetes; order Micrococcales; family Micrococcaceae; genus Arthrobacter; species Arthrobacter sp. MMS18-M83. The sequence continues at coordinate 3,909,062 of NZ_CP113343.1, read as the reverse complement.
TATGGGGAGGCCGGTTGTCGCGCGCAGGCGGTCTGCGGCGAGCTTGGCGAGGGGCCCGACGTCGAGCACTAGGGACGTCAGCGCACCTGAGTTCGCTGGACCGGCACCCCCGTCAAAATTCAGCTGGTGGCTCCGGCGGACGGTTTCATTCCAGGCTTGGGGGTATTCCGGCCATGTGGACATGGACGAGGCAGCGTTCTTAAGGAGCGAGGCACCAAGTTGTTCCACCGACGCCGGTAGGTTGACTTTGGATTCAAGGCTTCCGACGGCGGTAGCCGCCAGGCGGGCCTGGAACGCCTGGTCCTTGCCGAGCGAAGCAGTGAGCCCCACGAACCCCTCTTCCCGGACGATGTTGGCGTCCGTCCACGCCATAGGGACGGCGATTCCTGTGAGCAGAAGGGCAAAGATCACTGCGATAGCAGAGACGAACGTGCGCAATGGATTCCTCGGGTTTGGAGTACAGCAGTTCCAGTCGGGGCGACGACCAGTAAATGTCAGTCATGCGTGCTACAAGGTATGGATAGAGTTGGAAGCCTGCCACCAACTTTTCGGTAGCAAACTTTTCAGCGGCACTGATGGCAGCAGTGCCGCCGGCAGCCTTTAGCAACGTACCAGCGAGGACGGAACCATGCACCAGCCACCAGCAGGAGGCTACCCGCGTGTCCTATGATGCCGTGCCCGGCGGCACCCCACAGCCGTTGCCAACTGCCGATTCCCCCGATGCGGAGTCGACACTGCCGGCCACGGCGTCGGAGACCACGCCGGACAATCCTTGGCCGTTGCAGCTGCTGTCCCGCAAGCTCAAGACGCACATAGAACGGGCCCCGGCGGCGTGGATCGAAGGCCAAGTCATCGAGCTCAACCGCCGTGGTGGCAGCGCATTCGTGACGTTGCGGGACACCGACGCTGAAATCTCTTTGCCCGCATCGCTGTGGTCCAACGTTCTGGACCGCCAGAAGGTCCCATTGGAGCGTGGCTCCCGCGTCGTCGCCCTGGTGAAACCCGAATTCTGGCTTAAGACCGGCCGGCTCAACATGTCGATCAAGGACATCCGCCCTGTTGGCCTCGGTGATCTCCTCGCGAGGATCGAACGCTTGCGTCAGGCGCTTGGCGCCGAAGGGTTGTTCTCCGAGTCGCGGAAGAAACGGCTGCCACTGCTCCCCCACCGGATCGGGCTGATCACAGGCCGCGATTCGGATGCCAAGAAAGACGTGCTGCGCAATGCGGCCCTTCGCTGGCCAGCCGTGGAATTCGCCATCCGCGAGGTCGCTGTCCAAGGGGTCACCGCGGTGACTCAGATCCTGGCTGCCCTCAGGGAACTCGACGCCGATCCCCACGTCGATGTGATCGTGATCGCCCGTGGCGGCGGAGCGTTGGAGGATCTGCTTCCCTTCAGCAACGAGGAACTGGTACGGGCGGTATCTGCCGCGGCTACTCCGGTGGTCAGCGCAATTGGCCATGAGGCCGACCACCCTATCTTGGACGACGTCGCGGATCTGAGGGCGTCCACGCCCACTGACGCCGCGAAGAGGATCGTGCCGGACGTCGCCGAGGAATTGGCGAGGGTCCGGCAGGCTCGAGAGCAACTGCACCGTAACGTAAGCCGCTTGGTGGACCGCGAAACGGATAGCCTCAACGCGTTGAGGTCACGCCCCGTGCTTGCTTTCCCTGAGGGAATGGTCACAGCCAGGGCAGAGGACATCGAGCGACTCCGGAAACACGCGCACACGGCCGTTAGCTCCGCCGTCGTCCGCGCAGTCGACCAGATGCACCACCTCCGCGCTCAGGTGAGGGCATTGTCCCCGCAAAAAACACTGGACCGCGGCTATGCGGTGGTCCAAGTGACGGGAGCGGACGGCATCGGCCACGATGTTGTCCGGAGCCCGGACCAAGCCCCGGACGGAACCGAGCTGACCCTGCGGTTGGCAGAAGGCCGCCTCTCAGCCGTGTCTTCCGGAGCTTCCGGAAACCCAAGCAAGCAACAGCAGAACGAGGATTAAGAAATGACAGCAGAGAACTCCTCCCCAGAGGCTAAAACCTCGGCGGAGAACCTGGACGCCCTCAGTTACGAGGAAGCCCGCGAGCAACTCATGGGCGTGGTTGGCCGCCTTGAAGCCGGCGGTGCAAGCCTTGAGGAATCACTCGCCCTTTGGGAACGCGGCGAGGCTTTGGCGAAGCGCTGCGAAGAGTGGCTGGAGGGTGCCCGCAGGAGGCTGGCCGCGGCTCGAAGCAACGGCGAGGACGGCCCGACGGCCAGCTAGGATTGGACGGCCAGAGCCCGCTCGGCCGGCACGTCAAAGTCGGCTTTCGGCCAGCCCAGATCCAGCTTCCCGAGGGCCTCGAGTAGAAGCTCCTGTACAGCGATCCTCGCAAACCACTTCTTGTTCGCCGGAACCACATACCAGGGCGCCACCTCGGTTGATGTTTTCTCGAAGACCAGCTGATAGGCGTCCATATAGGAATCCCAAAAGGCGCGTTCCTTGAGATCGTCCGTGCTGTACTTCCAATGCTTGGAAGGGTCATCCAATCGGGCCAGCAGGCGCGCTTTCTGTTCATCACGGCTGATGTTCAGCATGACCTTGACGATCGCCGTGCCTTGCTCGACGAGGTGTGCCTCGAACTCGTTGATGGCCGCGTAGCGCCGTTCCAATTCGGCCTCATCAGCCCACCCGTGCACGCGGTGTATCAGCACGTCCTCGTAGTGGGAGCGGTCAAAGACTCCGACGAATCCGGCGGGGGGCAACGCCTTCTCGATCCGCCAGAGGAAATCGTGGGCTTTCTCTTCATCAGTCGGCGCCTTGAACGGGGCAACCTTGACTCCCTGCGGATCCATCGATCCCACGACATGCTCAACAATCCCGCCCTTGCCGGCAGTATCCATGGCTTGGAGGATCAACAGCACCCGCTTGGGGCTGCCAAATTTTCCCTCGGCAAAGAGCATCTCCTGCAGGACATCCAGACGACCGTCCTGGGCTGCCAGCAAAGCGACGCCGTCAGACTTCTTCCCCTTGTAGCCGGGTGTCGAATCGGCGTCTACCGCATCCAGCGAAAATCCCGGTCCGGCCTTCAAGACGGTGGATACCTGCTTCGTGAACTCCGTGGTCCCGGCCATTTCGACGTCCCCTCTGGTCCGACCGCATTTCGTCGCGGCTTGCACAACAGGCTAGTTGCCTTCGTACCGCCCGAGGAAGTCCGCCATGCGCCCAATCGCTTCTTCAATGTCCTTGACGTTTGGCAGGGTCACCATGCGGAAATGGTCCGGACGCACCCAGTTGAAGGCCCGGCCGTGTGAGACGAGTATCTTTTGTTCCTTGAGCAGGTCAAGGACGAATTTCTCGTCGTCGCGGATGTGATAGACCTCGGGGTCAAGCTTCGGGAACAGGTAAAGGGCACCCCTGGCCTGCTGTGTGCTGACTCCTGGGATCGCGTTGAGCAGATCGTAGGCTTTGTTCCGCTGCTCGAGGAGCCTACCGCCGGGCAGGATCAAGTCATTGATGCTCTGGTGGCCGCCCAAGGCGGTCTGGATGGCATGCTGTGCCGGCACGTTGGCGCACAAACGCATGTTGGCCAGCAGGTTGATGCCTTCGAGGTAGTCGGCGGCATCCTTCTTGGGACCAGAGATGGCCATCCAGCCAGCACGGTAGCCACACACCCGGTATGCCTTGGACAGTCCGCTGAACGTCAGGCACAGTACGTCGTCGCCGGTGAGCCCGGCAAGATTCACGTGGACAGCGTCTTCGTAGAGGATTTTCTCGTAGATCTCATCCGCGAACACCACCAGGCCATGCTTTTCAGCCAGGGCCACGATCTTCTTGAGGGTCTCCTCCGGGTACACCGCCCCCGTGGGGTTGTTCGGGTTGATGACCACGATGCCCTTGGTTTGAGGCGTGATCTTGGATTCCATGTCCTCAAGGTCGGGCTGCCAGCCCGACTCTTCGTCGCACAGATAGTGGACAGGGCGGCCGCCGGCCAATGCCACCGAGGCAGTCCAGAGCGGGTAGTCGGGAGTGGGGATGAGGATCTCGTCTCCCACTTCCAGCAAAGCCATGAGCGACATGGTGATGAGCTCGCTGACGCCGTTGCCAAGGTAGATGTCGTCAACGTGGATGTTTTGGATGCCGCGGGTCTGGTAGTACTGCGAGACGGCGGTGCGGGCTGAGAAAATACCGCGCGAATCGCTGTATCCCTGGGCATGGGGCAGATGGCGGATCATATCCACCAAAATCGCGTCCGGCGCTTCAAATCCGAACGGTGCCGGGTTTCCGATATTCAGTTTGAGGATGCGGTGACCCTCAGCCTCCATCTGCTGGGCGGCCTGAAGAATCGGTCCACGGATGTCGTAAAGGACATTATGAAGCTTGGTGGACTGCTTGAATTCTGCCATTCATCAAATATGCCATACCAGGGATGTACTTCAGTTGAGACATCACTCACATTAACGACGACGGCGGCGAGGCCCCCTGGGTTCCTCGCCGCCGTCGAGCATTTCTCGTGAAGGTTACTTCACGATCCCCTTGTCCTTGAGCCATGCGGCTGCGGCGTCCTTGGGGTTCTGCTTCTGGTTGCCGCTGACTGCGCGGTTGAGGCTGATGAGGTCGTCCGTGCTCAGGATCTTGGACACGGCGTTGAGGGCGTCCTTCGCCTTGTCTGTCATCTTGGCCTTGTTGTACAGCGGGAGGACCTGCTGGGCCTTGAAGTTGTTCTTGGGATCATCCAACACCACCAGCGCGTTGTCCTGGATGGACGGAGTGGTGGTGTAGATGTCCGCAACCTGAACGTCGTTGGACAGCAGAGCCTGCAACGTCAGGTTGCCGCCGCCATCGCTGAACGGCTTCAGGGCCTTGAGCACGCAGTTGTAGTTGGCTTTAAGACCCGGGAAGCCGTAGGCACGGGTCTCAAAAGTTGCCGGCGCCGCCATCGTGAGATCCTTGCAGACCTTGGCGAGGTCATCGATGGATTTGAGCTGGTACTTCTCCGCCGTGGCCTTGGTGACAACCATGGCGTCCTTGTCCTCGGCCTTGGCAGCGTCCAGCACTCCCAATCCCTGCGGAAGCTTTCCGGGCAACGCCTTGAAGACGTCATCTGCCGAGACCTGGGTAGCGTTCTTGTCCAAGTAGGACAGCAGGTTGCCTGAGTAATCCGGGGCGAGATCGATCGAACCGTCCTGGACGGCCTTGAAGTAGATCTCGCGCGATCCAATATTGGGTTTGGTAGTGGCCGTGACGCCCGCGGCGTTCAGTGCTCCGGCGTAGATTTCGGCAATGACTTGGCTCTCCGGGAAATCGGCCGAACCCACGGTCAGCGATCCCCCGGCCCCGGAGGGAGCATTAGTGGATGGCGTGGACAGCGGGCTGCCGCCACATGCGCTCAGGGCAAGTGCAACGCCGACTCCGGCCGCTAGGCCTCCGAGCCCGCGGCGGGTCAGGGTGACGGGGTGCTTCATGCGGTACCTCCTTGAACGGCAGCTCCTGCTGGTGCAGCGGCTGCGAGATCTCCGGTGGCCTTGTGGCCGCCGTTGGAATCGATGGAAAGTCCGGGCGGAAGCAGAATCCTCTGCGCCAGCGCCAGAATGAGGTCGACGGCGATTGCCAACGCCGCGATGAGCAGTGACCCGCCCAGCATGCGGGGAAAGTCCTGGAGGACCAATCCGTCAAAAAGATAACGCCCCAGGCCGCCCAAAGGAAGGTAGGCCACGACGGAAACCGTCGCGATGACCTGCAGGACCGCAGTGCGGATGCCCCCAAACATGACTTGCAGGCCGTTGGGCAGCTCCACGCGGAACAATATCTGGAGTTCGGTCATGCCCATGGCCCTGGCCCCGTCAACGACATTCGGATCGACGCTCGAAATCCCGGCGTATGTCCCCGCCAAAAGGGGTGGCACAGTCAGGATGACCAACGCCCACACGGGCGGCATGAGACCGCTTCCGGCCAACAAAGCAAACAGGACGAGCAAGCCGAGGGTGGGGAGGGCCCGCAAGGCACCGGCGAATGCCACGGCGACGACGCGTCCATGTCCGGTGTGGCCGATGAAGAGGCCCACCGGTACGGCGATGGCCGCGGCAATCGCCAGGACCAGGGCCGAATACTGCAGGTGTTCAAGGAGCCTGGTGGCGATTCCGCCGCTTCCTGACCAATGATCCGGATCCGTGAGCCACGCGACCGTGTCCAGGAAGTTGCTCATCGGGCCGCCTCCGCGTGGATCCGGGTTTCCGCGATGGCCAGCCCTGCCTTGGTTTCTTGCTTGGTGGTTACGGCACTGGCCCGTGTCCAGGGGGTCAGTGCCTTCTCCAGGAGGACCAGGAACGTGTCCATGATGAGGGCAAGCAGGAGAATGGCGATGATGCCGACCACTACCTCAGTGACGAACGTGCGCTGAAGGCCGTCGGTGAACAACATTCCCAGATTTCCGACCCCCAGGAGCGCGGCCACGCTGACCAGGGAGATATTGCTGACGGAGACCACGCGCAAGCCCGCGAAGAGCACCGGCAAGGAAAGGGGCAGGTCGATCTGCAGGAACCGTGCGGTCGGCTTGAAACCCATGGAAACTGCCGCCATCCGGAGGTCGTCGTCCACCGAATCGAAGGCGTCCATGGCAGCCCTTACCAACAACGCAACGGCATAGATGGTGAGGGCAACCACCACGTTGAGCGGATCAAGGATCCGGGTGTTCAGGATCGGCGGCAGAATGATGAAAAGCGCCAGGGAAGGAATGGTGTATAGCAGGGAACTTCCGGTGGTGACCACAGTCCTGAGCGTTCGGTTCCTCCGAGCCAACTGGCCCAGTGGCACGGCAATGAGCAGGCCGAGCACCATGGGGATCAAAGCCAGGATAAGGTGCTCGCCGGCCCGCTCGAAGACCATCCCGCTGTTCGCCAGGAACCATTCCATCAGGGGGCGTCCTCCCGGTTGTGCCGGGTTTCTTCGATCAGCGCCAGGACTTCCTCGGCTTTGAGGACACCGGTGAGCCTGCCGTCGTCGTCGACTACCACGCCCAAGCCCGACGGCGAGGACAAGGCGGCATCCAGCGCCCGGCGGAGCGTGTCGCCGCGCCGGAACAAGGATCCTCCGGGTATCAGCCCGGCACCGTCACGTGGCGAGGCCCATCCCATGGGCCGGGCGTCGCCGTCGAGCACCAATGCCCATTCGCTGCTGCCCGCGGCAAGCTGCGGCGCTTCCACGGTCTTGACTGGATGCACCGGCACCGCATCGGCGCCATTGAAGGCAAGGTGCCGGAAGCCCCTGTCGCGGCCAACAAAGGAGGCCACGAAATCGTTGGCGGGAGCGCGGAGGATCTCTTCCGGCGCCGCATATTGCGCCAGTTTGCCCCCGACGGCGAAGACGGCCACCTTGTCGCCCAGGACGGTGGCCTCGTCAATGTCGTGGGTGACGAAGACGATGGTCTTGGCCAGTTCGCGCTGAAGCCGGAGGAGTTCCTGTTGGAGTTCGTCACGAACTACGGGGTCCACCGCGCTGAACGGCTCATCCATCAGCAAGACCGGCGGGTCCGCCGCGAGCGCGCGCGCCACCCCGACGCGCTGCTGCTGGCCGCCGGACAGTTGGGACGGGTACCGCTTGCCGAGTACGGAGGCCAGCCCGACGACGTCGAGCAATTCCTCCGCGCGTTTGCGGGCCGCCGCTTTGGAAACACCATTGAGCCTTGGAACAGTGGCGATATTGTCCAGCACGGAACGGTGGGGCATGAGCCCCGAGGACTGCATGACGTAGCCCATGGAGCGGCGCAATTGGGCGGCCGGTTCGTTCGAAACATCCTTGCCGGCCACGGTGATGGTGCCCGACGTGGGCTCCACCATGCGGTTGATCATCCGGAGGGAGGTGGTCTTCCCGCAGCCCGAAGGCCCGACGAACACTGTGATGGCACCTTTGTCGATGGACATGCTCAATCCGTCAACAGCGGGTTGCCCGCCCTGATACTGCTTGGTGACGCTCTGGAACTCAATCATGGCTTCAGCCATTCCCGGGCTTACCTAACTGTTGGGCTGCAATATCAACGATGGAAATGAATCAACAGTGACGTGATGTTTCTACAGCCTAACCAGCACCACCGACGATGTCAGCGCAGGCGCGAAGACCGTAATGAATCGGCAATGCTCAGGACGTCGGGAGTTTTCCGTTGAGGGGCCGTTCACTGTGCAAACGGAGGCCGATATCCACCAGGGAAACACGGTTTAGTCCGGGCACTTTGTCCAACGGAACCCATGCAGCACGGGTGGTGCTGCCGTCTATCTCGTGGGTCAGTTCGCCACCGGTGATGTTGGCCTCGTAGACCAAGCGGATCGCTTGGAAATCACGGTCCGATCCGTCCAGGCGCTCCTCGCCCGGCCAGTGGCCGACGTCGATGCCCAGCATCGCTCCGATCTCGGCGTCGTACCCGGTTTCCTCCTGGATCTCGCGGCGGCAACCATCCACAGGATGCTCCCCCAGGTCCAGGCCTCCGCCGGGAAGGGTCCAGCCTTCTTTGCCGTCTTGCTTCCAATAGGCGAGAAGGATCGCTCCGTCGCGGATGACAACTCCATATGCGGCCGGGCGGGTGTCGAAGTGGATGCTCATGGAGCCCAGCCTAAGCGGGCAACAACGCCGCCGCGATCTCCGAGTTGTCGGTTGCGCCAAGATCGGCGCTTTCACGAAGTTCCACCACGGTGCCGGTCTTTTCAAGTTCAAGCACTTTGATGATGTTGCTGCCTGCACGGATGAGCGGCGCCGGAACGTACAGCGTCTGCTGGGGCCCTATGCCCCAGTACCTGCCAAGGAGGAACCCGTTGATCCAGACAAAGCCCTTGCCGGAGTCCGGCAGGGCAAGGTAGCTGTCCGCCGCTTGCTCAGCCACGAACTCTGCCCCGGCAAGCTGCTTTATCTCCGCAGGGCCCCACTCTGCGAGCCGCACAGGCGTCTGCGTCCAATTAAAGGTGTATCGCTGGTTGACCAGGACGCCGCCGAGGATTCCTTTGCCGTGCCCGGTGAGGGGTCCGTAGTTGATCCGCCCGAGGTTCTCCACGAGGATCTCCAGCTTGACGGGAGCCCCTTTGCCGGTGACCTTCAAGCCTTCCGCCGCAGTGACGTCGTCGAGGATTCCGACGAAGGCGCCATCCACCCAGATGTAGGCACGATCGTTCAATCCGGTGATTCGAAGTGCCGATTCCGTCGGGGTCCCGGGTTTTCCTGGAAGCACCGCGTCTGCCGAATACAGCACCATGCCGGCGTCGAGCCCCAATTGTTCAAAGCTCAGCGGCCGGACATTCGGCACAGGGGCGCCCGCTGCCCTGGCAAGCGCCAGAAGTTCCGGGCCGGGCGCCAGCGGCAAAGTCTGCGCAGGGAGGACCGCCGGCTCGGCGAGCAGCTCCTGCGGAAGCTCAGTGAGTTCCTCGATCCCTTGCGCCCGGAGGAACTCCCGCCGGAGCGCATGGAACTTAGGGGTGAGGGCTCCGTTCTCCGCGATGGGAGCGTCCGAATCGTAGCTCGTGACCGTGGGTTGGATGCGGGAGCCATTGTGGTTGCTGCCGGAACGGAGCCCAAAATTGGTGCCTCCGTGGGCCATGTAAATGCAAACTGAGCCGTCCAGGTCGAGCATTTTCCGGACCTCCGCGGCGGCTTCCGCGGCATCCCGGACGTGATGGTGTTCGCCCCAGTGGTCGAACCAGCCGCCCCAGAACTCCACGTTGAAGAACGGCTCGCCTGGCCGGCGTCGTGCCCACGTGGCCACCGCTTCGTCGCCGCGGCTGCCTAGGGTCGCCGTCGCCCACGTCCCGTCAATGGCGCCGCCGTCGAGGTAGTAGTCCGTGCCGCCGTCGGCAGTGAACAGCATTTCAGTGATTCCGCGCTCTTCAAGTGCGCGGCGATTCCAACGGATGTAGTGGTGATCGTCGCCGTAGCTGCCGTATTCGTTCTCGATCTGCACGGCCACCACCGGCCCTCCGACAGATGCCTGGCGGCTGGCGATGATGGGAAGCAAGTGGTCGAACCATTGCTCAATAGGGTCCGTGAACAGAGGGTCGAGGCAACGCAAACCGATTCCCGGGGTGCCCGTGAGCCACGCAGGGAAGCCGCCATTGTCCCACTCGGCGCAAATGTAGGGGCCCGGGCGGACAATGACATCAAGCCCTTCTTCAGCAGCGAGATCAATGAACCGGCCGAGGTCCCGCCACCCACTGAAATCCGGTGCAATATCGGGACTAGGCTGGTGGAAGTTCCAGGCCACATAGGTGTCCACGGTGTTGGCACCCATGGCTTTGAGCTTGCGCAACCGGTCCTGCCAGTGGTCCGGGTGTACACGGAAGTAATGGATGGCTCCGGCAAGGATGCGGTAGCGTTCCCCGGAACGGAAAAGGACGGCGTCGTGGTAGCTCAAAACGGCATTGTTCACGCGAAACAGAATAGTACATTTAGTAACATTTCAGCACATGGAGTTGTATCGTGACCAACTTGGAAACGGCCCCGGCCCAGGAAGTCTGCCCTGCCGGTCACCCCGGCCAGGGACCTTGTGTGCAGCTTTGGCCATCCCGCAACGTTCCCTTGGGCGGCGTCCGAAATATGACGGTCTCCCGCACGCTTCCCCAGCGTGGCCTCCCGACCGTGGGCGCGTGGTGCTTCCTTGATAGCTTCGGCCCGGATCGCGTGGCGATGAGCGTCCTCCCCCACCCGCACACGGGCTTGCAAACCGTCACGTGGCCGCTCCTGGGTGAGGTGCGGCACCGCGACAGTGTTGGAAGCGACGTCGTAGTCCGTCCCGGGCAGTTGAACATCATGACCGCCGGCCGCGGCATTTCGCATTCCGAGTTCGCCGTCCTGCCGGCAGGACTTCACCCGAACGCGCCCGACGGCGGCGCGCCCCTGCCGCTGTCCCGCGGCCTGCAGTTGTGGGTTGCCTTGCCGGACGCAGTAAGGCACCGGGCGCCGTCGTTCCAGCAGATCGTCGACCTGCCGGTGGTCGCGACGGACGGTTTCAGGGCCACCGTGCTCGTCGGCGAATTCGCCGGGCGGCGCTCCCCCGCCATCATGTACAGCCCGATTGTCGGCGCGGAAATCTCGGCCTCGGGCGCCGTCGAACTGCCTCTGAACCCGGTCTTCGAACACGCGATCCTGGTTTTGGACGGCTCCGCGGTGATCGAAGGCCAAACAGTTGACCCCGGCCCACTGGCCTTCCTCGGGACCGGCCGGGAATCGCTCCGCCTCGAGGCAACCCCGGGAACCCGCTTCATGCTCCTGGGTGGCGAACCCTTCGAAGAAGACATCCTCATGTGGTGGAACTTCGTGGGCCGGACGCATGAGGAAGTAGAGCAGGCGCGCGAGGACTGGGAAGCCCAGGCGCTCCTGGGCGACGACGATGCCCGCGCAGCGCGGTTCGGCCTGATCAATGGCCATGGGCCCGACGCCGGTGCAGAGGCCGGGCGAATTCCCGCACCGCCCATGCCGGGAGTCCAGCTCAAGCCGAGGACCCGGAACAGGGCCGGGGAGTAGGACTAGGCCTGTTCCGCCAGGATGTGCAGCACGCCGAACACCGGTTCCTGGTCCAGAACCCGAACATCCGTGATTCCGTGCGCAGCCAACCCTGTCCGGAAGGCGGACTGCAAGGGCTCTACATTCATGCCGAGCCCGCCGCCGAGGATCACCGGTCCAGGGAGGCCAAGTTGCCGAACGGCCTGCGCCGCAAGTTCCGCGAGATCCCGTCCTGCCTGGTCCAGCAGGAGGCGACTGATCTCAACCCCTTCGCGGGCGGTCTCCACCACGGCAGCCGCCCGCTGGGCCCAGTACCGCCTATCCGTGTCCTCCGAATGGAACAAGGCAATGAGCTTGTTGGGGTCGTCCACCCCGCAGGATTCCAGGAGTGCCGCCGTGAGGCCATCGGGCTCCAGCCCCTTGTTCATCCGCCGAAGGCTGTGCCGCACCGCCTCACGGCCAAGCCAATAACCACTGCCCTCATCGCCAAGGAGAAAGCCCCAGCCGCCGGCACGGGCTTCTTCGCCGTCGGCGTTCTTTCCCCAGGCGGCGGAACCAGTCCCCGCAATGACGGCCACCCCAGTGCTTGCCCTGCCTGCCGCGAGCAGCAGGCGGGAATCGTGGACCACCGTGACCTCTGCGCCCGGAACGTGTGGCTCAATCAAGTCGGCGAGGGCGCGGGCATCGGCGTCGGTGTCGATTCCGCCGGCGCCGGCAAGGACGCGGTCCACATGGCCGCCCCCGATCATGGCGAAGAGCTCCGCGAGGTTTGCGGCAGCTACCTCCCGAGTCACGTTCTGGACGTTGGAACTGCCCGTGCTTTCGTCGCGGACCGGTTTGCCGTCCTCGAACCGCACCCCGCGGGTCTTCGTGCCACCAATGTCCAGGCCGATGACCGTAGCCGGGACCGATGCGTCGTCGGGTCGGGGGTCGCGCTATCTGCAGTCTCCACGTCCAAAAGCGTAGCGCGGGCGCACTGGGTGATCCTATTGGCTTCCGGAGCGCGCCTTCACAAGTCCCGCGAGCAGCCCGGGGCCTTCGGAAAGCACCAACTCACGGAAAAGACGTACGGGGTCGGGTTCCTTGCGTCGTTCGCGCCACGCAATCCCAATCTCCCGGTACGCCAGCTCCGACTCAAGCGATACCTCCACCCAGCCCAGATCCGTGGAATCCAGAACGCCTTGAGGTCCCGGTCCCAGTCCTCCGGGTGGCAGAATGCTGTAGCCCAATCCAGCCGACACCAGCCCGCGGATCGTGTGGGAGTCCTGGCTTTCGAAGGCAACCCTCGGGCGAAAACCCTCATCGCGGAAGATCGCGTCGGTCAGCGAGCGCAGGCCGAAACCGGGACCCATGGAAACGAAGGGCTCATGCTTGAGTTCGGCAAGCCGCGCACTGGGCCGCTGGGCCAACGGATGGCGGTGATGGACCACCAGCCGCAAGGGCTCCCGGTAGAGCGACGCCGAGCCGAGACTCCTTCCCGAGGCTGCCACCGGCGCCGTCAAGGCGAAATCGGCATCTCCCGCGATGAGCGACTCGAGGCAAGCGGCGCGCGCTCCTTGGCTGAGTTCGAATGCCGCGGAGGGGTGCCGGCTCCGGAACGCGCTCATGAGCAGCGGCAACGTTGCTTCGCCGAAAGTGTGCTGGAAGGTCACCGCGATTCGGCCGCGGACAACATCGGATTCGTGGCGGACCGCGTCCAGCCCCGCCTGGAATTCCGCAAGCGCCGATTCGATATACGGAAGCAGCGTCTTTGCGGCGGGGGTGAGCCGGACGCCGCGACCTTCGCGGATGAGCAGTTCGGTCCCGACGACGGAGCTAGCCCGGGCGAGCGCACGGCTCACCGTCGATTGCGGTACTCCGAGCAGTTCGGCCGTCTCGGTGATGTGTTCCGTCCTGCCCAGTTCGGCAAGCAGGGGCAACAAGGGGAGCAGCTGGACCAATTGTTTGTGTTCAATGTGCATACGTGCCACTTTCAGGCCGCCAACCGAGCAAATCATCCAGTTCTGCTATCAATCCTAAATGAATCATGCATTGGAATCATCACTTCGGGCCGCCGTACTGTGAAACGGTGAGCACAAGCGCAGCATTCAAGAGCATCACTGAATCCCCTTGGGAAGGCCACCTGAAGGGCTCCGCTGCGTACCGGAGGATCCTCGCCGGGCTGGCCCTGGCCGGCGTCGCTACGTTCGCGCAGCTCTACTCCACCCAGGCGGTCTTGCCACTCATGGCGAACGAGCTCCACATCACGGCAGCCGAGGCAGCACTCACCATTTCCCTGGCCACGGTAGGACTCGCGGCGACGGTGTTGCCGTGGTCATTCGTAGCCGACAGGATCGGCCGAGTGCGTGCCATGGCCATTGGAATCGCGGCGGCCACTGTCCTGGGCCTGCTCGTCCCCATGGCCCCCACCTTTCCCCTTGTCCTGGGCCTGAGGGCACTTGAGGGCATGGCGTTGGGCGGCATTCCCGCCATCGCTATCGCCTACCTCAACGAAGAGGTCAACAAGGTGCACGCCGCGCTGGCTGCTGGAAGCTACGTAGCCGGCACCACCCTCGGCGGGCTTGCCGGCCGTTTGCTCGCTGGGCCAATCGGCGAGTTGTGGGGATGGCGGGCCGCTGCCCTTGCGGTCTCCGTCCTTGCCACGGTCTCAGCCGCCCTGTTCCTCCTGCTGGTCCCGAAGCCGCGCCGCTTCACCCCTAGTTCGGCCGGAGGTTTCCGCGGCGCAATGAAGACCTTGGCAGGCCACTCCTCCAACCCACGGCTGCTCGCCCTCTATGTTCAGGCGTTCCTCCTGATGGGTGGATTCGTGGCTGTCTACAACTACCTGGGATTCCGCCTGCACGCGGAACCGTTCGGACTGCCAGCCACCGTGGTAAGCCTGATCTTCCTGGCCTATTTGTCCGGAACAGTGAGCTCCCGTTGGGGAGCTGGATTGTCCATGCGCTTTGGCCGCCGCGCTGTCCTGCTCGCCGGCATCGCGACCATGACGGCCGGCCTCGGACTCACCCTCTGGGACAACGTCGCCGCGATCCTGGCGGGTTTGGTGGTCTTCACCGGCGGTTTCTTCACGGCCCACAGCATCGGAGCGGGTTGGACCGGCACCATCGCAACGAGCGGACGCGCGCAAGCTGCCTCCTTGTACAACCTCTCTTACTACCTGGGTTCCAGCATCATTGGCTGGGCCGGAGGGCTCGCCTTCCAGGCGTTCGGGTGGAGCGCACTCGCCTGGGCAGTCATCGCCCTGGGGTGCACGACGGCGGTGATCACCGCCGTCGTGCACCGCTCCCCGGCGCGGGAGGACGCCGTCGTCGTCTCCTCAGTGAAACCGGCTGGGCAGGGACGATAGCGAACGCTACCGAGTGGACTCGATCGCCTGGACTAGGTCGTCGACGATATCGGATGGGTCTTCCAAGCCGATCGAAAGCCTGAGCATGCGCGCTTGGGGCTTGGCCTCCGGGGCCACGGGGCGGTGGGTCAGTCCGGCGGGGTGCTGGACAAGCGTGTCGATTCCACCCAGTGACACCGCGTGCGTGATGAGCCGGACCGCGCCTGGAATACGCTCCGCGTGCTCGGCGGATTCAAGGTCGAAGGATATCAACGAGCCCGGACCGCTCATCTGAGTACCCACCAAATGCAGGGGATCGCATTCCGGAAGCCCCGGGTAGTACACCTTGGCGACGAGTTCGTGGCTGGCGAGCGCGGCTGCGACCTTGTGGGCATGGTCCTGCTGGGCCCGGACCCGGATGGGTAGGGTCGCAAGGCCCCGGTGCAGCATGTAGGCAGGCCACGGAGTCAGGATGCCTCCGGTCACCGCACGGACCCGGCGCAGCCGGGTGGCCCATTCCGCACTCGTTGCCACCACTCCGCCCATGGCATCGCCATGGCCGCCCAGGAACTTTGTGGCACTGTGGAGCACCATCGCGACGCCATGCTTGAGCGGCTGCTGGAGAATCGGAGTGGCGAAGGTGTTGTCCACGAGCACCGGAACGTCCCCGGCGTCGGCCACCAAGCGGACAAGGTCCACGAGGTCCAAGCTCGGGTTCGCTGGCGTCTCCACCACCACCAGGCCGGTGTCCGGGCGAAGGGCGTCCCGCACGCCGTCGGCCTTCACGAAGGTGACTTGGTTGCCAAGGAGGCCGCTGGCCAGGACGTGGTCCGTGCCGCCGTACAGGGGCCGCACCGCGACTACGTGCGTTTTGCCTTCCGATTGCGCTGCCAGCAAAACGGCAGTGAAGGCGGCCATGCCGGAGGCAAAACCGACCGCTTGCGAGGCGCCTTCGAGCGCCGCAACGCCATCTTCGAACCTCGCTACCGTAGGATTCCAGAGACGCTGGTAAACGGTGCTTTGACCTTCGATGTGGACGCCTCCTGTGGCCATCTGCTCGTAGGCCAGTCCACCGTCATGAACAGATGGCAGGGGCGCAGTCGTTGAGAGGTCGATCGGAACGGCGTGTACGCCCTGTTCCGTGAGTCCGGCCCGGCCTGCGTGGACTGCAAGTGTGTCGATGGCTGTCACTGCTCTCCTTGAATTATTCACCGTTGAATTCGGTAAGTATCTGGCAATAATTCGGACATTGACAGTGCAAATGAATGGATTGAGTGGAAACTGGCACCTATGATGAACAGACAGCACTTTCAGGAGGATCCGTGAGCACCAGCCCGAAGAACGTTCGGCCCGTCGGCATGAGCGAGCCCTTGGACGCAATCGACGAACGCATCCTCGCGGCTTTGGTTGACGATGCCCGGATCTCCAACAAGCAGTTGGCCGAACTGGTTGGAATTGCCCCGTCCACCGCTCTCATGCGCACGCGGTCACTCTCAGAGCGCGGCATCATCGAGGGCTTCGAAGCTGTTCTCAGCCTGCCTGCTATCGGGCGTTCGGTCCAGGCCCTGATCGCCGTGCGCCTGCGCGCCCACGACCGCGACCAAATTGACCGCTTCACGGCCCGCGTGCCGGCGCTCCCCGCAGTGATCTCCACGTTCCACACTTCGGGCTCTGTGGACTACCTGCTGCACATCGCAGTGGCCAACACCGACGACTTGCGTGACTGGGTCCTGGACAACCTCGCTACGGACCCCGTGGTGGGCCACACCGAGACCACCTTGGTCTTTGCGCACATCCAGGGCAACCACGGACCGTTGCCCGAATAGCGGTTGCCGGCTTCGCCGTCGTTCTCGCCCGATGAGCCTTCCCTCAGCCCTTCCGGAGCACCCTGCGGAAGGACACGGACGCGAGCGCCATGGCTGCCAATCCGCACACCACGGTGAAATAGTTGGCCGCGACATCCAGTCCAAGTACCGAAGCCGCCAGGCCCAGCCCGATGACGGGCACAGCGCTGCCGAGGTAGGTGATGACGTAAACCGTGCTGATGATCTGGGCATGCCGCGATGCCTCCACTTTTCCTGCAACGTCATTGAACACCAGCCGGAACGCGATGCCCTGCCCAACACCGGCAGACAAGCTCGCCGCCACCAGCAGCACCGGGCTGGACAGAGACCCCGCGGCACCTACAAGCACAATGGAAACCCCCAAGACAGCCAGTCCTGTGGGCACTGCGAACCGGCCGCGGGCGGTCAGCAGTTGGCTTAGCGCGGACGCACCAAGCGTCAGCCCGGCGAGCAGCCCGGTCATAGGGCGCGAATCGGCGTGCACGACGACGGCGAAGTAGCCGGGCGCGAGCGAAAGGCAGAATCCGAACACGGCAAAGCTCAGGAATCCCACGCTCGAGGCGAGCCAAAACGCTCCCCTTGCCTCCCTAGACACCGAGGGCCTGCGAGGGGCGAGGACCGTGTAGGGCCGCGGACCTTCGGCAGGCCGAATCGCAGGCCGCGCTTTGAGAAGCCACAGTGGCACCAGCAAAAGGAGAAGCACTGCGGCGTGGATGATGAACGGCGTAGAGGTTGCACCCGGGAGCAGCGAAAGCAGTCCGCCGATGGCAGGACCGGCGGCCACCCCGCCGGAAGACGAAAGCAAGGTGAAGCGCGAGGCCCATTCCGGCCGGTACGGGAGTAATTCCCGCAGCGCTGCCGAGCTCGCCCCGGTGGCAAGACCGACGGCGACGCCCTGGAGCATGCGTCCAGCTGAGAGCATGAAGAGGTTGTGCGCGTTGGCGAAGACCAGTCCGCCCACCAGGCCGACGAGAACAGCCAGCACCAGGGCCGCGCGCCTGCCAATATGGTCCGACCAGTGGCCAGCGAGCATCAGCACAGCCACGAGCGCCAGCACGTAGCTCGCAAAGGCAATGGTCACACCCAGCGAGGTTATCCCCAGTTCCGCTTGAAGCAGCGAATACAGCGGACTCGCCAGGTTGGCGCCGACCAGCAGTGTGAACATGACGACGCCGGCCAAGACCAGCCGTGCCGTAATGGAAGCATCCCAGCCCCAGCGCTCGGCGGTGGCCGGGCGCATGCGCAGTTCGCTAAAGACAGTCATTTCCGTGCCTTCGCCTCAGCGGCCATCCCGAAACCTGGCCTCGTGGGCCGGGACGGTCATGGCCCAAACATTGATGGCAATAGGATTCCGCAGACCTGCTACATAGGGCAGCTAGGCATGCAACAATTGATCAAAACAGTCAAAAGTGATCACCACTGATGACCACGAATGATCTGGAGCGATGACGTGAGCACCCTCGACCCGACGGACCTGAAAATCCTCCTGGAGTTGATCCGTGATCCCAGGGTTCAGATCGGCGAACTCGGCGAGTCCCTGGGGATTGCGCGCAACACCGCTCAATCGAGGATGCGCCGCCTGGTTCGCTCAGGCGTACTGAACGACGGCGGCCGCGAAGTCGACCTCGAAAAGGTGGGGTACGACGTCGTCGGGTTCGTCACCCTGGAGGTGACACACCGGGAACTCGACGGCGTGATCGGAGCCTTGCGCCGCATCCCCCAGGTACTCGAGGTGCATGAAATCTCCGGAAGGGGCGATCTCTTGTGCAGGGTGGTGGCCACCGACACGCACAACCTGCAAACCGCGCTTCGCTCCATCCTCAGAATCAAGGGCGTCATCCGAACGGAAACAGTCCTCGCCCTGCACACCCACATCCCCTACCGGACAGAACCCCTCATCGGCAGGCTCGTGGACGCTGCCGAAACGGCCAGCACCGCGAAACGGGGCAAAGGGCAGCCTGCGGCCGAATCGCCCCTCAGCGAAGCCGACTAGGATTCCAGAATGAATTGGCTCTCTTCTCTAGCGCAACTCAACTGGCTGGCCATACTGGTGGCCTTCGTTTCCAGCATGGTCATTGGATTTGTCTGGTACATGCCGGCAGTCCTCGGCCGGCGATGGATGCAGGCCATCGGCAAGACCGAGGAAGACCTCAAGAAGATCGACGGCGGCGCCCGGATCTGGATCCCCATGATGATTGCCGCAGCTCTGACGAGCATCTTGCTGGCAGTTCTCATCGGCAAGTTGGGGGTGCACGGAAGCGTGTCCGGCGGTTTCTTCGCGTTGGTAGTTGCCATGGTTTTCCGCGCCGGAGGCCACGTCATCCATAACGGTTTCGCGGGTAGGCCGTCCGCCCTGACGCTCATCGATTCCGGCCATGACATCGTGGCCATGACTGTGGCCGGATCAATCATCGGGGCATGGCAATAACGGGAGGAGAATAGCCTCGTGACCATCATTGACAACGCCGTCTACGTCAACGGCATCCGGACCGCGACTCCGGGAAGCCTCGAGCAGAGTGTCGAAACACTGGCCGCCCACGGCGGAATGGTGTGGCTTGGACTGTACCGGCCGGACGAGACGGAAATGGCGGCAGTGGCTGCCGAGTTCGGACTGTCGAACAAGTGATTTCCCGCGCCAATGGGTTCCGCGACCTGCTGCAGAACGCCCTGACCCTCGATGGCACGCTGACCGCGAACCGGCAAAACGAAGCGAGCGCGGCGGGCTTGCTCATGTACGTCATCTTCACGCGGAAAAACTGGCTCAAGTGATTCCCGGACAGGAGGCCTTCAGCAGGGGCAGGATCATCACACCCGGGACGACGGCGCAGCTGGGCGCCTTCGGTTTGTTCCCGCCGTCGAGGTCACAAGAACGGGTCCTCTCCCCCACGGCGCAACGGCTCACCGCCAAAGCGGCAGACGATACGCTCTGGATCAGTTTCTCCGAGTTATGCGGCGGGCTGACGTCGACGGCTGACTACCTGGCCTTGGCAATGGACTACAAGACCTGGGTGGTCGACGGCGTCCCCTCGCCAACGGTGGAGTCGGCCGCCGGTTCCGCCCCCGCGTGGCATAGGTTCAGCAACCTGGTGGATGTCCTGTACGACCAGGACATCACCCTGTTCCTCGTAGGCCATGGCCCCCTGGATTGGGACTTAGCCGCTGATCTCACCCAGGACCCGGCCCACCGAACAGGCTCCCCCCATACAAGTGCCCAGCCCGTTGACTTGGCCAGAATCGCAAGTCGGCTGTCGCTCCTAGGCAGGGTAGAGTCCCCGGCGCCCTTTGAAGAAGCAGAGGCCGGGGGCAGTTGAAGGCTAGGTCCCGACGTGGGTGGCCTCACGCCGTAGTCTGGGCGGGTGAGTGCGAGGGAAATCCACCCGGACGGCTAGGAACACCAATTCAAACCCATAAGCTTCTGGGCGGAAAGCTCCGGCGCAAGCCTCGCCCGTTGGTCGGTCCTTCGCCGGCCAACGGCGCCGTCATCGAAACCGGCATAGACCCCTACACGCGTGACCTGCCGCGGATGAAGTGGAAAATCAAAACGACCACGGCAATAACCAGAAGCAGGTGAATGAGCCCGCCGCCGATGTTGCCGATAAAGCCGAGAAGCCAGAGAACGGCGATAACGATGGCTATCCAAAGCAACATGTGAGTCTCCCTTGTTTGTTTGCGTGCCCTGGCCGGCGGCCTCGGGCATTCACTAGTAAGTATACTTACTAGTGAGGGTACGTGGGTGGGTTAACGCGGTTTTTCGTCTGTGGGCCATGGCAGCACCGTCAGCGTGGGCCATTCCGTCCTCCACCGTCTGGTCTTCGTCTCGTACACATCTTGGGGAACAAGCACCGGGTTCGGCACTATCTTCCGCGCAAACAGGTCGTCGTAGCCGTGCGGGGCGCACGTTGTGGGGGCGCCCGCCTCATCTGAGGTGACGGCGAAGCAGCAGGTCTTCGCGGCGACATGATCCACCGCATCAGTGGTGCTGGTGAAGGGGATGGCCGGAACACCAAAGTCGAGAGTTCCTGATTGTTGAAGCCGATGACGACACGGAACGGTTCCACGGGTTCGCCAGCCTCCGGGACCGTGTTCATGGCCTTGACGTTATAGAAGTTAATCCTGACTTGGAAGGGGATCGGGAGCGTAGGCAACCCGTCAGCGTCGGCGGAATGTCTTCTTTGCCATGCGCCCGATCCTGCCCGTGGGGCGGATAGTCCTCCCCGGCAGCGCCCCATCGGAGTAACTTTCATGTATGAGCCTCACTCATCGGCTCGGACGTATGTCGGGGCGCGATCCAGCCGAGCAACACCGGACCTCGACGCCGCTCGAGCTTCTCTTCGACCTCGTCTTCGTCGTGGCCTTCAGTGCGGTCTCGACGCAGACGGCGCTGCTCTTCGAGAAAGGACATTGGTCGGCCGCGGTCACCGGGTTCGTTCTTGGGGTCTTCGCGATCAGCTGGGCGTGGGTCAACTACTCGTGGCTGGCCTCCGCATATGACAACGACGACGTGTTCTTCCGCATCGCGACGTTGATCGAGATGATCGGGGTGCTCGTGATCGCCCTCGGCATGCCACCCTTCTTCCGGTCGATCGACGAAGGCCGCCATGTCAACAACGCGATCATGGTAAGCGGGTACGTGATCATGCGTGTCGCCGCGGTCGCTCTCTGGCTGCGCGCTGCGCGCCATGATCCTGAGCATCGGCGGGCGTGCCTGACCTACGTGGCTGCCGTTTCGGTGGCCCAGGTCGGATGGGTGGTACTCATCTTCGCCTCGCTCCCGATCGGGTCGACGTCGTGGATCATCGCGGCTCTCGTCGGTGTCGAGTTGTTGGGCCCGCTCCTCGCCGAGCGCAAGGACGGTGGCACCCCCTGGCATCCGCACCACATCGCTGAACGGTACTCGCTGCTCGTGATCATCACACTCGGCGAGGTGATCCTCGGCGCTGTGCTCGCGATCTCGGCCGTCGTCGACCGGTCGGGTTGGTCGGTCGAGGTCGTGCTCGTCGCCTCCGGCGGCACCGCCCTCGCCTTCGCGATGTGGTGGTTGTATTTCACTGTCCCATCCGGGCGGGTACTGGGACATCATCGCCGTCGCGCGTTCGGATGGAGCTACCTGCACATCGTCGTGTTCGCCGCGGTCGTCTGCACCGGCGCCGGCCTCCATGGCGCGGCGATCTTCATCTCCGGTGGGAGCCACATCGACGCCACCGCCACAGTGCTCGCCGTCGCCCTTCCAGTGTTCGTCTTCGAACTGACCCTCGTGACCATCTACTCACTCCTGCTGCGCACTGCCGACCGCTACCACATCTGGATATTCAGCGCGGCCGCGCTCGCCCTTGTATCCGCGGTAGTCGCGGTGGGCCTCGGCGCGAGTGTGGGCGCCGCGCTGCTCCTCGTCGCTGCATCGCCCGCGCTCATCGTCGTCGCTTACGAGACGGTCGGCTACCGACACGAGGAGCAGGCTCTTAGGGAGGCTGAGGCCTGACGCTGCCCTACTGCTTTCCGCCCCGCAGCAGCAGCGCACCGGCGTTGGCCGCGATGATCAGCGCAATCCCGGCCCACTGCCCAACATTGAGTTCCTGGTTTAGGGCAAGCGATCCAATGATCGCTGCGAACACCGGATTGATGCTCATGAGCACACCAAACAGCTGGGCCGGGACCCGGCGCAGCGCGATCAGATCTGCAACGTAAGGCAGCACGGAGGCCAGGATGCCGGCACTGACAGCGCAGATGATGGCAAAGCCGTCCAGCGGCTGGCCCACAAAGATCGCGACGGCGACCGGTAAGTACAGCGTTGCCGACACCCCCGTTGCGGCAGCTGTCCCCTGGATACCCTGGATGCGTTTTCCGACGGTTCGGTTCAGCAGGATGTAGAAAGCCCAGCTGCACGCGGCGACGAGTCCGAGACCGATGCCGGCATAGTCCATTGATGCGTCCGGCTGGGTAATCGCCACTACGCCGGCACCCGCGGCCACAGCACACACGGCGCTGCTCTTACGGCGCGAACTGAGCAGTGCGACAGCCAAGGGTCCCAGGAATTCCAGTGTCACGGCTAAACCCAGCCCGATCCGTTGGATGGATGCGCACAGGCAGAGGTTCATGGTCCCGAACACCACGGCCAGGAGGAGCACAGGCCACCACTGCCGCCAACTGAATTCGCGCAACCGCGGACGAACGATGGGCAAGAGAACTGCGGCGGCCACGAGTTGGCGGACCGCAACAACCCCCAGGGGTCCAATGATGGGGAATGCGAGGGAGCCACTCGCGGCACCCAGCTGGTTGGACAGCGAACTGGCCACAAGCGTTGCCACGCCGCCCGCCTTTTGCGACGGCGACCCTCCGGACCCGATGACTGCGCTTCTTTCGCTCATGAGGGAATTCTGCGCCCCAGCCCGCATCACCAAAAATGCATGGACCGCCCAATTTATACGGTGAATGCATGAATATGATGGGGGCATGGGCGTGGAGTTAAGGCAGTTGCGCTGCCTGGTGCCGGTAGCCGAGGAGGGCAGCTTCACCGACGCTGCCATTGAGCTCCGGATGTCCCAGGCGGCCGTGTCGCGCAACATCGCCGCACTGGAGCACACTCTCGGCGTGAAGCTCGTTGAACGCACCACTCGGAGCGTGGCCCTGACCCCCGGCAGTGAGCGGGTGCTGGCCAAGGCGCGGCGCCTGCTCACGCTCCTTGCCGAGCTGGAACAGGAGGCGCGGGCCGGAACGGACAAAATACGGATCGGCTACGCGTGGTCCGCCCTGGGAGAGCACACCACCGAGTTCCAGAGACGGTGGACCGCCACGTTCGCCGACACGGAACTTCGGCTCATCCACTCCAACAGCCCGACGGCGGGGCTCGCCGACGGGACCACCGACTTCGCCATCCTTCGGCGCCTGCCTGAAGCGGCCGCCGTCGAGCACATCCGCATTGGTGCGGAGAAGCGCTACTGTGTCATGTCCTCGGACGATCCTCTGGCGCCCAGACGGACGGTGACGCTTGCGCAGATTGCCCAGCGGCCGGTGGCGATGGATCTCCGTACAGGCAGCACCACCCTTGAGCTCTGGCCCGAGCAGGCTCGCCCGCAGGAGGTAATCGCCATTCACGACGTCGACGACTGGCTGACGCTCATCGGCAGCGGTGCGGCGCGCGGCATCACCGCCGAGTCGACGGTGTACCAGTATCGACGGCGCGGCCTCGTCTACCGTCCGGTGCGCGATGCCCGCCCGTCCCCGTCTATGCGGCTTGGTCGAAGAAGGACCCGCCGCGGGAGCGCGAACGCATTGTTGAGTTGCTGGCGGGGCTTTACAGCTGACACGCCGCTTCAGAGCAAGAGAACTAGCCCGACACCGGCTGCTGCGGCGCCGACACAAGCGGCCATTGTGCCCGCTCCGTTGAGGAGGGCCAGGCCCGTCCGGCCGCTCTGGACAAGCCTGACAGTCTCCAGGCTTGCTGTGCTGAAGGTCGTGTATCCACCCAGGAATCCGGTACCGAGAATCAACTGAAGGGATTCAGGAGCCTGATGGGCCATGACCAGTCCTGCCAAGATCCCCATGAGCAGTGAGCCGGAGACGTTGATGAAAATGGTGCCCAGCGGCAGGGCGGTCCGGGCCCAGGAACGGACCAGGCCATCCACCACGAACCGGGCGGCCGCCCCTGCGCCGCCCGTGAGTGCGATCAGGAGGACAGTCATGGTTGGGCCTTCTGCATCTGTTGGGCGGACTTGTGCCGGAACGCTCCAAGCCAGATACCCAGGGTTGTGGCCGCGGCACCGCCGAACAGGCTGGCTGCCAGGTACCACAGAGCGTCCATTCCCCGGCCGGCGCCGAAGAGATGCAAGGAGTCCAGCGCTAGGGTGCTGTAAGTGGTGTAGGCCCCGAGGAAACCACTCCCGATGCCGAGCCGTGCAACCCGGCGGAGTCCGGCGTCGGGCCCGCTCCGAGCAAGCGCTTCGAGGAGCCAGCCGAGCGCGAGCGCGCCGGACAGATTGATAAGCAAAGTGGGCAGCGGCCACGCGTCCGGCGCCGGAACGGCCATGCCAAACCAGTAGCGGCTTAGGGCGCCGAGGATTCCTCCAGCCGCCACGAGGAGAACGAACCGCCCATGCAGATGGAGCGGGCGGTGCTGTCGCTCATCCTTTGGTCGCGCCGCCTGCGTTTTAGCGCCGGGCGCGGCCGTGCTGCTTTCCTTCATTGATCCCTGCTTGCGTCGTGATGGCCCAAGGGAACCATGAGCACGGGGCAGTTTTGGCGATGGGCCAAGTGCAACGCTACCGATCCAGTGACTAATCCTTCAAACTTCGGACCGAGGCCATGTTCCTTGGTTCCCACGACGATCATGGAGGCGTTGATACTCGCGGCATAGCGGCCCAATGACCTCGCAGGCTCGCCCGCGAGTGCGACAAATGACCACTGCACACCCGATCCGTTGAGTTGATCCGCGATGCGGGACCGCAGCGACTCCGAAATGGCCGCGGCGTCGTCGTCGATTCCGTCAGGATCGATCGGCTGGGCCGCCAGATGCCCGTCCCGGTCCCCAGCCGCAGGAAAACGGGTGACATCAGCGAAGGCCAGGACCAGTTCCAATCCGCCCGTAAGTGCTACTTCCGCGGCCCTCTCAACCACCATGGCAGGCTGATTCGGGAGCACCCCTGCCAATACAGGCCCGGTCAATCGGGTGGGGCTGCCCTTGGCCAGCGGCGTGTCCTCGCCACGGGGGTTGCTCATGGGGCCCTCCAAATGTCCGGGTTGTCAGGATATGGGTTCTTCGATCTTGCTCCAGTATGGTCGCCGAAGACTGGCGTTGTCCCAAGCGCTGGGCGAGAATGTCGATATGTGCGGTCGGTTCAGTGTCGGTTTCGAGGCAGACTATCTCTCGAGGAAGCTCGGTGCTGTGCTGCGGGGTGATACCGACTACCCCTCACCAACGCTCCAGATCAATCCGACTGACCCTGTGGTCTTCCTGAGGGGGCGGGCAGGAGACGGTTCAGTCGGACGGGAGCTCGCGGCCGGGCGGTGGGGCTTGGTTCCATCATTTTCAAAGTCCTTCGATTCGAAGGTACCCACATGGAATGCGCGTTCGGAAACCGCTGGGGCAATCCCGGTGTTCAAAGCTTCCCTGCCTAAGTGGCGGGCCGTCGTCCCGGCTTCTGCCTACTACGAGTGGAAGAAGTCGGGGCCGGGCCGCAAAGATCCCAAGCAGCGCTACATCGTCGAACCGCAGGACGAGCTGATTACTTTCGCCGGTTTGTTTGCGCCGTGGCGTGACGAGAGCATCTTAGACAAGTCCGCGCCTGGAGCGTGGCGTTTGTCCTGCTCGATCCTGACCATGGATTCCCCTCCGGAAGGCGTTCACGAAAGACTGCACAATTTGCATGACCGGATCCCGGTGCCGATTTCTGCGGACATGATCGACGATTGGATCGACCCCAAGGAAACCCGGGGCCAGGCCCTCTTGGATGTGGTGCTTGGAGATGCGTATGGCTTGGCGTCGTCATGGACGATGAGGCCCGTAGAGCTGGTGGACGACAACACCAAGTTGGTGGACGTCGCGAACCCGGCCGCCTGATTCATCTCTCGTAGCGCAGTTCGGCCCGCACGTCCGTATCTTTCAGCCAGGTCAACCTCGTGGCCGATCCGAAAGGGTTCGGCCACCATTGCACCAACACTTTGCCCTCTGCCGTCCGGGTGACCATGGCCGGAACGTATTGAAGGTATTTCGGCCACACGAGCTTGGCGATGACGGGCACCCTCGAAACAGTTGACAGGGGTTCCGTTTGACGCGGAGGCGGGGCGCCAACTGAGTTCAGGGGCGCGGGATACTCGGGCTGGTCAGGCATGCCCGCATACTACTGCGAGGCATCGACAATGTGTGCAGCTCAGGAGATTCTCGACCATTCCGGGACGCCCGGACCGTGACTGCCACTCCCCCTTGCGGCTGGGGAGTGGCAGTCACAGGCTGGAGCCTGTCGCAGCTACAACTGGCCGCCGCTACAGCCGGGTGTCGAACGAATCGCAGAACACGTTCTCGTTGAACGTTCCCCGGAACTCGGACTTACCCTGGATTTTCTGGATTGTCGCCCGAATGGCCTCGCGAGTTCCCGCATGGGCGTTGATGGCAGTCTTGACCATCGGCACATCGATCAAGTGGTTCGGCTGGTTCAGTGAGACGAACACCGTGGGGACCTCAGTGACGTACCAGGGGATTTCCGCCGCCATGGGGCTGGACCATTTGATGCGGATGGCAGCTTCCTGGGCGAAGCCCTTGACATTGGCGAAGACGAAGGCGGCGTCGTACTTGTCCGCGTAGTCGCCGGTCGCTTCGTCGGCGATGACGCTCATGAAGTTCACTCCGGACTCCCCCGCAGCTTCACGCTGCCCGGCCGTCTTGAAGACATGGACTTCAAAGCCTGCGCTTTCCAACTCTTCCTTGACCGTGTCCAAGTAGGCCAGCGGATCCGCCCTGGTGAAATCGGAACCGCCGGAGATGCCGTACAGGCGTATGCGCTTGTGCGTTTCCGGCGTGATAGGCAGGTTGCTGGCGGTGTCCTTGATCAGGGTGACGGTCTTGTCTGCGATCTCGGCGGCGACCGCAAGATGGGCGTCGCTGCCAATCACCCGGAGTGCCTCGGGCGGCGGCGTCAATTCTTGCGGGAGCTTCTTGTGCAGCCCCAGGCTGGCCTTCAACGCCAGGATCCGGCGCAGCGCATCGTGGAGGCGCCGCTCGGTGATGATTCCTGTTTTGTAGCCGTCCATCATGTACTGGAAATCCTCCGCGGGGTTGCGGAAGAACAGGAACATGTCACAGCCGGCTGCGATGGTGGCCGGAACCAGGTCTTTGCGCTTCATCGCCTGGGTGAGGCCGATCATCTGTGAGGCATCCGTGAGGATCAGGCCGTTGAAGCCGAGTTCACCACGGAGCAGATCCTGGAGTAGCTCCGGAGCGAGGGTGGCGGGCAGGATGTCCCTGTCCTCCGTCCCCGGACGGAAATGCCGCGTGAGCTCCGGCGCCCCGATGTGTCCAACCATGATCGATTGGACTCCGTAGCCGATCATCTCCCGGTAAACGTGCCCGTAGCTGGCATTCCAGTCCGCGTACCCGAGCGTGTTGTAGGACGTAACCACGTGCTGGTCCCGTTCGTCCACGCCGTCGCCCGGGAAATGCTTGATGGCACAGGCGGTGGGCGATTCGCTGATCCCGTCGAAGTACTCCTTGGCGCGCTCCACCACGATTTCCGGCGTGTTCCCGAAGGCCCTGGTGGAGATGACCGTGTTCCGCCAGTTGTAATGAATGTCCACGATCGGCGCGAAGGCCCAGTTGCAGCCCAGAGCCGCAGTTTCCACTCCAGCAACCTGACCCATTTTCCGGGCGATGGACTTATCCGGGTGCGAGCCGGCCTGCAGGTGCGTCGACACAAAAGTTCCGTCGTCGCAGCTTCCTGCTCCCCCCATTTCCGGATTAGAGGCAACCAAGAGCGGGATGCGCGTTTTGGACTGGGCATAGCGGATGTGTTGCTGCACTGCTGCGGAGGGGCCTGGCCTGTATCGCATGCCGCCGACGTGGTAGTTCTCCAGTACGCCGTCTAGGTACTCCGGGGAGTAATCGTTGTTGTGGTTGATGAAGAGCTGCCCGATTTTTTCCTCGAGGCTCATGCCGCCGATCGTGGATTCCACCCATGCAACGGCGTCGTCATCGAGGTTGAACGGCGCCGCCTGAAGGTCGACGTCGAACTGGCCCGTTTGGGTGCCCACGGCCCCGGCGCCTTTGGTTGCCGGAGCCGCGGAACGGCCGACGGCGGCAATTCCAGCCAGCGCCTCAGCCACCACTTCGCTGACGGGGGCGGCGATATCTACGACCATCCCTGCCTCGTCGGCGTCGAGCGGTTCCAAGGTGGCGAGCTGCGAATCCAGCAGCGCGGGCGGCATGAAGTGGCCAGTGCGCCCTTCTGTCCGTTCCCTAAGCACCTCTTTGCTGCCGTGCAGGTGGAGGAAGATGGTGTCCGGGGCTTTCTCACGGATGGCATCCCGGTAGCTGCGACGCAGGGCCGAGCAGGCAAGCACCAGCCCGCCGCGTCCTGCGTTCGCAAGTTCGGTGCCAACCGTCGCCAGCCACGGCCAGCGATCCTCATCTGTCAGCGGAATTCCGGCAGCCATCTTGGCAACGTTCTCCACGGGGTGGAGCGAATCGCCGTCGAGGAACGGAACCCCCAGCTCCCGGGCCACAAGGTCCCCGA
Organism: Arthrobacter sp. MMS18-M83; assembly: GCF_026683955.1. NCBI lineage: Bacteria > Bacillati > Actinomycetota > Actinomycetes > Micrococcales > Micrococcaceae > Arthrobacter > Arthrobacter sp. MMS18-M83. The sequence continues at coordinate 3,880,222 of NZ_CP113343.1, read as the reverse complement.
TGGTCGTCTTGCCGCAGCCGGAAACGCCCATCACCACAATGCGGCGCGGTGCTTCCGGCGCCGCCTCCGGATCACCAGCCATGGCGGTGTTCCTACCAGTCATGAACGGTGCCGTCGACGAGGCGGTTGTAGGGCAGGTAGGCCTGCTGGTACGGGAAGGAGTTGGCGGCTTCCTCATTGAATTCGACGCCGAGGCCCGGCTTGTCGCCCGGGTGCAGGTAGCCGTCGGTGAAGGTCATGGACTGCTCGAAGACCGTGTTGGTCTTGTCCGAGTGCTGCATGTACTCCTGGATGCCGTAGTTGTGGATGGCCAGGCCCACGTGAAGCTGGGCGGCGAAACCGACCGGTGAAATGTCCGTGGGGCCGTGGAAGCCGGACTTGATCTGGTACTGGGCGGCGAAGTCCATGACCTTCTTCAGCGGAGAGATTCCACCGAAGTGGGTGGACGCGGCCCGGACGTAGTCGATCAGCTGTTCCTTGATGAGGGTCTGGAAGTCATAGACCGTGTTGAAGATTTCGCCGATGGCCAGCGGGGTGGTGGTGTGCTGGCGGACTAGGCGCAGCCCTTCCTGGTTTTCGGCCGGGGTGCAGTCTTCGAGCCAGAACAGGTCGTATGGTTCCAGGGCCTTGCCGAGCTTGGCTGCCTGGATGGGGGTCATGCGGTGGTGGCCATCGTGGAGCAGCGGGATTTCCGGACCGAATTCGTTGCGTACTGCTTCGAAGACAGTGGGCAGGTGGCGGAGGTAAGCGCGGGTGTCCCAGTCCTCTTCCTGCGGGAACGCACCGCGGCCGGCAGGTTCGTAGTCGTAACGCTCCCCGGAGGCCTGCGCCTGGGCTGCCACGCCGTAGACGGCCTTGATGCCCGGGATGGCGGTCTGGATGCGGATCGACTTGTAGCCCAATTCCAGGTGCTCCCGGACCGAGTCGAACAAGGAGGGGATGTCCGCGCCCGAGGCGTGGCCGTACGCACGGAGCCCGTTGCGGGAGGCACCGCCCAGGAGCTGGTAGACCGGCAGTCCGGCAACTTTTCCCTTGATGTCCCACAGGGCCATGTCGACGGCGGCAATAGCGGCCATGGTGACCGGGCCCCGGCGCCAGTACGAGGAGCGGTAGAGGAACTGCCACGTGTCCTCGATGCGGTGCGGGTCCTTGCCGATCAGCAGCTGCGCGACGTGTTCCTTCAGGTACGCGGCCACGGCGAGTTCACGGCCGTTCAGTGTGGCATCGCCGATGCCGGTCACGCCGTCCTCGGTGGTGATCCGCAAGGTCACGAAGTTCCGGGTGGGGCTGGTCACGAAGACTTCAGCGGCAATGATTTTCACAGCTGGTCCTTTCAGGGTTGCTGATCGAGGGCTGGCCTTGGCCCGGGTGCGACGTGCACCACAGGCTGCGTATTGATGATCTTAGGTTGGATGACAATTTCTGGCAACCGGTTGCAGTATCTATTTCGTCGAGACTTTTCCTGACGCAGCTGATTCCGCTGCCCCTTCAGGCGTCCGGCGTTAAGGCCGCTGCCCGGGCAGCCGGTTGTTCCGGCGGTCCGGGCAGTATTCGAACCGTGTTAGCTGAGGTTGCCGGCGGCCGCGAAGGTCTCGGCCAAGGCTTCGACGAGGTCCACGATCCCGGCGTCGGCGGCCAATTCCGGATCCACCAGGCCCAGCAGCGCCTCGAGCCGGGCACGGCCCCCAAGCGCGTTAGCCGCAACGATGTCTGCCGCCCGCGGATCCTGAAGTCCAGTTGCCGAGGCGGTGTAGGCAGACCAGGCGGCGATCATGCGCGCAGCCGCTTCGCCGCTTCGACCGGCGGCACGTTCGGCGCGGAGGACCGGTACGGCTCGCATGCGCAGTTTGGTGCTGCCGTCCATGGCTATCTGGGCCAGATGGTGGGCGATCCGGGAATTCCCGAAGCGCTCCAGGAGGGCAGCCCGGTACTCGGGGATGCGCAACTCGTCGCCGTCGAGGTTGGCAGCGGCCTCGCCCCAGAAGTCTTCCACCGCCCGGCGGCAGGACTCGTCAGCGAGGGCCTCCGCCACGGTCTTGTGGCCTCGCAGCTGGCCGGCATAGGCGAGGAGCGAGTGGGCGCCGTTGAGGAGCCACAGCTTGCGGTTCTCGTACGGCTCGATTTCGTCCACGAAAATGGCGCCGGCGTCTTCCCAGTGCGGGCGCCCGGCGGGGAAGTCCCCACTGAGGACCCAGTCGCGGAAGGGCTCGGCGACCACGGGTGATTCGTCGCGGTATCCGCAGGCGTCAGCGACGGCGTCGATATCGGCCTCCGTGGTACGCGGCGTAATGCGGTCAACGGAAGTGCTGACAAAACTGACGTTGGCATCGATCCAGGCGGCGAGTCCGGCGTCGAACGCCTTGGCCATCCCCACCACGGCGTTTCTGGCCACGGTCCCGTTGTTCGAAAGGTTGTCGCAGCAGACGACGGCGAGGGGGCCGGCGTCGGCATCGCGACGGGAGGCGAGGCCCAGCACGAGGCGGCCCAACGGCGTCGACGGCTCGCCGGAAGCAGAGCCGCCAGCGAGCAAAGCGAGGTCAGCCGCGACGTCCGGCGCCTGGCTGTCCAGCTTGCCGTCGGCTCCAAGCCTGTAGGCGGCCTCGGTGACAGTGAGCGTCACCACGGAAGTCAGCGGGGCTGCGACAAGCTCGACAAAACGCTCGACGTCGGCGCCGTCAACGGCCTCGACGATGCTGCTGATGACCTCGAAAGAGTCACCCGCGTCCGAACGCTCCACCAAGGTATAGAGGCCATCTTGGGTAGCCAGGACCTGTGCGGCGTCCGGGCGGCGGCCCGTGAAGGAGGCGATGCCCCACTCCGCGGCGTCGCTGGCGTGCTGGGTGTACCACGCCTGGTGCGAGCGGTGGAAGGCCCCCAGTCCCATGTGCACAATGCGCACAGGAGCTTTCTCGGTGGGCCTGACGGCACGGCTCAAGCGGGGCAGGTCCGCGGGCTGCTTGGGTTCGGTGGTCACAGCTTGAATACCCTTCGGGGTGAGGCGTCGACGACGTCGACGATGAGTTCGTGGGCGCGGGCTTCGCTGACCCGGTGCTCGGCCACGAGGCGGGCGAGGAACGAGGCTTCGATCCGGCGGGACGCGTCGTGCCGGGCCGGGATGGAGCAGAATGCGCGGGTGTCGTCGATGAAGCCCGAGGACCGCGAGAAGCCGGTGGTTTCGGTGACGGCGGAACGGAAGCGGAGCATGGCATCGGGGGCGTCAAGGAACCACCAAGGTGCTCCGAGGTACACGGCCGGGTAGAACCCTGCCAGGGGTGCCAGTTCGCGGGAGAACACGGTCTCGTCCAGCGTGAACAGCACCAGGTGGAAGTCCTTGGCCGTGCCGAAGTCCTGGAGCAGGGGCCGGATCGCCGCGGTGTAGTTGGTGGCGAACGGGATGTCGTGACCGGTGTCCGCACCGTAGGCATCGAAGGTGGGCTGGTGGTGGTTGCGGAAGGAACCCGGGTGGATGGTCATCACCAGGCCGTCCTCCACGGACATCCGGGCCATCTGGTACATCATGTGGGCTTCGAAGGTGTTGCGGTCCTCGGACGTGGCCTTGCCGGCACGCGCAAGTTCGAAGATCCTCTTGGCGTCTGTACGGTCCAGCTTGAGCGTTGCGGGGGTGAGGACTCCGTGGTCCGCGGAGACCGCGCCATGGTCTACGAAATAGCGACGCCGGTTTTCCAGGGCCTCGATATAGCCGGCGTAGCCGGTGGCGCCATCTCCGGCGGAATCGACAAGCCGCTCGACGTTGGCGCTCCACGTGGGGTGCGCGATGTTCAGATAGGCATCCGGGCGGAACGTGGGCAGCACCCGGCCATTGAAAGAGGGGTCCTCGGCGATGGCCTTGTGGCTGGCGAGGCTGTCCAGAGGATCGTCCGTGGTGGCCAGGACCTCGATGTTGAAGTCCTTGAAGAGCTGGCGGGGACGGAAGTCGGGCTCCACGAGCTTGGCGGCAATGGCGTCGTAGCTGGCATCGGCGGACATGTCGCCGATATCCGCGCCGAGCTTGAACACGCTTTCGAACTGCGTGCGCAGCCAGTAGCCCGAGGCCGTGCCTTCAAACAGGGGCCAGGCCTGGACGAATGTCCGCCAGATCTCCCGCGATTCGGATGCGTTGGCGCCCCCTGAAATCAGCTTGTCCATGGAGACTCCGCTGGCGTGGATCAGGCGGGTGACGTAGTGGTCCGGGCTGACCAGGAGCGCGGCCGGATCAGGGAACGGGGTGTTGTGCTCGATGACGGCGGCGTCAACGTGGCCATGCGGCGAGATGATGGGCAGGTCCTGGACGCGCTCCAGCAAGGAGCGCGCAATGCTGCGCGTCCCGGGATCCGCAGGTAGGAGGCGGTCAGGGTTGGCTGCGATCGACTGTGACATAGGTCAATTTTCGATCCGGGGAGGCGGTATGTCAACCGGTTGCCATCTTTTGCCATCTCGTTGCAACGATCCTCGAGGATCGCTTGAAGCTAGGCGAGCAGCCGCCCGCTGGAGCCGCGCACCACGAGCTCCGTATCCACGTGAACCACTCCCCCGGGGCCCTCATGGCCGAGCAGCATATCCAGCAGCAGGGCTGCGGCGCGGGACCCACACTCCCCCAAGGGTGACCTGACAGTAGTGAGTGCGGGGGTCGTGAAGTCCGCCCCGAAGATGTCGTCGAATCCCACAATGCTGATCTGGTCGGGAACGCGCATACCGGCGGCCTGCAATTCCTGCATGAGGCCTATGGCGAGAAGATCGTTATAAGTGATGACCGCCGTCGCGCCGCTCGACAGGACGTCGCGCGCTACTTGGCGACCGCCGTCGACGGTTGGCTTGGACGATTCCAAACGGACCGCCCCCAGCTTGTACCACTCGCAGGCCGCCTGGACCCCCTCCCAACGGCGGCGGGACATCCAAGACTGCGGCGGGCCGGCAACGTAGGCGAGCTTTTGATGACCATTCGCGGCAAGACTCCGGACAGCCTGGCTGATGCCTTTGTTCACGTCCGGAACCACGCATGGCACGCCGTCCACTTCGCGGTTGATAACGGCCACCGGCTTCTCCGAGGCCAAAGCACGGATCTGTTCATCGTCCATACGCGGGCTCGCCAGAATGAGGCCGTCCACCGTGCTCAACATCCGGCGGGCCGCGGTGAGCTCAGTTTCCGACGACTCCGCGGATTCAGCCAACACCAGGGTGTAATCCCGGGCGGATCCGGTGGTCTCCGCGCCGCGGATAATGTCGAAGAACGTCGGGTTGGTAATATCCGCGACGATCAGCCCGATCGTTTGGGTGCGGCCAGTGGGAAGCGCCCGGGCGAACGGGTTCACCCGGTAGTTCAGCTGCTCGGCGGCATCCTCGATGATCTTCTGGGTCTTGGCACTGACCCGCCCCGGCTTGCTTAGCGCGCGCGAGACCGTGGAGGGGTTGACTCCCGCCAGCTTCGCGATGTCGTAGATGGTCGGTGAAGATTTCTCCCCGCGTCCACGCCTGGCTGGGACAGCTGCTGCTCCGGAGTTCGTCGCTTGGGTCACGGCTCCATCGTAATCGTGCTTGGCAACAATAAGCAGGACGGTTGCCAATCAATCGGCTGGCGACCGTCCTGCCCAAATGAGCGGCTAACTGCGAGCGCACCGCTCACTAGTAGCGTTCAGGGAACTTTCCTTCTTCCCTGATGCGCTTGTTGAGTTCGCGCATGTACTCCTCTTCGTCTAATTCGAGGGAGACCTCCCTGCCGGTCCAACTGGACAGGTGGATCGCATTCGCCAGGCGCACTCCCTTGATCCCGTCCGAGCCGGGGGCCAGCAGCGGAGTACCGTCCAGGATGTTGGCCGCGAAGTTCTCCAAGACGCCAGCGTGCTGTCCGCCCCAGACGGACTCGAACTCGATGACCTCCGTGGTGTAGTAGTCCTCGGCCTTCAACTCACCCATGAAGAGCTTGCGGACATCGTCCATGTCCATGCCGTCGCTGAGTTCGCGCTCTGGTTTGATCAGCCTGGTGACTGTGGCGGTCTTGCTGTTTTCCACGACGATCTTGCCCTGGTCGCCCAAGATCTCGAAGCGGTCGGTTCCCACGAGGTCGTGCGTGGCGGTGACGAACACCCCTGTGGCGCCATTGCCGTAGTCCACTACCGCGGTGACCTCGTCCTCCACTGCGATGTCACGGCGGAAACCGTAGGCCACCTTGGAGTAGACGGACTTCGGCACGCCGCAGATCCACTGCCAGAGGTCAAGCTGGTGGGGTGCCTGGTTGACCAGGACGCCGCCGCCTTCGCCGCCCCACGTGGCGCGCCATTCGCTGGAGTTGTAGTAGCCCTGCGGACGCCACCAGTTGGTGATGATCCAGTTGGTGCGGCGGATGCTGCCGATCTCGCCGTTGTCGACGATCTCCTTGAGCTTTTTGTAGAGCGGGTTGTTGCGCTGGTTGAACATGATGCCGAAGGAAAGCTCGGGCTTACTGGCCGCGAATTCGTTCAGCTCCTTGACCTGTTTGGTATAGACGCCGGCAGGCTTCTCCACTAGGGCGTGTATATCGCGCTTGAGCGATTCGATGCCCATTTCCGGGTGCAGGAAGTGCGGCACGCACGTGACGATCGCATCGACGTCGCCGCTTTCAAGCATGGCGATGTAGTCGTCGTAGAACGGTGCATCAGGATACTGGGTGGCCGCCAACTCCTTTTTTGCGGGATCGGTGTCGCAGATGGCGCCAATTACCATGTTCGGGACCATTCCGTCCGTGATGAACTTGGCGTACATGCCGCCCTGCTGGCCCAGGCCGATGATGCCAAGGCGGACTTTCGTGCTCATGAGTGATTCTCCATATTCGATGGGGTGGGGAGTCTTGCGGGTCCCGCGGAGCGATCCTAGAAGAGGTCTGCGTGGCCCATGGCCACCAGGTTGTCGTGGGAGGTCTGCAAGGCTTCCCAGACAGTGCGTCCGTACAGCTCGTCCTGCTCGACGAGCATGTACTCTGCGCCGGCGGCGTGGGCGGCCGGGATGATCGAGGGGAAGTCCAGGTTGCCTTCGCCCACTTCGGCGAATTGGACCACGTTTCTGAACTCGGCCATGAAGCCCGTGAGGTCTCCCGTTTCGAGGAGCCCGAAGGCCGACTCCGGCAACTCGCCGATCCGGTAGTCCTTCAGGTGCACCATAGCTGTGCGTCCGGCGTACTTGGCCAGGGTCCGGACAGGGTCCAGTCCGCCGCGTTGCACCCAGTGCACGTCGATCTCCATGCCCATGGCCGGGGAGTTCTCGGCAATGATGTCCAGCATGTATTTGCCGTCGAATTTCGCGAACTCAATGTGGTGGTTGTGGTAATACAAGCCGATGCCGTTTTCCCGGAGCCTCTCCGCGTATTCGTTGGCCTGCTTCGCGAAGTCCACCACGGCGTTGATCGACTTCATGGCGGGAAACGGCATCATGCCGATCCGCAGGAGGTTCGTGTCCAAGCGCCTTGCGTCGTCCACGATCTTGTCGAAATGGTCCTTGAGCGAATCGCCCGGCATGCCCTTGGGGGTTTCCATTGCCACGGACAGCGCGGCGATGTCCATGCCCAGTTCGCTGCGGGAGCGGTCCAGTTCGGCAACGTTGTCCGGTGTCATCGGGATCTGGGAAATCTCGACGGCGTTGTACCCGATCGCACTTACCTTGCGGAGCGTTTCAAACGCTCCGAGTTCAGCGAAACTGCCCTTCAGCATCATCGCTTGTACGCCAATTTTGGCCACTGTGTCCTCCGTTGTGTTCCGGGCCCACGTGGGCCATGTAGTTAGCGCACCTGCCCGGAAATCTCCGGGTAGCTCTGCGCGTAGATGTCTTTCACGATCCTGAGTGACTTTTCGGCTTCAGCAGGGCTGATCCAGAACGGAGCAGGATCCTCGAGCTTGGCGTAGAAGTCCTTGATCAAGAGTTCGTGGGATACGCCCCAGTACGCGCGCCCACCTGATTCCAAGGCTCGTTCGGGGATGGTTTCCACGGTGCCGTCAGCGTAAGTGACGTTGAGGTCGCCGCGAAGGCTGAGGGTGGCCTTTTCGGTCACGATGTCCAGCGTCACCGGCGCATTGGTGGCGTTCGCCAGAGTGGCGTAGAAGACGCTGGTTGCGCCGTTGGCGTGCCCGGCGATGAATTCCGCTGTGTCCTCCACCTCGATCACACCGCCCAGGGAACGCGTGGAGGCATGGCCTTCCACCTTTGTCACGTCACCTACCAGCCATTGGAGCAGGTCCACTGTGTGGATGGCCTGGTTCATCATGAGGCCACCGCCTCCTTCAGCCCAGGTGCCGCGCCACGGCCGGTCCCGGTAGTACTCGGCCGTCCGGTGCCACATCACGGTGGCCGAGGCGCCCAGAACCTGACCCAGCCCGCCGTCGTCGAGCATGCTCCGCATCGCTTGCGACGTCGCGTTGTAGCGGTTCTGGAAACATACGGCGATCTTCGCCGTGGTCCGTTCAGCCGCTTCCACCAGGCGTCGCCCCTCTTCGAGAGTGTGGGCCAGCGGCTTCTCGACAATCACGCTGACGCCGCGCTCGAGGCATTCGACCGCTAGCGAGGCATGCTGGTGGTGTGGAGTGCAGATGTGCACGACGTCGGGCCTCACCGCCTCGAGCATCTCCAGATAGTTCGCGTACCCCTCAACGCCATGGGCGGCTTCTGCCCCCTCCAGACGCACCGGATCGGTATCGCAGACCGCCACGAGTTCGACGTCGTTGATCTTGGCGATCGCCCCGAAGTGCACGCTCGATACATCACCGCAACCGATGACTGCTGCTGTAGGCATTCTTGCTCCCTCGAAAGATGTGTTCCTTTGAACGTACCGGCCCTTAGGCCAAGGCAACACCGTTCTTGGCCGCGAGTGCCGCAAAGGCACGAGCTGCAGAACCGAAGGCGAGGGGCCCGGAGAATCCGCCCAGTTCGTGGGTGCTGGCTAAATGCGGCTCCAGCGAAGCGAAGCCGTCAAAACCGTCGGCCTTGAGCGCGGCGATGGTGGCATCCAGTTCGCCATCGCCTTCACCGGCAGGAACCACTTCACCCGTGCCGGCGACAGCGTCCTTTACCTGGAGGTACTCCAGGTACGGGCGCAGCGTGGCGTAACCCTCCGTGTACGGCTTGACGCCCACCTGGACAAAGTTGGCGTTGTCCCAAGCGATGCGCAGTGCGGGTGAATCGACGGTCTCCATGATGTCCAGGACGCGTTCCGGAGTGTCGCCGTAGATGCCTTTTTCGTTTTCGTGCAGGAGGACGACGCCGGACGCTGCCGCCTCGTTCGTAAGTGCGGTCATGCGCTCCATGACTGAGTCGCGGATGTCTTCAGGGCTCTGCCTTTCAGCCCGATAAAAGGAGAAGATGCGGATGTACTTGGTGTCCAGGCCCTTGGCTACTGAAATAATCTGGCGCAGCCGGGCTAGCTCACGCTCCACCGGCACACTGACGTCAATCTTGCCGATGGGACTTGCGACTGCAGAAACCTTCAGACCATTTTGGTCCAGGATTGCCTTGAGCCGCTCAACATCTTCCGGCTCGAGTTCTGAAACATTGGTGCCCCACGCGCTACGCACCTCGATGTGGCTGGCTCCGAGGGCCAGCAGGACGGCTGCCTGCACGTTGGGATCGGGGTCTACTTCGTCGCCGAAACCGGACAGGTTCCATACGGCATTTGTTTCAGTCACGGAAATCTCCTTTGGATCCGTCGCCCGCAAGGCGGCAATCGGCGCTGAATCGTTGTTCACGGGCATGCGCTTCCCTGAGTCTAGCCAGACCGCCCCGACTTGACAACCGATTGCCAAAAGTTGGCAACAGTATATCCTGACGAGATAACGGTCCCTGTGCTGGTGCCGCGCGCGGCACCAGCACAGGGACCGGACCTCCGTGGCCCGTCTTATACCTAGCGCCTAGGAGACTGCTGAACAACGTGATTGTGGGGCGGGCGGAACGCCACCAATGGCCGTCAAGCGGCGTGTTCTGGTCAGCACCCTAGGTGCGACAACGGGGTCGTTCCGCCCGCTGGGTTCATTCTGCACCCAGATGTGGGGCGTCATCCAGTGGTGGGATTGATTGGCCGGGGTCCGGGCGGTGGGTTATCCCAGCGCCCATGATTCCTCGTTCACGGTCAGCCCGAGCGTGAGCAGGCGTCGCAGGTTCAGTCCCGCGATCCGTAGCTGCAGCCAGGCGTTGTTCCGGCTGATGCCGCGGTGGGGAACGCGGCGGTTCCCGCGGGTGGGCCAGGCGATGGACCGCTCGACCATGGGCCGGTGGGTGCGGTAGTCGTCCTGGAAGGCAGGATCCGCGGCGCGTTGGCGGTGTTCGCGCTGCAACGTGTCGTGTTCGTGGAGAACGAGCTTGCGTCCCCGTGGTGAGGTGGTGCACCGGGCCCTGAAGGGGCATTCGGTGCAGGCGGCGCCGAACGTGACCCGCCGTTTGACGGTGATGGTGCGGGTGATGTTGCGCGGGCAGGTCACGGTGCCGGCCGCTTCATCGACGGTGAAGTGATCGAGGGTGAACCCGCCTTCAACTGCAGGGCGCGGCGGCCATGGTTTGATCACCGGGGTATGTGCGGTGCGGGCCAGGGCGGCGAGCATTTCCCCGGAACCGTAGGCCGAGTCGGCCAGGACGTCCACGCTGGTGCCGGCGATCGTGGGATCCATGCCGATCAGCCGGGCACCGACGGCTCCGTCGCTGTTCTCCGGTCCGGAGGCCTTGGTTAGCTCCGCGGCGGTGACCAGCCCGGTGTCGGGCTCGATGACAATATGGGCCTTGAATCCGTCTTGCTGCCGGGACTGGGTCTTGTGCGCGTGCCGGGTGTCCGGATCCACGGTGGAGATCATCCGGTCCGGGGCGACCTTGCGGGCGATACGCCACCGCCCGTCGGTCCCGTCCGAATCCTCGGCCGGTTCCACGTCCTGCCCGGCGACGAGTGCAAGCAGCGCGTACGCATCGGCCGCCTTGCCGTCCAAGGTCTCGGGATCGACCGCGGCCAGCAGCGCCAGCGCGTCGGTGACAAGCGCCGAAACCAGCCCGTCCCTGGCATCCTGGTCCTCCCAGTCGATGTCCGGTTTGCCGGTGCGCGTGTAGTCATACCCCGTAGCGTGGGTGCTCAGCAGTTCCTGGCCGGCAGGGATATCACGGCCGAAGCGGCGGATCCCCGCGATCAGTTGCGTGATGGTGTCCTGCCTCGCGACCGCGTCGTCCAGGACTGTTGAATCCACAGCTCTGCGGCGCTTGCCCTTCAGGATTCCGGTTTCCGCCACGACTTCGGCGATGGCCTCCATGATCCGGTGCGGGTTTCCCGACCCGGCCAGACGTCGTCGCCAGTACGTCAGCGTGCTCGGGTGGAACGCGGTATCGGTCAGCCCGTATCCGCACGCGGCTTTCCAACGCAGGTCGAAGGTCAAAGCCTCGGCGGTTTCCCGGTCAGAGAGCCCCTGCAATGCCTGCAACACCAGCACCGAGCCGATGACCGGCGCCGGAACCGAAGGCCGGCCCCGCCGCGACGGGAAGAGGTCCTCCATCATTGAATCCGGAAACAGGCGCCCCCGATGTTTGGCCAGAAAAGCGAAGACGCTGCCCGGAGCCAACAACTCTCCGGCCAGCGCCTCCACATCCAAATACCCCCGTTGCGCGTCCTCGCGTCCCTGCATAAGACCAGTCTTAACCACCAGGCTCACCAGTCCAGCCGACGCGCCCCGCAACCGCCGATTAGTTCAGCAGTCTCCTAGGCGTCGCCGCCCGTGTGAACGGTGACATCGTCGTACTTGCCAGCCAGGACGTCTTCGAAGTGCACCGCCGTTCCGAGGGTTGCCGAAACGTACAGGGCCCGCACTGTGGCCAGGGCCGCCGTTGCCTCGTTGACTCCCACCCGGGGTTCTTTTCCGGTGCGTATGGCTTCCACGACGTCGGCATACTGCTTCTGGTGCGCGGTCTGCAGGTCGTCGGCCCCCTTTGTGTTTGCTGATGCGTCGTGCGCCCCAACCTCAAGTTCGGCCTGGTTCCCGGCCCCGGCGAGGCCATAGGAGGACCCTGACTCTCCTGCAGGCGCGTTGTCGGCGGCGTGGAAGTACTGTAGCCGGTCATTGTCTACCACTGCAGATCCTCTCTCGCCATGGACCTGGATCCGGGCAGTGAGCCCGGGGTAGGCCGCGGTGGTGCAGTGGATCACTGCCAACGCACCCGAGGCGAAACGCACGGTGGCAACTGCCGTGTCTTCGACTTCAATGCGCTCGTGAGCCAGGAGTGCAGTATGGGCCTGGATCTGGACGGGAGTTCCCAAGAACCAAAGAAGCAGGTCCACGCTGTGGACGCCTTGGTTCATCACGGCTCCGCCGCCGTCGAGTTCCCAGGTGCCGCGCCATTCGCCGGAGTCGTAGTAGTTCTGGGCCCGCCACCAAGCCAGCGAAGCCACGCCGGAAGTGATCTTGCCGAAGCGTCCCGACCTGACCGCGCTGGCAACAGCAACACTGGCCGGGTCGAAGCGGTGCTGGCTGATCACCGAGGTGACCTGCCCGGTCGCAGCCGCCGCTGCTTCCGCAACGCGCCTGGCGCTGGGCAAGTCCACGTCGATGGGCTTTTCGATAATGACGTGCTTACCGGCCCGTAGTGCCTCAACCGCCAGGTCGGAGTGCAGCCCGCTTGGTGTGCAGATGGCGACAAGGTCGATGTCCGAGTCCCTCAGGGCAGCGGCGAGGGTTGCGTAGGTCGCGGGACGCTGCTTGTGCGTCTGGTCCTCAACGGTGCCGGCCAATGCGGTCGCGGCTGACTCCACTACATCGATGAGGGCGACGAGCTCCAGGTCCCCGTTGGCAGTGACCACCTGGGCGTGCTGGCGCCCGATGACTCCGCAACCGACGATCGCAGTGCGCAGACGGTGTGCGGGCGTGCCCGCTGTGTTGGCGTTGGTCATTTGGTCCCCACTCCGGCTTCTTCGAGGAGGCGGTTGAAAGCGCGCCCGGCAACTCCGAACGCGGTGGGTCCGGAGAACCCTCCGAGGTGGTGGGCGTTTGCCAAGTGGGGTTCCAGGGAGGCGAATCCTTCGAAGCCATCTTCCTTCAATGCCTTGATGGTTTCGCGAAGTTCTCCGTCGCCTTCCCCCGCCGGCATCACGAGGCGGTCATCGGCGCGGGCATCCTTCACCTGAAGGTATTCCAGGTAGGGGCGGAGCATGTCGTAGGCCTCGCTGAAGGGCTTGACACCTACTTGAACGAAGTTCGCGGCGTCCCATGCAACCCTCAGTGCTGGCGAATGGACCGTAGTGATGATGTCCAGGACACGTTCAGGGGTGTCGCCGTAGATGTCCTTTTCGTTCTCGTGCAGCAGTACGACGTCGTGTGCCTGGGCCTCTGCGGCAAGGGCACGCATGCGGTCCATGACGGCGTCACGGACCTCTTCGGGTCCGGTGCCTTCGGCCCGGTAGAAGGAGAAGATCCGGATGTAGCGTGTGCCGAGGACCTTAGCCGCATGGATCGCCTTGCGGAGACGGTCCAGTTCGACTGTGACGGGGATGGTGACGTCGACCTTCCCGATCGGAGAGGCTATAGCTGACACGCCCATGCCTTGTTCCCGCAGGATCTGGTCCAACCGGGTCAGGTCTTCTTCGGACAATTCAACGATGTTAGTGCCCCAGGCGCTGCGGACTTCGATATGGTTCGCGCCCAAAGCTTGCAGAACGGCAACTTGGATCAGCGGGTCCGGACTTATTTCGTCGCCGAATCCGGACAATGTCCACTGGGTTTGCTTGACGGTCACGTCGTTTTCTCCTTGGGGTGATACATGGTGGCGGCCTGTGTGCCGGGTCTATTTGACTCCGCCGGCAGTCATGCCGCCGACGAGGAATCGCTGGAAAATCAGGTAGAGGATGACGACGGGAGCAGCGCAGACCAGGGAAGCTGCCATCATCTGGCCGTAGAGGGGCAGTGCTCCCCCTTCTGCCGAGGAGCCGAATATCTGCAGCACAACCGCAACGGTCTGTGTGTTGGGACGGGTCAGGACCGAAGCGAACATGACGTCGTTCCAGCCGAGCAGGAAAGAAAAGACGCCGGAGACGACCAGTCCGGGCCAGCTGAGCGGGAAGATGATTCGGAAGAGCACCCCGAGCGAGGAGGAACCGTCAATGCGGGCTGCTTCCTCAAGTTCCTTGGGCAGACCCCGCAGGTACGTGACCATGACCCAAGTCGAGAAAGGTAGCGCAAACGTCAGGTAGGCAAGGAAAAGGCCCCAGTACGTGCCAATGACCGTAATCCCCAGATAGTTGCCCGCTGACGCGAAGAGTACGAACACCGGGAGCAAGAGCAGGCCGCCTGGAACACTCTGCAGGCCGATGAGTCCCCGCAGGATGGTGATCCGACCGACGAACTCGAACCGGACCAGCACGTAAGCGGTGATGATTCCCAGCAGAGAGGAGACGACGGCGACCAGCCCGGCGATCATGACGCTGTTCATGAGGCCGTTCCCCAAAGGCAGGGTGCTCCAGATCTTCGTGTAGTTGGCCAGGGTGAATTCCGTTGGGAAATATGCCCCACGGGCCACTTCCACATCCGAATTCATGGACGAGAACACGATATAAAGCAAGGGAATTGCGACCATCGCGCACAGCACGATGGTGCCTCCAACCAGCAAGGGGGTCGGCAGCAGGCGGTAAACGGCGGCGGTCTGCCGTCCCGTCTTTCGCATCGCGGTTTTGGAGGGAAGCACCTTGGAAGTCTCCAGCGGGAGTTCATTGACGACGTCGGAAGTCTGGTTGCTCATTTCTTGCCTCCCGCGTCGGTGCCCGTGTCGAGTCGTACGGCTTTCAGGTAGAAGTAGAGCGGTATCGCGATCAGCAGAAGCGAGATCAGCGCCATAGCCGCCCCCATGCCGAACCGCAGGCTGGTGAAGCTCATGCTGTACACGAGGGTGGGCAGTACCTGCACGTCAAACGGTGCCGGGACGCCGAACAGCAAGAAGGCAAGGGAGAAGTTGTTCATGTGGTGGAGGGTCGCGATGAGGCACGCCAGTGCGACCGGCCCGCGCAAATAGGGAAAGATCACGTAGCGCAGCTTGGTCCACCACAGGGCGCCGTCGATGGCCGCGGCCTCGTGGACTTCCTGGTCCACGGATTGAAGGCCCGACAGTGCCATCAGGTAGATAAATGGCCATGCAGCCCACACCTCGACCAGGATCAGGACCCAGAAGCTGGCCGGACCGGTGAGCCATTGGCCGGCAGGGAGCCCCAACCCGGTCAGTGCCTTGTTGATGATGCCGTCGTGCTGCAGCATGGTGCGCCAGAAACTTCCCACGACGAATGAGGGAAGGACGTAGGGGATCAGGAACATCGAGCGCACCAACGACCTGCCACGATAGGCATTCTGGGTCGCCAATGCGGCGTAAATACCGATGGGTACCGTGATGACGGTGGCGATCACCGAGAAACCGACGCTGTTGCCGAAGGCGTGGACCAGATCAGTGGATGTGAACGCTTCGACGAAGTTGTTCAATCCTACGAAAGGGGCACTGATCCACTTACGGATGGTGTACTGATCCAGTTGCAGCATCGCGATATAGATGCCCAGGATCAGGGGGACGATGATAATCAGGCCGATCAGAAGCGCACCGGGGGTGAGCATCCACAGCGGCCGGTTTCGTTCGCTCACAGTCCGCCGGCGCTTTGCGGGCGGCTGCCCGCCAGGCTCCGCGGCGCGCCGCAGGGCGGCGTCTTTCTTTATCGTGATGCTCACTTGCTTGCCGACGCCCTGTCGAGGGAGGCTTGGGCGTCCTTCTGGGCCTTGGCGAGCGAGGTCTTGAGGGTGGCCTCACTGACGCTGCCGTTGCCAAGATCGGGGCGGGCCTGAACGACGACGTTGGTCAGCGCCAACTGGATGTCGCCCCATGCACCGGTGAACGGGGTGGTCTTAGCCTTGGATGCCGAATCAATGATCGGTGACAGCGAGGGATCCGCGTCTTGGACCTTCTTTGCCGCCGTAGCGTTGGTGGGGAGATCCCCAAACAGCTTGTTGTAATTGACCTGCTCGTCTTCGCTGGTGAGCAGTTTGATGTACGCGGCTGCGAGGTCTTGGTTCTCGGAGTATTTGGCGACCACCAGGTTGTCGCCGGAAATGATGGAACTGACCGGCTGGCCACCGGAGGGCGCCGAACTCTGTCCCGGCGGCACGGTCGGCATCACGGCGTAGGCGTACTTGCCCTTCACCGCGGACGCATCGAACGTGACTTTCGATGATGCGGTGGTCATCAACATCATCGCGGACTTGCCTGCTGCGAAGTCCGCGGCAGCCTGGGTGTCGTTCCAGCCGACGGCGGCCGGGTTGACAACCTTGTCCTTGGTCAACCAGCCAAAGTAGGTCTGATACGCCTTGAGCACTGCCGGGTCATCGATGCGGGCCGTCTTTCCATCCACCAGGGGGTTGCCGGACTGGTTCGCCATGGTCCAGGCAAACTTCCACGGCGTGTAGTTGTCTGCGTATCCTGTCGCGAAACCGTACGTGGACCCTGTGGTGAGCTTCTTGGCCTGGTCCAGAAGTCCGTCCCAAGTGCTCGCCGGCTTATCCAACCCGGCCTGCTTGAACAGTTCGGTGTTGTAGGCCAGAACGTAGGGCCTAGAGGTAAATGGCACGCCCACTTCGTTCTGGGCGTCGGGACCGGAAATTCCCAAGGTCGCCGGAACAAAACGGTCGCGGCCGCCTACCTTGTCCCACATTTTGGAGTCAAACTTCACGAAAGCGTCCGTCGAGTATGCCGTCGGGGTGAAGGTCGTACCCACCGCGTAGACGTCCGGACCCTGGCCCGCAACAACGGAGGTTTGGATCTTGGAAAGCTCATCGTTGGCGTTAGCGAAAGTTTCGAATTTCAAGTCGGCGCCTGTCTGCTTCTTGAAGGCCTCGGCAATGTGAGTCTGCCAGGCCTTGAACTGCTCGGCCTTGTTGGTGTTGGCACCGACCAGGACGTCCAGTGTCTTGCCCTGGCCGTTGACTGCTCCGCCTGCGCTTGTGGGGTTGTTGTCGGCGCCACATCCAGACACCGCCAATGCTCCCAGCGAAATGAGAGCGACCGCGCCAAAAAGTCGGGTCCTTGAGTTGTTCATGTCTTTTCGTGCTCCTCGTTGAGTCGCCCCGAGATCTTCGGGGGAACCAGCCAGACAGGCCGGATGTTAGCTGGAACACTATGACAGTTGCTGCAACATGTGCAACGGTTGCCAAAAATTGCCATTGTTGCTTTCGGGGATTGCACCGTCACAGATGGGAGGGGGCTTCGCAGATGAGAGATTATGGAGTCTAGGAACGGATTGCGCGGCCATGAGGGAGCACTATGAGCATTAGCGAGGCCAGCATTGGAGCCAGCCCGCTGGGACGGGGACCGACCATCAGGGATGTCGCCGCTCTCAGTGGCGTGGCCGCCTCAACGGTCTCGCGGGCTTTGACTCAGCCGCACCGAGTCAACCAGGCGACCAGGGAACGCATCGAAGCGGCGGCGCATGAACTGGGATACATTCCCTCCGCCCATCCCAGAAATCCGGCCCCGGGCAGGTCAGGCGCCGTTGCCGTCCTGGTTCCAGACATCACAAACCCGTACTTCTTTGACTTCATCCGCAGCACGCAGCACCAACTCAAGACTGCCGGCTACACGCAACTGCTCGTCGATACCGAAGAGGACGTTGAGCTGGAAGCAACATACCTGGAAGAGTTCCGAAGCTCTGCGGTCGGTTTCATTCTTCCCGCCACCCGGCTCAGCGACGAACAGCTCATCAGCGCTGCCGCCAAATCACCCCTCGTGACCATAAACCGCAGCACCCCTGGCGTCCCCAGTGTCATCATTGACACCGCTTCCGGGGTCCAACAGGCAATGGAGCATCTGTTTTCACTTGGCCACAGGGATATTGCCTACATCGCCGGCCCACCGAACTCCTGGTCGGACGGCCGGCGATGGGATGCGCTGCAGGAGAGATCCGAGTCACTGGGCGTCACCATCCGCCGCCTCGGGCACTACCACCCCAGTAAGCGGTCCGGCGCCGCTGCTGCCGACACCCTGCTCAATAGCGGCGCCACCGCCTGCATTGCGTTCAACGACCTGGTCGCCATCGGCATGCTCGTCCGGCTCAGGGAACGCGGCATCAACGTCCCCGATGAGATAAGCGTCGTGGGATGCGACGACATCTTCGGGGCCGATTTCTGCCAACCGCCCCTGACCACGCTTACCGCCCCGATCGAACAAGCGGGACGGGTCGCATCAGACATGCTCGTCAGCAGGCTGCGCCATGGCCAGTCTCAACTTCGCATGAAAGTCGAGCTACCCACTCACCTGACCATCCGTGCGTCCACCGGCCCTCTCTTACGGCCAACTGCCTTCCGACCAACTACCTGAACCGTTCCCTACGCATTCGGCCCATGCGTGCACAACAAAAGGCCACCGGCGTGATGCCGGTGGCCCTCAGTATGGCGCTGAATTGAGGCTAGGCGGGGACGTCGAACCGCTGGCCTTCCGGCTTAGCCGGAAGGAGCATGAAGATAAGCAGGGCCAGTCCCCCGAGGAACGGAACAAGGCCGATAAGGATCATCCAGCCGCTGAAGTTCGCATCGTGCAGGCGGCGGACGACAAGGGCCAGGGACGGGACGATGACGGCCAGGCCCCAGATGACCAAGAGGATGACGCCGACGATCGCGCCGGGACCCGGAACCATCGTTCCGGAGTCGGTGACGGTAGCGCCAGCGGAGCCGGCCACGGACATGATGATGTTCAGCACGATGCTCACGACAGCGGCGATGAGAGTCCACCACCAGTATTCGCTGCGGCTGGCGCGGCCGGTGAAGGTGGCGTATTTCTTGAAGAACCGGCGTGCGGCCTCACCGATGGGCGCGCCATAGTACGGTGCCCAAAGCGGGACGGCGCTGCCGGCAGGGACAGTCTGTTGCTGCTGGTACGACAATGGATCTCCTCTATAGACGAGTGATGACGATTTATCGTAGGGCTCTAAACCACCTGCAAAGTTGTCCTGCAGGTGAAATTCCAGCGGCGTGTCGGAATACTGCGTTCGTTTTTTTGATAAGAGGCCCTGGTGAGTGGGGAGTGCAACGGCTTCGAGGTGGGTCAGCTGAAAAGGCCGGTGCAGGGCTGGCGGTACCGACCCAGGAGCTCGGCGGCGTCCTCGGGGAGGTCAGCGGGGGCGTGTGCCTGGCCGTTCCTCCACCAGTAGTGAGCGTGCTTGGTGATCTCATCCCATTGTCTGGCTTCCGTCCTGTAGTACGTACAGGTCACGTCGCCGTCGCGGTAGCTGGCGACCCCAAACAGATTGCCGGCGCCGTCTGCGGTGCGGGTGGCTGCGACGATGACAATGGGCCACTGGCCCAGGTTCCACCCATCGGCCCCCCAGTTTGGGATGGCATCCCATCCGTGTTCCCTGATCAGATCCATCCAGCCGTATCCATCGTGAATGCGATAATCGCGTAGGACCACGACGGCGGGGATTACCTCGCCTGTGTCCTTGGTGGTGACGGGCCCTATCCCGACGGCGTTCATGGTTTTGCGTCCAAAACTCCGGCAGCTATTTTGCTGCCCGTGAGCGCTGTGAAAAAGGACATGAGACCCTCCATGGATTCGGTCTGTCGACGTTCCGGACGCGGCCGCCCATGCGGCCCACACCCCGGTAATCGACGCACCACCCGGAAAAGTCACGGGCCGGGAAACATTTCTTCGAAATTTTTCCGCTCCGCCCCGAACACCCGCCGTCCCGAAGGGGTCTTGAAGTTCTGTATTCAGCGAGAAGACGTCGGTAAACACGGGTGACGGGACAGGAACGGAGAGAAGACTCGTCGGTGGCGCGGTCCGGCAAGCGCCAGCATTATCGTCCTAAGTTCACCAAATTCACCCGGATTCCCAAATTCACCAAGATTCACCCAGATTCACCTGAGGGACGTGGCGTGCACGACATAGACAACCCGTTCCGGCCCACGGCCGGAGCTACCCCACCGGAAGTCATCGGCCGGTCCGGGCTTCTGGACGAATTCGAATATGGTCTGCGGCTCGGCTCCGGAGCCCCCGGGCTCTTGTCCATCTTCACCGGTGCTCGCGGCATCGGCAAGACAGTCATGCTTGGAGCAGCCCATGACGTGGCTCTGGAGCACGGATGGGCCGTGGTGGCGGAGACTGCGACCGGAACCTTCCGGGCCGGATCGGCGAAAAAATGCGCCGACTAATCCAGGAGCTTGACGGCCAACCCGAATCCCGTCGTCGTATCACGGGGACTTCGGTTGCCGGGTTCAGTGTCACGTCGCAGCTTTCGCCCGAACGCCAGGTGGACTGGTGGGAACTGGGGGAAACGCTCCTGAGGCTTCTGGACGAACGCGGGACCGGGCTCCTCATCACCGTCGATGAGATCCATCCGGCCGACCGCGCCGAGTTGGCCCAGCTGGCGGCCAACGTCCAGCACTTCATCCAGGACAGTCTACCCATCGCACTGATCTTCGCAGGCCTGTCCTCAGCCGTATCGGACCTATTGAACGAGGGCGTGGCAGCATTCCTTCGCAGAGCCGACAAGATCGATCTCCATGCCGCCGCGGTGCGCGATGTCGAGACATCTTTCACGGAAACGTTCGCCACCGCCGGGATCTCCATCTCTCCCAATCTGGTGCACAAGGCAGCGACAACCACCGGAGGCTACCCGTTCCTGATCCAACTGGTCGGCTACTTCCTCTGGCGTGAGGCCGAGAATAACAACGGTACCCTCTCCCCCGCGGCCGTCGACCGGGCAATTGCCGCCGCCGTCCGACGCAACGAACGGGTGGTAATCGAAGCGGCCCTCGCCGCGGCATCAGCGAAAGACCAGGAGATCCTGCACGCCATGGCCATCGATGACGGACCCTCCACGGCCGGGGACATCGTCCATCGGACCGGCTCGCGGCCCAGCCTCGTGGCCAAATACCGGACGAGACTCCTGGCCGCAGGCCTCATCGAATCAATCGGCCACGGAAAGACCGACTTCGCCGGACTGCGGGAGTACCTGCGCAAGAATCAGCCAACCTGACCCCGCCCGTCCGGCGACTGACTCCGCAGGAGGGCCTTCACTGTGGAGCTAAGGAGATTCGAACTCCTGACCTCTTCTCATGGGACGGCACATTTTGTCGTCTGCCAAAGGCTGGTGTTGTCTTGAAAATCCGCGGAATCTAGGGGTTTTCCGTTCTGCACAAGGTCGCTGATATGTCATCGCTTTTCATCGTTTCCGTGGGGTAATCGTGTGGCAGGCATCGGCCGAGATCGAGCCTTACAAGCGTCCGTGGCTAACAGCCGTCGTGCTGAAAATATTGCTCGCAGGCTAGCCAGCCCTCTCTCGGACATCCAGCTCATCACCTCTCTCGGCGCCCTAAAAGTGATGATCTCTGGGACCCGTGCAAAGCGCTGAACCACTCTTGTTCCAGACGCCCATGTCTGCCTGAATCAGCGCCCTCGGCCCGGATTCTAGCGGTGGACCATGCTAATGAAGTATCCAATCAGGATCTGGTCGGCCTGTCCGAGGTTGGGTAATCCCCAAGTGCACTTTCCGATTGTGTGGTGAACACTGCGTTTCCTTAGACGATTGACCGTCAAGCCGCCATAGTCATTCCCGCTTAGCTGCGGTCGTCTTGCGCTGCAGTTGGGACGGTTGGGTGTCCACGTATGAACCAGGGCGTGGGGGTTGATTGGAGGCGCATGTGCACTGCGCCTCTATTTGGAGATGGACGGTAACCGTTTGCGTGTCCGGGGGCACATTCAAGGTCAGCGTTTTCATCACGGTTGTGGTTTCAGTCATTTGGAGGGACCTTTCGATGGTTTCGGGTGAAATACTTAAGGACTCCGGTCGGATGCAAGAGCATGCGTCGTGCCGGAGTTTCTGGCAACGGTCAGGTGTCCCCTGGGACCGTTACGACCTGGGGTTGATGACGGACTTGATGGCGTGAGGATCCGTGCCGCCGGTGAGCAGGGCTGCTTCGACGTTCTCGAGTGCGAAGCGATGTGTGACCAGCGCGTCAAGGTCCACCAAACCGGATGCCACTAGGTTGATTGCCATCGGCCACGTGTTCGTGTAGCGGAATATCCCCGTTAGCTCGATTTCCCGGTTCTGGATGAGTGATACTGGCAACGCCACCGTGTCGGTTCCCATCCCTACCAGCACGACTTTTCCTCCGGGCTTGACGGCACGTATCCCGGCCTGGATCGCAGCCGGCGCTCCCGATGCGTCGACAAAGACGTCAAACAACGGGCCGGACGCTGCGGGGTCTTCGGTTCGGGGGTCTACTGC
Organism: Arthrobacter sp. MMS18-M83; assembly: GCF_026683955.1. Lineage (NCBI taxonomy): Bacteria > Bacillati > Actinomycetota > Actinomycetes > Micrococcales > Micrococcaceae > Arthrobacter > Arthrobacter sp. MMS18-M83. The sequence goes on along the minus strand of NZ_CP113343.1, from coordinate 3,858,000 downwards.
CCGTGTGGCGCCTGCTCCGAGGGCGAAATCGCGCCGGTGTGCGGCTGGATCCGACACGGTGATGTCCGTGGCACCGTAGATCCGGGCGACCTTTGCGACGAGAATTCCTATGGGCCCGGCTCCGGCGATGAGCACGCTGGATCCGGGTTGCATGGCGGCTTTGCGGCAGGTGGCGATCGCGACCGACAGCGGCTCCATCAGCGCCGCGGCCTCATCGCTTACATGATCCGGAACGGCGTAGGCGAAGTCGGACTCGATGGCAGCGAATTCTGCGAACGCGCCGTGGATGGGCGGCGCCGCATAGAACTCGATGTTCTGACACAGGTTGTATTGACCGCTCTTGCAGTATTCGCAGACCCGGCAAGGCTTTTGCGGTTCGATGGAAACCCTCTCGCCGATGCGGTCGGGTGAAACGGCGGCGCCCACGGCAACAATTGTGCCCGCTGATTCGTGTCCCAGGATCAGGGGTTCCGTCACGACCATGTCGCCGATGTGGCCTTCATGGAAGAAGTGCGTGTCGGATCCGCAGACGCCGACGGCGGAGATTCTGACCAGGACCTGGTTATCGTTGAGCGTCGGGACGGGGACGTCCTGCACCTCGACGGTGCCCGGGCGGACGAGCACACTGGCCCGCATGGTTCCGGTAGTCAGGGTGCTGTTCTTCGTGGTCATGGGGTTGTTTCCTCCGGGTTGCTGGTACGGGGCGGGTTTCCGGGTATTTCCGATGGGTCTCCAGTTCGCGCTGGGGGCTCTGGATTCGGGTCGTCGAGCTGGCCGATGTCATCCTCTGGCGGGTTTCCTTGTCCCGGAAATGTCCTGGACCTGCGCGCATGTCTGACCGGCCGTGTCATATTGACCGCCCGCGGGGCGGGATGCTGTTATCCATGGCCACGGTCTTCGGCATGGCCGGGGTGGCTATCGGCGACGACAACGTGCACGTTGTGGGACCTGAGCCGGCTGATGTCCTCGGGTTTTGTTCTAGAATCCACGACGACGACGTCGAAGTCCGAAAGGGGCGCCAGTGCGTAGAGGGCACGTTTTTCGAATTTTGTGTGGTCGACCAGAAGGATTCTTTTGGCTGCCGCGTTGAACATGGCCTTCTTTATGTCAACGGTTGCCTGGCTTTGGAAGAAGCAGATGTCATCGGTAATGGCCGCGGTTGACATGATGAATACGTCTGCACGGAGCTTGTTGATCGCTTCAATTGTGGTGCCGCCCATGAATGAACTGCACCAGTTGTAGTAGCTTCCCCCTAGTGCTACAAGCGAGACTCCTCTGGTGCCCTTCAGCTCGTTGATGAGAGTGAGCACGTTGGTGATGATTGTCAGGGGTGTCCGTGACGGGATCAGTCTTGCCATTTCGAGTACTGTGGTGGAGTCGTCCAGGAAGACCGCCTGGCCTGCCTCTATGAGTTCAATGGCGGCCTGGGCGATTTCCTTTTTTTCCTTCTGCTGTTGCCCTGTCCGGAAGACGTCGCTGGATTCAACGAGGCTCGAGGACAACGCGGTGGCAATCCCCCTCGACTTTCGAAGCAGGCCACGTGCCTCCAGCTCGTCAAGGTCGCGATGGACCGTCATCTGGCTGGTTCCGAACCTCTCCGCCAGCTCGTCGATACGCACGGCCCCTTCGGCCATTACGGCCTCGGAGATCGCGCGCTGTCTTTCCCCTTGACGGGAAAGACGCGGTGTCTGGTGGTCCATATCAGAACTCATTCGTGCTCCTGAAACTTTCTGTCCTCACGGCAGTACCGGGCTTCTCACCGTACTATTCGGCCACGACGTAGTCATCGCGCAGGCGGGAGGCCTCCTCGATGATGTCCGACAGTGCCTGGACCTTGTGGGCAAACCGACCCAAAAAGAGTCCGTCGACTTCGGATCCGAGCTGCGTCAGGAGCCCTGGTCCCGCGCTTCCCCCGTAGACGAGGGCCCATCGGGAAACGGTACCCTGGGTGCTTAGCCATTCCCTGAGACGGGCACATACTTCGCTGATGTGCTTCGAAGATGCGGGGTCCGTCGAGCCGATGGCCCAGACGGGCTCGTAGGCGACGACGATGCCGGAAACCGGTCTGCCCTGATCGGTCTGGAGTGCCGAGCTGAGTTGAGCCAGGCAGACGGCCGCCGCGTCCTCCGCCGGACCCGGCTCAGCCTCGCCGACGCAGATCACGGGAACAAGGCCGTTCCTGAGCGCGGCGCTGGTTTTGGCGGAAACAATCGCCTCGTCCTCGCCGAACAGTCTGCGGCGTTCGGCATGCCCGACCTCGACGTAGCGGCAGCCCGTTTGTGCCAGGGCCAACCCGCTGACTTCTCCGGTGAAGGCGCCCCGGTCTTCCCAATGCAGGTTCTGGGCTCCGATTGCCACCGGGGTGTCGGCAAAGATTTTCCGGGAAGGGACGAGGGCCTGGAAACTCGGGAGAACGAAGAGTTTCACTCCACCGTCCTGCAAGGCTTGGTGATGCTTGGCCATTTCAGCCACCTGCCGGCACCATTCCAGTGTTTCTTCGTGGCCGAAGTACATCTTGAGGCTTACTCCGAGGAGTGTTGGCTTCGAGTGGTCCATCACGAGGCCGCCCGGAAGGTGCGGGACGGCGGGTAGGGATCAGGCATCGCGGTCTGCCTCGTAATCATTCATGAGCTGGACTTTTTCTGCCGAGGGCGAGGTCTCGTCGAACCGGTAGGTGACCCATTCCCGTGCCAGTCTGCGGGCGAGTTCCAGCCCCACGACGCGCTGACCGAATGTCAGTACCTGGGCATTGTTGCTGAGGACGGAACGTTCGACCGAGTAGCTGTCGTGGGCCGTCACGGCCCGGATGCCTTGGACCTTGTTGGCCGCGATGGCGACACCCAGGCCGGTGCCGCAGACCAGTAGCGCCCTGTCGGCTGTTCCGTCGGCGATCATTTCTGCTGCGGCGATGGCAATTGTGGGGTACGCGGTCTGGCCGGACTCATCGACGCCGACGTCGCGGACGGATGCGACGAATTCGTTTTTTTCGAGGTCTGCTTTGAGAGCCTCTTTGTATTCGTAGCCGGCGTTGTCGCTGCCAATGACGATTCGAAGCCTGTCAGTCATCGTTCTCTCCTTTGAGGGCCAGGTCGCGCTCGACCGTTCTGATAATCATTGCCATGGATACGGCACCAGGATCCGGAGATCCCATGCTCTTTTGTGCATGTGGCCGTGCACGCCCCATCCTGGGTGCCAGGGAGGCCGTTGACTTGGCGGCCTCATCGGCCACGTTCGCTGCGGCGTGCCACCCGTTGTCCGAGAGGTGCCCTGACCGGATCCCCTCGCTCAGGGCATCACTGAAGGGAATCAGAACGTCCACAAGGGTCTTGTCCCCGGGCTCTGCCTTTCCGAATTCCATCACCCGTTTCCCGGCCTCGACGACGCCCCGGGAGATACTTGCTGCAGTAGGTGCTTCGTTGTCGCCCACGCTCTGGCCGATTGAGCTGATGATCAGCCCCCACAGAACACCCGAGGTTCCGCCGGCCCGGTCCGCCCACGCATCTGCCGCCAGGGACAGCAGGGTTCCGGCGCCGGCGCCGGCAGCGAGGGCCGCACGGCCGGCGGCCGCCGCTGCGGCGGCACCTCGCTGCATCCCGATCCCGTGGTCTCCGTCCCCGGCAATGGAGTCCAGGCGTCCCAGATCGTCCGCGTTTTCATCTATGACGGCGTTTACGGATTCCAGAAGCTTCTGGATCTGCACAGCTGCCTGCCGGGAGGATTCCGAGGCGTCCGGCAGTTCGGTCTTCGCGGGGTCTCCCACGGCTTCCGGGGCGTATCCGGCACCGGCGTCGCTTGCTGCGCCTTTCCGGAAGGCCGGGGTGCTCGCCGGAGCCGTCCAGTACTTCTCAAGTTCATCGTCAAGCCAGAAAAGCGTCAGGGAAACGCCTGCCATTTCAAAACTGGTCACCAGCTCACCGACTTCGGGATCCACCACAATGACCCCGGCATCGTCCAGCAGCTGGGCGATCTTCCGGTAAACAACGAACAATTCTTCGGACTTCACGGCCCCCAGACCGTTGAGTATGACTCCGACCCTGCGGCCGTTCCGATCTTCCGGAGCCTCGGCGAGCAGGGAGCGGACCATCAGTTCTGCGGCGTCATCGGCCGTCGGAAGAGCCTGTTCGCTGATGCCCGGTTCGCCGTGTATGCCCATGCCCACTGCCATTCTTCCGGCAGGGACGGTGAAGAGCGGCTTCGACGCTCCGGGAAGGGTGCACCCCGAAAACGCGATCCCGAAGGAACGGGTTCTTTCATTGGCGCGGGTGGCCACCTGGAAAACTTCGTCGAGGTCCCCTCCGGCGTCCGCGCAGGCTCCGGCTGCCTTGAACACGGCAAGATCGCCTGCAATTCCGCGCCTTTTGTCGATCTCGGCCAGGGAAGCGCTCGAAATATCATCGGTGACGGCGACCATGCGGGTCCGTATGCCTTCGGCGTTCAGCCGCTCCATCGCCAGCGTGAAGTTCAGCACGTCTCCGGCATAGTTTCCATAGGTCAGCAGGACTCCGCCCCCGGCATGGGCGGATTTTGCCACGGAGTAGATCTGCTGCGCCGACGGTGACGCGAAGATGTTCCCCATCGCTGCGCCGTGAACCAGGCCGGGACCGACGAGGCCTGCGAAGGCCGGATAGTGACCGGACCCGCCGCCGGTGACGACAGCGACGCTGCCCGGAGCAGCCCCGTTGGCACGCACCACTCCACCGGGGACCTTCCGGATCCATTGGGGGTAAGCGGCGGCGAAGCCGTCCGTGAGTTGCTCCGCGAAATCAATCGGGTTATTGAAAAGATATGCCATGAGTTCCTTGTTTCCTTGACCCAGGAAGCCGGTAGATCCGGGTACGTCGGGCCGGCCACATCAGCAGCCGGCCCGACTACTTCAGGCCTACTTTGAAAGGGTGAATGCGGACGTGTACGAAGCAGCGTTGTCCTTGTTGATCAGCGTGCAGTCAAAGGCCTGCTTCTCATCGCTGGCTCCGGTCTTTCCGGTCTTGATGTACTGATCCGCGTAGTCGACCGCCTTCACGGAGAACGCAGCAACCGGCTGGAGGACGGTGTAGCTGAGGGACCCGGCCTTGACAGCATCAACGGCATCGGGTGCGCCGTCGAAGCCGCCGACCTTGACCGAGGCCAGCTTGCCGGCTTCCTTCAATGCCGCGATCGCACCGAGGGCCATCTGATCGTTGCCGGCGAGTACACCTTGAATGTCGGGGTGGGCCTGAAGCATCGACTGCATCTTGTCATGGCCCTGCTTCTGGTCCCAGTTGGCGACCTGGGACTCGAGCAGCTTCAGGTCCGGGTACTGCGACAGCACGGTGGCAAACCCGTTGGACCGGGTCGCCGCGTTGTTGTCCGAAGGGGCTCCCTTGAGTTCAACGTAAGTGCCCTTGCTGCCCATTGCCTTGACGAACTCCTGGGCGCCCAATGCCGCGCCCTGCGCGTTGTTGGAGACCAGCTGTGCCTTGGCCAGGCCCTGCTTGTTGATCTCGGCGTTGACCAGGATCACGGGGATGCCGGCGCTTGTTGCTTTCTGCACGGCCCCGATTGATCCGTCGGCGTTGGCCGGATCCAGTAGGATGGCTGCCGATTTGTTCGTAATGGCAGCGTCGATGAGGTCGCTTTCAGTCTTCGTGTCGCCCTTGTGCGCGTTGACGTTGACCTTGTATCCGAGCTTTTCACCTTCAGCTTTCGCGGCATTGCCTTCTGTCGCCCAGTACGGGTTGGCCGGGTCGTTGACGATCACCGTCATGACCTTGCCTCCCGCCCCGCCCGCGCCGCCCGCGCCGGAAGCAGCCGGCGAAGACGTGCTTGATCCCGCAGAGGACCCGCAGCCGGCCAGGGTAAGGAGTGTGACGCCTGCAGCAAAAATGGCAGCAGCTTTTCGATTCATGGACGTGCCTTTCAGTGGTTTGTTCAGGTTTGGAAAGAGATTGATCTGCACCGCTACTTTGCCGGTTCCTTCGCGTTCAGGACCGGACCGCGCGGGACGTTGACGGAGCCGTGCGGGGCTCCCGCGGCGGTCGGTTTGACCCTCTTGGAGCGGTATTCGACACGGTTCAACATCACGGCGACGACGATGACGGCGCCTTTGAAGACCATTTGCCAGTATTCGGAGACGCCGATGATGACGAGCCCGTCTGAGAGGAAACCGATCACGAAGGCGCCCAGCAGCGTGCCCCGGATATTGCCCCTGCCTCCAGAGAGAGCCGCGCCTCCGATGACGACGGCGGCGATCGCGGTCAGCTCAAAGGAATTGCCTGCCGTCGGGTTCGCCGAGGTGAGTTCGGAGGCGATGATGACGCCGGCAATAGCCGCGCAGACGCCGGAAATCACGTAAATGCGGACCTTGACCTTCTTGACCGGGATGCCCGACAGCTCGGCTGCACGCTCGTTGCCGCCGGAGGCGAACAGCCACCGTCCAAAAGGTGTCCTTGTCAGGAGAATGCTGCCCAGAACCGCAATGACAACCATGACAAGCACGCCGGTAGGGATGCCGAGGATCCGGTTGAACCCAAGCCAGTCGAATCCCGTGTTGCCCAGGGCATCATCACCGCGCAGGTTCGGGTACGTCAGACCGCCCGTAATCAGCAGCGCGGCTCCGCGAACGACATAGAGCGTACCCAGCGTTGCGACGAACGGTGCGACGCCGAATCGGGAAACGAGCATGCCATTGAGCCAGCCCACGAACGCACCGACCGCCACCGCAATCACGACGCATACCCAGACGGCGGGGTAGAGCGAAAGTCCCAGGGCCGGGATCTGGATTCCCTGCATGAGGAAGCCCGCCACGACCCCTGAAAGCCCGACGGTGGAGCCGACGGAGAGGTCAATGCCGCCATTGAGGATCACCAGCAGCATGCCGATTGCCAAAATGGCAAAGACGGCCACGTGAGCTGACATGGTGAGGAGGTTCTCAACGCTGAAGTAGTTCGGCGACAGGAAGGAGAAGATCACGGTGATGATGATGAGGGCGATGAACGCCCGTCCCTCCAGCAGCAATCGGGGGATGTCAAGGCCTCCGGACAGCCATCCCGGCCTGGATGCTCCGGCCATTGTCCGTGTTGAACTCATTTCTCGTGTCCATTCGTCGTCGATGTGGTGGCGGACTCGCCAGAGGCTGCCATGATTTGCTCTTTTGTTGTGGTCGATGCGTCGAATTCGGCGGAAATGCGGCCCTTGCTCATCACAATCACCCGGTGGGCGATGCTCAAGCATTCGCCGACCTCGGAGGTCGAATAAAGTACCGCCAGCCCTTTTCCGGCCAGTTCGCTGAGGAGTCCGAAGACCTCCGCCTTGGCCCCGATGTCGATTCCCCGGCTTGGTTCATCAAGAAGGATCACCTTGGGCTTGGTGGCGAGCATCTTGCCGATGACGACCTTCTGCTGGTTGCCGCCGCTGAGGGAACCTATCGCGGCCGAAGCTCCGGCCGTTTTGACCCTGACGTCCTGGATGCCCTGCGCAACCAGCGTGTCCTCGACCGGGCGTGAGAGAAGCATTCCCTTGACGAAGGACCCGAGACTTGCCAGGGACAGGTTCCGGCCCACCGACATTGTCTGCACGAGCCCGTCCCGCTGCCGGTCCTCCGGTACCAGTCCCAGTCCCCAGCCGATCCGCTCGGCGATGGAGAGACCGGCCAGGTCCCGGCCGTCAACGACGACGCGGCCGTCCATGAGGGGCACGCGCCCGGCGAGGGCTTCAAGCATCTCCGTCCTGCCGGCGCCCATCAGACCATAGATGCACACTATTTCCCCGGCCCGGATGTCCAGGGAGACCCCGTTGACGGACAGGCGTTCAGGGTTCGATGGATCGGCTACTTTCACGTCATCGATTTCCAGGGCGACTTCTCCGAAGTCGGCTGTCGGCGGCTCGCCGAGGTTGAAGTTGCGGCCCACCATGTTTCCGACAATCCATTCGAGGTCGACGTCTGCCATGTCCTCCGATGCGACCATCGAGCCGTCCCGCAATACCACCGCGTAATCGGAAATCTCGATGGCTTCTTCGAGGTGGTGTGAAATGTAGACGATGGAAACGCCGGAGGCGGTGAGATCCCGGATTACCTTGAAGAGCACCTCGACCTCGGATGCACTCAGTGCCGACGTCGGTTCGTCCATGATCAGGATCCGCGCGTTTACCGACAGGGCACGCGCAATCTCGACGATCTGCTGTTGGCCAAGCCGCAGGTCTGCGACCAGCGTGTCGGGATCGATGGGTTCTTCGAGCCGCTCCATCAATTCCTTGACGATCCTGCGTTCGGCCGGGTAGTCCACGGCGCCGGTCTTGCCGGTAATTTCGCGGCCCATGAAGATGTTGTCCCGCACACTCAGGTTCGGGCAGAGGCTCAACTCCTGATGAATGATCGAGATCCCCTGGTCCCGGGCGTCAACGGTTGATGAAAATTCGACCGCCTCGCCCCGCAGCTCAAGGCTGCCGGAAGTCGGCATTTCAATCCCCGAGAGAATCTTCATCAGGGTGGATTTTCCTGCACCGTTTTCCCCGAACAGAGCGGTCACTTTGCCCTCGATGACCTCAAAGTCGACGCCCTTGAGGGCGTGCGTGCCGCCGTAACGCTTGGTGACATTCTTGGCTCGAAGTATCACGTTGGCAGTCATTTCGTCACGTCAACCTTTACGGGGGTCACGATGTACGCGGCCGGATTGATCAACTGGAAGGCCCCGATCACGGAGACGGTCTTGCCCTCCAGCGCCTTCGCGTCCACGTTGGCGAGTACGAGTTTTTTGACCTGGTTGTTCAGTTCAGCACCGACATTCTGATAGTCAATCTGGTTCTTGAACTGGGAAAAGTCGACCTTTCCGGTGGCATCGCGAATGGCGGTGCCGTTGACGGCCGGGCCCATTTGCACCAAGACCTTGATGTCGGCCGGAACACCGTCGATTTTCACTGGCACCAGCCCGTTAGCATCGGGGGCTCCGGCGATTCCCGTCACTTTGACCGAATACACGGCCGGCGACGTCCCGCTGACAACCCCGTACTGCTTTGCGGCCGCACCAGCATCGGCCTTGATGGCCTTGCTGACGGTGGCGATGTCGGTGGCGCGTTTTACGATGTCGGGTGCGATTTCCGATTCATATTTCTCCTGTGCGAACCCTTGCGGGCTGAACGCGCCGGGCGCCGCCTGCGTGGCTTGGGAACCAGTGAAAATCTTGGTGCTGAAGAACATCAGTACCAGGAGAACGAGGATCGCGCCTATGCCGATAAGACGGCCGGGTCTGTTGGCCGTTGACTTGCGAGTGCTCATGAGCTCAACTTTGCTGTGTTTGATTCGGGGTGGATGTATGCCGGCGCAAACATTAAAGGACGTGCGACATCGCGTCGTTGGGCCGGATCTGGAGCTTGCGGCCGGTGCCCTTGCGGAACATCTCCAGGGCCTCGCTGTAATCGTCAAGGGTGAACGCGTGGCTGATCATCGGCACACTCTTGATGGCCCCGGCTTCGAACATCTCCACTGCCCTGCCGAAGGTGTTGAGCACCGCCATGGTCCCGACGATGTTAAGTTCGTCGCGATAGACGCGGAAGGGCGAGTAACCGGCCTTCGCTTCTGCCGGGGCGACGCCGAAGTGCTGGAAGGTTCCGCCGGCCTTCACCCGTGGGAGCCCGTCCTCGATGGCACGGATGACGCCGGTGCAGTCGATCACGACGTCCCACTGGTGCCTCGCGGCTTCGTCCGCGTTCGAATAGACGTTTTCGATTCCGACGTCCCGGGCGGCCTGCAGCCGGCTCTCGTTCAGATCGACGATCGTCACGCTGGCAGCACCGGCCCGGGGAGCGAGCTGAGCCATGAGCAGACCCATGGTGCCGGCACCGTAGACAAGGTAGTGCTCGCCCATTTTGCGGGGAAGAATGTCGTAGCCGCGGATCGCACATGCCAAGGGCTCGATGAGGGCTGCCTGATACAGGTCCGTCTCAGGCTTGAGCTTGAAGACGTTGCTTACCGGGGCCTTCAGGAACTGCGCCGCTGCACCGTCGCTTGCCACGACTCCCAGGCCGTTCCAGTTCCGACAAAGGTTGCCCCTGCCGGTGAGGCAGTATTCGCATTCGCCGCAGGTGGTGCTGGGGTTGACCGCGACGTGGTCCCCGACCGCCAGACTGGTGACGCCCTCTCCGACTGCCTCGACCGTTCCGGTGGCTTCATGGCCGGGGATGAGCGGGAAAACGGTGCCTTCGAATTCACCGTCAAGCACGTGGGTGTCGGTGCCGCAGATACCGACTGCCGCGACCTTGATGACTACTTCTTTGGGACCCGGAACCGGATCCGGCACTTCACCGAGTGCGAGCTGACCTGGACCTTCAAAAACTATTGCGCGCATCTGCGTTGACGCTCCTATCGGAAGAGTGCTCCGACTCGGCTGCGAGGCGGGGCGGTCGCTTCTTTCCGCCAAGTACCACCTCGGAGGAAAGTTGATTGACGGTCCAGCTTGTTAGATATCTGTGATTTTGTTGCTGAACCGTGTTATAAATAAAACTTAGCTGTGAGTTTGCTCACTGTCAACCACCGTCTTTACCCAGCCCCTCCAACCAAGACAACGGGAAGAACGTGATGAATCAACGTGTGAATGGACCGAAGAGGACGCCGGTCGAAAGGGAGGTCGTGGTCCTCGGTTCGGTCAACGTGGACCTGCTGACCACCGTCTCCAGACACCCCGGTCCCGGAGAGACGGTCCAGGGAAAGGAAGTGCGGATCCTTCCTGGCGGCAAGGGAGCCAACCAGGCTCTCGCTGCAGCCCGGCTGGGAGCGAAAACGAGGCTCATCGCCGCGGTTGGCGAGGATGCCAATGCCGTGGTGGCTTTGGGAAGTCTCCGGTCCGCGGGGGTGGACCTGAGCGGGGTGCTGGGATGCGGAACGGCGACCGGCATGGCCATGGTGACCGTGGATGATGGGGGTGAGAACACCATCGTTGTTGTTGCCGGTGCCAACGCACGGATGGACGCCAAATCAGTCCTGAAGTGGAGGGAGAGTATCGCCGGTGCCGCGGTTCTCGTGGTCCAAGGCGAAATTCCGCCGGTCGCCACCGAAACCGCCATCGCGATTGCCACCGGACGGGTTGTCCTGAACCTGGCACCCGTGGTCGCCCTCTCACCCGAAGCATTCCGGGCAGCAGACCCCCTCGTCGTCAACGAACACGAGGCAGCACTCGTCCTGCGCCAGCTCAGACCACAGATGCCGGTGCCAGTCGAGCACGCAGACCTCATAGCGGCCCTCGCGGTATCCGGCCCGGTGACCGTGGTTCTGACACGCGGGGCCCGGGGTGCCATGTTCGCGGACGGAAACGGCATTCACTCCGTTTCTTCCCCCAGGTGCGCGTGACGGATACCACCGGAGCCGGAGACGCCTTCGTCGGCGCCCTAAGCGCCAGCCTTGCAGCAGGAGCGGGCCTGGGCGAAGCAGTGGAATTTGCTGTCCGGGTGGGCGCGTACGCAGTACAGCGGTTCGGAACGCAGCAGTCTTACCCAACGTCCACGGATGACCTTCCCGGGGGTATGAAGTGAAGAAGAACGGCATCCTCAACGGCGCCCTCAACGCCGCGATTTCCGCCCTGGGCCATGGGGATCTCGTCGTCGTCGCCGACTGTGGCCTCCCCATCCCCCTTGGCACCCCCACCGTGGATCTGGCCCTGGTCCAGGGAACCCCCGGCTTCCTCCAGGTACTCGACGCCCTGCGCAACGACGTGATCTTCGAAGGCTGCACCGCAGCAGCGGAATCAACTGTGGGTCAAGCCGGCGAATGGATAAAGGACAGGTTCCCCGCGGTCGAGTACATCCCCCACGAAGAACTCAAACAACTCACCGGGACGGCCAAACTCGTCGTCCGGTCCGGAGAAGCGACACCCTACGCCAACGTCATATTGCGCTGCGGAGTCTCATTCTGAAGCCACCTGCCGCCGCACCACCGACCAATACCGCGCCCGCGGCGCCAAAAACGAGAGGATCCGACACAGTGTCAGAACTGGAAGACCCGAAACTGCAAGGCAATCATGAGAACGGTGACATCCTGACTTGGACAAGCCTGGACCAGCGCGCCGTGGACACTGTCCGCGTTTTGGCCGCTGACGCCGTCGAGAAGGTCGGCAACGGTCACCCTGGCACGGCCATGAGCCTTGCACCCGCCGCATACCTTCTCTTCCAGAAGCTGATGCGCCACGACCCGAAGCACCCGGACTGGATCGGTCGCGACCGTTTCGTCCTGTCCCCCGGGCACACATCGCTGACCCTGTACATCCAGCTGTTCCTTTCCGGCTACGGCCTGGAGCTGAAGGACCTCGAGGCCCTGCGCACCTGGGGATCGCTGACGCCGGGCCACCCGGAATACAAGCACACCGCCGGCGTCGAGATCACCACGGGTCCGCTGGGCCAGGGCTTGGCCTCCTCGGTGGGCTTCGCCTACTCGCAGCGCCGCCAACGCGGCCTGTTCGACGCCGATGCTCCCGCCGGCGAGAGCCCGTTCGACCACACCATCTGGGTCATTGCCTCCGACGGAGACCTCCAGGAAGGCGTCACCTCGGAGGCTTCCTCCCTGGCCGGCCACCAGGAACTGGGCAACCTCGTAGTCATCTACGATGAGAACCACATCTCCATCGAAGACGACACCGACGTGGCCTTCACCGAGGACGTGCTCAAACGCTACGAAGCCTACGGCTGGCACACCCAGCGCGTGGACTGGACCAAGACCGGCGAATACGTCGAAGACGTCCAGGAACTCTACGGCGCCCTGCTCGCCGCCAAGGCCGAGACCTCCAAGCCGTCCATCATCTCGCTACGCACCATCATCGGCTACCCGGCCCCCAAGAAGCAGAACACCGGCAAGATCCACGGTTCCGCCCTCGGTGCCGAAGAAGTCGCAGCACTGAAGGAAGTCCTGGGCTTCGACCCCGAACGTTCCTTCCAGGTTGACGAGGACGTCCTGGCACACGCCCGTGCCGTCGTCGAACGCGGCGCAGCCGAGCGCAGCGAATGGCAGGCATCCTTCGAGGAGTGGCAGACCGCCAACCCCGAGGGCGCGGCACTGCTTGAGCGCATCGAGGCCAAGAAGCTCCCCGTCGAGCTCGACGCCGCGCTCCCGGTGTTCGAGGCAGGCAAGGAAGTCTCCACCCGCGCCGCTTCCGGGAAGGTCCTGAACGCGATCGGCCCGGTCCTTCCGGAACTGTGGGGCGGCTCCGCCGACCTCGCCGAGTCCAACAACACCACCATCGAGGGATCGCCGTCGTTCATCCCGGCCTCGCGCTCCACCGCCGCGTGGAAGGGCAATCCGTACGGCCGGGTTCTGCATTTCGGTATCCGCGAGCACGCCGCCGCGTCGATCGTGAACGGTATCTCGCTGCACGGCCGGACCCGGGCGTTCTCCGGCACGTTCCTGATCTTCAGTGACTACCAGCGTCCCGCGATCCGCCTCGGCGCCCTCATGGGTGTTCCGTCGCTGTACGTCTGGACCCACGACTCCATCGGATTGGGCGAAGACGGCCCCACCCACCAGCCGGTGGAACAGCTGTCCACCCTGCGCGCCATCCCGGGCCTGGACGTTGTCCGTCCCGGCGACGCCAACGAGGTTGCTGCAGCATGGAAGACCATGCTGGAGAACCACGAGAACCCGGCAGGCATCGTGCTGACCCGCCAGAACATCCCGACCTACGCACGCGGCGAGGGCATCGCCGAGGGTGACACCTTCGGCTCCACCGCTGGCGTCGCAAAGGGCGGCTACGTCCTGGCAGAGGCTTCAAAGGACGGTGCGACGGTTCCGGCCGACGTCATCCTGATCGGAACCGGTTCCGAGGTCCAGCTCGCGGTCAACGCCCGCGAAGCGCTCCAGGCCGACGGCATCGCCACGCGCGTCGTCTCCATGCCGTGCGTCGAGTGGTTCAACAAGCAGGACTCCGCGTACCGCGAGTCCGTACTTCCGGGCACCGTCAAGGCCCGCGTCTCGGTCGAAGCCGGCCTGGCACTGGGCTGGAAGGAATTCGTCGGCGACGCCGGCCGTTCCATCAGCCTTGAGCACTTCGGCGCCTCCGCAGACTACAAGCGCCTCTTCAAGGAGTTCGGCATCACAGCGGAAGCAGTCGCCGCAGCCGCCAAGGACTCACTCGCGGGACTCGGTAGCTGAACACGCGCCTGAGACGAATTCGACTGCAACGAATAGATTTTCAAGGAGATAAAAGAAAATGACTACGACTCCCACCCAGCAGCTCTCCGACGCCGGCGTGTCCATCTGGCTTGATGACCTTTCCCGGGAACGCCTGTCCAGCGGCAGCCTGCAGAAGCTCATCGACGAGAAGAATGTGGTTGGTGTCACCACCAACCCGTCCATCTTCCATGCCGCCATCACTTCCGGCAGCGACTACGACGCTGTGATTGCCGAAGAGGCCGCCAAGGGCGCCACGGTTGAAGAGACCGTCTTCGAAATCACCACCACCGACGTCGCAGATGCCTGCGACCTCTTCGCTCCGGTCGCCGCAGCAAGCAAGGGTGTTGATGGCCGCGTCTCCATCGAGGTGGACCCCCGCCTGGCATGGGACACCGAAGGCACCATCGCCGAGGCCAAGCACCTGTACAGGAAGGTCAACAAGGACAACGTCCACATCAAGATCCCGGCAACCCTTGAAGGCCTCGCGGCCATCACGGCAACCCTGGCCGAGGGCATCAGCGTCAATGTGACCCTGATCTTCTCCCTGGAGCGCTACCGTGCCGTCATCAACGCTTTCCAGTCCGGCCTGGAGCTGGCCAAGGAAAACGGCCACGATCTCTCCAAGATCCACTCCGTGGCGTCCTTCTTCGTCTCCCGCGTGGACTCCGAGATCGACAAGCGCCTCAACGCCCTCGGCACCGATGAAGCCAAGGCCCTCAAGGGCAAGGCAGGCGTTGCCAACGCCCGCCTCGCCTACCAGGTCTACGAGGAGCTGTTCTCCACCGAGCGCTGGGCAGTCCTGGCCGAAGCCGGCGCGCTGCCGCAGCGCCCGCTGTGGGCCTCGACCGGCGTCAAGGACCCGGCCTACCCGGACACCCTGTACGTGACCGAACTGGTCGCCGCCGGCGTGGTCAACACCATGCCGGAAAAGACCCTCGACGCCACGTTCGACCACGGCGTGGTCACCGGTGACACCGTCTCCGGTACCTACGAAGAAGCAAACAACGTCCTCAACGCACTCGAGGGCCTGGGCATCTCCTACAACGACGTCGTCGCAATCCTCGAATCCGAGGGCCTGGACAAGTTCGTCGCCAGCTGGAAGGAACTTCTGGCCGACGTCGAGGGCGCCCTAGCCTCTGCACGGAGTCGCTGAATCGAGTCATCCTCTGCCGATTGCTCAGCCAGCAGAGGAAACCGGCCCCACCGCCGATCATGAAGTTAAGCGCCACATGAGTAAGGACATTCCGATGACAGGCGCCAAGACGCGGGCTACTCCGAGATATTCGCTCTCTACCAAGACCTCTACACAGCGACCCGATCACTCACCCATCGCCTCCTAACCGCGAACGGGAGCCACTGAGCCTTTGGTCCCGGCCAAAGGACGGAGGGTACGAGGCATCTCCGCTGGCACCGGTCCTGTGTTAGCGGCGGCCATGAGGTTTGCCCGCCGTCTTAGGTACATGATGTCCCCGCACAGCCGGGGCCGTGATGGCACGCGACCACGGCGCCAGTTCAGCCCGGAACGTGCGTCCTGCAAGGACACATTGGCTAAATGAACTGTACTGCTAGCGCTGTAAGTCCGATGCCAGTACGGGCTGTGCGCGCCGGCAGTCCGGCGTTCTCCGGATCAGCTGCATAGGAAAGCTGGTCCTTTAGAAGGCCCCGAAGAGGGGCCCCGTCGGTGAAACAGGCGATCACGCCGGCCCACAGCTCTTCGACCGTATGGACCAGATTTGCCGTCCCCGACGGTCCGGAACCAGCCAGCCGTCGGGGAGCGCGCTGACTTTGGGGGCTCCGGGTCGTCCGCTGCACAACTCATTGACTCCTGGGCGGCAAGCTCATCGAGACGGCGGTCGAGGTCTTCGGGAACGCGCAGATTCATGACCATACCCATGGTACCAAACCAGTACCAACGAGACTTGGGATGAGGAGATCCGAACTCCAGGTCGCGACGCTCAGTGCAGAATCTGAAGGGCGCGGATGGGATCTCGTAGCAAAGACGGACGAGGGCTATTCGGCCAAGAACACTGACTGCTCTGCCCTGCAGGAGGCGTTGACGATGCTCAACACCGGCAAGGCGCAGATCCTCATGGCAGTGCGTCTCGACCGCGTCAGCCGCAGCGTCGGCGACTTCTCCGGCATCATGCCCATGGCAGATCGCAAACACTGGAGCATCGCACTCCTGGATCTTTCAAGCGATACCAGCACTGTAACCGGCGGCATGCTGGCCAACGTCCTTGCTTCCATGGCCGAGTTTGAACGCGGAATGATCCGCCAGCGCACAAAAGAAGCGCTCGCTGAGGTTGCCAAGGAAAAAGCACGTAGGCCGGCCCCGCACCCTCGACCCCCAGCTGGTCCGCCGCGTTGTGGACATGCGCGGCGCCGGGATGACCATCGCCGGAATAGCAGCTCGGTTAACTGCAGAAGGAGTGCCGTCGGCCCGCGGGCGGCAAGGTGTGGTCCACCGGGACCATTCAAACGCTCCGAAAGGCAGATACGGCCCGCGGCGTGTACCTCAACGCCTGAGCCTGGAATCCCCCCGACGGGTTCGTGTTCGGCAACGCCCGCCAAAGCTTGGTACGCAGCCACCGTAAAGCGGATCATCGAATCTCAGCGAATTATGACCGAGCCTGACGCGCTCAAGGAAGGCCGGCAGGTCCATCGCGACCGCTGGGAGACAAGTAGTAACAACTCGCGACGGCATATATCCGAAGCTCTAGTGTTCTCCGTCAGCGTCTATGTCTTGAGGGATGGGCCGGGTTACACCTACCCGGGCAATGAACTCCCGTCCGGTCCGCTAAAAGATCGTTCGCGTGACACCTCACGAGGCTTCGTGTGGCCCGGAAATTAGTGCATCTCCGTAACACGTCCTCGAGCTCCTGTGACTGACAGAGGCGATGCGGCCGTCTAGTATCGGCCGCATGAGTCAAGAGAAATGGCGCCGTACCGCCGAATGGCCTCTCGTCGCGGCCGCAGTTCTTTTCCTTGCCGCCTATTCAGTCCAGGTGATAGCCAACCCGTCCGGTCCGGAAACGGTGTTCGTGGACGTCATCATCTGGGCTACCTGGGCTGTGTTTGCCGTCGACTATGCCGCAAACCTCTATCTGGCTGCGGATCGCCGGCGGTGGTTCGTCCGGAACATTCACGAGCTCGTGATCCTCGCCCTGCCAGTCCTGCGGCCCTTGCGCCTACTCCGGTTGGTGACCCTATTGCGTGTCCTCCACAAGACAGCCGGGAACGCGCTCAGAGGACGGATTGTCACCTACGTCCTGGGCTCCGCCTTTCTGCTGACATATTGCGGAGCGCTGGCCGTTCTCGACGCCGAAGAAAATGCCGACGGCGCGAACATCCGTAATTTCGGTGACGCCCTGTGGTGGGCGCTGGTGACCATCACCACTGTTGGTTACGGGGACCGCTATCCCGTTACTTTCACCGGTCGATGCGTGGCGGCCGGCCTCATGGTCTGCGGCATCGCAGTCCTCGGAGTGATAACTGCATCGGTAGCTTCATGGCTGGTGGAGCAGGTGTCGGTGGGTGCCGCCAGCGCGACCGTGAAAGCGGAAGAACCCCTTCGACTCGAAATCCAGCGGCTTTCCGAGCAAGTGGGACGACTAACCACCCTCATGGAAACGGGTCCGGCGAAGGGCCCGACTGAACCGCATCGTTAGGCTGTCATCCGGCGTGGCTGCCATGTGTTCCAATGCCCCCGACGGCCAAGGTACGGCACAGGAAGTCGATATCCCCAAGCTGCACCGCGCACGCTTCTCCTGGCTTCTTTTGTCGTTCTAGAGATTATGCGCCCAGTCGAGGATGATCTGCTGTGCTGTTTCAAGCGTCAATGCCCCGGAGCACACGGCCATGTGGAGCCGGTTTTCCAGGGCGTCCTTCGGGTTTGTGGTCCCGGTTGCCCCGGCACGGTTCATCTCAGGCCACAGGTTTGATGCCGAGTTGGCCCCGCCAAGCTCAAGCGGGATCAGGTGGTCCAGCTCAATGGATGGATCGGCGGCCATGCCGTATGCCGCCAGCGCGGCGGCCTTGAATTTGTTCGTTTCCGACGCGGGTGGCCGCACCGTGGCCGTATACCCCGTCTTGCAGATGGTTGTCTGCAGCGTCGCTGTCGTCACGTCCGGATCAACGGCGCCGGGTGTGCAGGCCGGATCCGGCAGCACGAGGCCTGCCGCGGCGTCTATGACCTTGGCTGCGCACTGGCCGGGCTGCAGATGCTCGTCCCACGCGACAACGCCCGGCGAATGCACGAACCGCAGCCCGGCAGGCGGCTGTGGGGTCGGCTGCTGAACGGGCGGCTGAGGGGCCGACCGGGGCGTCGTGATTACGGTCGAGGGTGTCGGTGCAGGACGGCTGTTGCTCGGAGTGCTGGGCACCGCGCCTGGCTGCTGGCTGGCACATCCTGACAGTGCAAGGACAGCCGCTGCGAGGATCACGGGAATATTCATTGTCTTTGCCTTTCATGGACCGGTGGACCGGAGCCAAGGTAACGCGCCAATGCCCGGTGTCACCTGGTACGGGGCATTGGCGCAGCTACCGTCGAGAGCATCTTCCGTGGAAATGCCCACGAGCAGATACTAGGCTGCGGAACCGACCGGCTCTTGAGTGCCGGGTACTCGTTTTAGCTGCGCGTGCGACAGCGACGTGTCCACGGTGGTTTGGGGTGTTGGCAGGTACCCCCGGCCCGCACCCGCAGTGCGGGCCTATGCATAGAAAAGGCCCAGGGGCGGACCACCATAGGCAGTTCCATAAAGCTGACGTAAGTGTGGACACTGTCCACACCCCCCTTTGGCAGGACAAACGAACAGGGACAGCTCCCCCTTAGGACTCGAAGTAACTCCCCCGGAGACTTCCGCGCCAACGTCGGATTCATCATGTTGCACCCCGAACCATGAACAGGTGTTAGCCACCCCGACCAACCCGACAGAACCGGAACGAGGACCCCAAAACTCAATCACAGCAGGCGGAAGGCCCACCAGCCAGGACCCTGAACCCGCCACCCACACACCTGAATCGGCCACCGCGGCGGCCAGGCACCCGCCGCACCACCAGCGTCAGAGGCGCGCCAACGCAAGCTTTGTAGACACGTTAAAGCAAAAACCCCCTCTGACGAGGGGGAATGCCGTGCCCGAGGTGGGACTCGAACCGCATTCCCGCCCTTGAAAATCCGCCCCTCTCCCGAAAACATACTGAATACGAGCCATTCCGGCACGGGTACGGCCCAGTCCGACACCCCAAGGTGTGTACGTTGTACACACCTTCTTTTCTGTGCCCTCGCAGCTCTTTGCCGAGCTCAACCGGGGCACATCGCAATTGCCCGCATTCAGTCCGGCAGGAAGCCCGCGATGCCCATCCGCCGCGACAGTCTGGACGCTTTCCATCACCAGATCACCTCCCTCGAGCATTCATGATCCTGTCACCGAACTACTGCATGACGACGGCCACCCCGCCCACGTCCCAACGGCGAGACGAACCAGGCGACGCCCAGGAGTGCCTGCCTAGGGCTAGAGCCGGCCCCGACACGACCGCGATTGTCCTTACCGGACCGTGGCTACTTCCGACGATTCGACTCACCAGTCGAATCACCCAAAGGAGGAACATTTATTTGGTCCTACCTATTGACCTTATCGCGGAATGACGTCTAATCTCGACTCATCAGCGTGAAGACGCCCGCTCCCAGAGCACTGCCGCACCACACGAGAGGAGCCGACGACGATGTCGACGCTCGCCCCGGACAAGCCCCAACGCCCGGAAAAACCTAGCCAGAAGAGTCAATTGTTGAGGTTCGTTGCCATCACAATTGCCGCCATCGGGAGCCTCGCAGTAATCATCGTCTTTGCACGCTGGCTCGTCTCATTGCCAGCAGTCCACGCGTTCATAGTTGAATACCCGGGATATGGCAGCGTCCGCATGGACGCCCCCTCAGGACTGCCACCCTGGCTCAATTTCCAGCACTTCCTCAACGTGTTCTTTATGGTGCTGATCATTCGAACCGGCTGGCAGGTCCGAACTACGCAACGCCCTTCCGCCTACTGGACCCGCAAAAACAACGGGCTCATCAAGACGTCGGGTCCGCCAAAGAAGATCAGCTTGGATCTCTGGCTTCACCTGACGCTGGACGCACTCTGGATACTCAACGGCGCCACGTTCCTCGTGCTGCTCCTTGCGACCGGTCAATGGATGCGCGTCGTCCCCACATCATGGGACGTACTGCCAAACGCCCTATCCGCCGTGCTCCAATACACCTCCCTGGACTGGCCCCTGGAAAATGGCTGGAACAACTACAACAGCCTGCAATTGTTGAGCTATTTCGCCACGGTGTTCATCGCAGCACCACTGGCCTTCCTGTCCGGACTCCGCATGTCCAATGCCTGGCCGCGCTCGCCAAGATTGAACAAGGCCTACCCCATCGAACTTGCCAGGAGGCTCCATTTTCCCGTGATGATCTACTTCGTCGTTTTCATCGCAGTGCACGTGACGCTCGTACTCTGCACCGGAGCATTGCGAAACCTTAACCACATGTACGCAGCAGCGGACGACGACGGCTGGTTGGGTTTCGCACTATTCGCCGCCTCGCTCGTGGTCATCGTTGGCAGCTGGTTCTTGGCGCGGCCACTCTTCCTTCGTCCGATCGCGTCTTTGATGGGAAAAGTCGGCCGCTAGCAGGGGTCGTTGATGAACCAAGAAAGGATCGCCCGAAAAGGGTTGACAATCCAGCCAGCAGTACGTTGAATGTGATAAAGGTCATACCAATTGACTTTTAGAGTTGTAATACCTCGCACAGCGTGACGGGCAACGGTGCTCCTCTCGATGTACGAAACCCAGAAAGGCGGCCTCTCCGGATGACCCGGAGCCCAGCCGACACCACATCACCTGAGGGGAACCCAACATGGCAACAACCCATTCTCCTGCCCCATCCGAGCTCGCCCGCATGCGAAAAGTCCGCAGGGCCGGCGCGATCGGCAACTTCATCGAGTACTTCGACAACGCCCTCTACGCCTACTTCGCCGTCACCATCGCAAAGCTGTTCTTCCCGACCGTCGACCCAGTGGCAGGATTGCTCTCCACCTTCGCCGTTTTTGGCGTGGCCTTCCTCATCAGGCCCGTCGGCGGGGTCGTATTCGGACACATTGGCGACCGTCTCGGACGCAAGCGCCAGTTGATCCTTGCCTTGCTGCTCATGAGTGTCTCCACAACAATCCTCGGCCTGCTGCCCACCTACGCAACCGTGGGCGTGCTCGCCCCGGCGCTCCTTCTGGTCTGCCGCCTTTTGCAAGGCTTTTCTGTCGGCGGCGAATCAACGGGCGCCTTCGTGCTTGTCGTCGAGCATTCACCTGCAGGCCGGCGCGGCCGGAATACAGCGCCACTCATCGTTTCCTCCATCGCGGGCGCAGCCAGCGCCGCCCTTCTGGCAATGATTACCACCTCCGTTCTTTCTGCCGAAGCCCTTACGGCCTGGGGGTGGCGGCTTCCGTTCTTCGTCGCGGTGCCCCTTGGTATCGTGGGCCTCTATCTTCGCCTTCATATCGACGAGTCGGAAGCGTTCAAGGAGGCCGCGAAGGAATCCGCGGTCATCAACGCCGCAGCTGGCCACCGGCATGCGCCACTGATCCAGGCCTTTCGCAGTGTGCCGAAGGAACTCTTCATTCTCTTCTGCTGGGTGGCACTTCAGGCCGTCGCCGGCTACCTCACAGTCGGGTACATGGTGACGCACTTGGTCCAGTTCGAGAAGCTACCCATGGCAACGGCACTCGGTGTGCTTGTCTCCGGCATGGTGATCGCCATGCTCGCTTGCAGCCTCTTCGGCCGGCTCGTGGACCGCATCTCACGAAAGAAGTTTGCAATCATGATTTCGGTCGGCCTGGCGATCTGGGTCTTTCCTGCCTTCGTCATGATGTCCTGGGGGCCGATTCCGGCGGCAATCGGCCTCGGGATCTTCGCCTCGATGCAGTACGCCACGATGATCTCGGCCGGTATTGCCATCGTTGAACTGTTCCCTGTGGATGTGCGGGCAAGCGCCAGCGGCTTCGCCTACTCAGTTGCCTTCTCGGTATTCGGCGGAACTGTCCCCTTCGTCGCCACGTACCTTTCTGCCAACTTCGGCGCCACAGCACCGTCCTACTATGTGATCGTCTTCGCCGTCATCGGGATCTTAGTAGCTCGATTCGGGCTTCCCAACGCACGCGAAATGGACGTGATCGCGGACCCGCTGGAGCAGCAGTCGCCGTCAAATTCAGGCCCGACGGCGACAACACCGCTCAGCGCCCACGCCACCGACTGAACGCGCTGTAAGGCCATCGGTTGCTCCGTAGGTTCCCTTTGAAGGTTTATGAGGGAACCCGCGGAGCAATCGACGCGTTTAGGGCCATAATCTATGGGAGGCATTGGAAGGTAGGTAGCAGCGTGACCACCACGCCATTGGGTGAATCGGTCATCACCAGGGTGGCCCGGATCCTGGCGTCCTTCGACCGCCAAAACCGTTCCATGCCCCTTACCGTCCTGGCGGAGCGGGCAGGCCTACCGGTGCCCACTGCCTACCGCTTGGTCACTGAGTTGGTGCGCCATGGACTCCTGGAGCGCGACGAATCGAAGCAGATCCGCATTGGCCTGCGCCTGTGGGAGCTGTCCACTCGGGGCAGCGACACATTGTCGCTCCGCGATACGGCCCTGCCCTACATGGAAGACCTCTTCGAGAGCCTGGGTAAGCTCACAACGCTGTCGGTCCTTGAGGGCCGGACTCTCCTCTACGTGGAGCGACTCACCCCCGGAGGCCTTAACCTGAACCGGGCACTGGTGGCCCAGCGCCACCCTGTGCACGCTGCGTCCTCCGGGCTAGTACTCCTGGCGTATGCCACTCCCGAGTTCCAGGCGGAATTCCTCTCAAGGCCTCTGGCCCGGTACACCCCGGACACGGTCACGGACCCCGACGTGCTGCGAAAGATGCTTGCCGACATCAGGCAGCGCAGGTGTTGCATAGCACCGGGCATTGGCACCGCCGGCTGGACCGGGATGGCGGTACCCGTCTTTGGCCCTGGCAACCGGGTGGCTGCAGCCCTGAGCGTCGTCTACGAACTCGGCACGGAGCGTCCCACAGAAGCCATTCCGGCGATGCAGGCCGCATCCTTCGGAATCTCGATGGCCCTCGGCGCACAACCGCCAAGACGGGACTGAAAGTCACCGCTGGTACGGAACGTCATAGGATGGCAGCGGTTTTCACTGAACGAAAATCGCGGGTGTGCGGCGTGTGACGCGTGGCACGGTGGAGTCATCACGCCATTCTTGACCGAAAGGACGACGATGTCCGCTACTGCTGAAACAGCGAACACCCCTGCAACCCCGAAGGGAACGCCACCAATCCCGGGAGCACAGCTGCCCTATTCCCATGAAATCGACTGGCCCGACGGCCTGGCCCCTTGGACCGTGATCGATGAAAAAGGCACCCAAGGCGAGCCTTACGCCCATTTCAAGTGGATGCGCGAACACCACCCCGTCCTCCGCGTCCACCATCCGTCCGAAGATGTTTACTTCCTCTCCCGGTACCAGGACGTTCGCAAGGGGATGCGCTCACCCAAAATCTTCCTGAACCAGGTCAACAATGTCCCGCCGTTCGCCTTCCCCACGCTGCTGGACGGCGCTGCGCACGTGAAGCTGCGCAAGGTCATCGCCTCCGCGTTCATTCCGAAGACAATCGCGCTGGTCACTAACCGTGTGCGCGAGGTCGCGGAGGCGCGCGTCAAGGCCCTCGTGGATGCTGGCGGCGGCGAAGTTGTCAATGACGTCTCGCGTCCCCTGACCATCGCAACCATCAGCGGCATCCTTGGCGTACCAGTTGAGGACTTGGACAAGATTCATTTCCTGTCCGACCAGATGTTCGTCTATTTCGCCCGGCTGTCCCGAATGGCTCCAGGCACGGACGACGACGAGAAATACACCAAGGAATTCTTCGCGTACCTCAACATGACGCTCAGGCGCCTGCACGAAGAGAAGAGCGAATCAGTTGCCGGACACATCGCGAGGTCATGGCTCGATGACGGAGTCCTCACGGAAGACGAAGCGACCGAGCTGTGCGCGTTTGTGTTCGTCGCCGGCTTCGAAACGACGGAGCGCCTGATCGCCGCCGGATTCCGGGAGCTCGAGGCCAACCCGGATCTTCTGCGCCGCCTCCGCGACAACCCCGAACAGGACAGCGAGAAGTTCATCGAAGAACTCGTCCGCTTCCGCGGCCCCGTCCACAAGGCTCCGCGCCGTACCACGGAAGACTTCGAGTTCGCCGGGGTCATGATCCCGAAAGGTTCGATCGTGCGCCTCCTGCTCGCGTCCGCAAACCGTGATGAGTCCCAGTGGCCGCACGCGGACCAGTTCGACATCGACCGGGAGACCGACGGCCACTTCGGCTTTGGACACGGTGTGCACGCATGCGTGGGCGCCCCGCTTGCCCGGTTGGAGAGCAAGATCCTCTTCCAGGTGCTCGCCCGGGACGTGGAGAGCGTGGAGTTCGATCCGCAGAAGGACCTGACGCTCCTGAAAGGCAACAGCCTCACCAACGGCGTGGACACCCTCACAGTCAAGGTGACGCCTCGCCAGGAGGCATAGAAAGGACCCGCAGGACCCGTCAAACGGAAGGCCCCTGGATCAGATCCAGGGGCCTTCCGTTTGTGACCGGAGGTGCAATGGTTCAGAGCTGCAGGGCGATGAACTTGGTTTCGAGGAATTCTTCGATCCCGTCCTTGCCGCCCTCCCTGCCAAGGCCCGATTTCTTGACTCCGCCGAACGGAGCGGCTGCGTACGCCACCGTCCCTCGGTTCAGGCCGACGTTGCCGGAGTCCATGGCCTCAGAAACCCGGACAGCCCGGCGTAGATCCTCGGTGAAGATGTAGGAGACCAACCCGTAATCCGTGTCGTTGGCCCGCTTCACGACGTCTTCCTCCGTCTCGAACGGAATCAACGCGGCAACAGGCCCAAAGATCTCTTCCCGATTGAGGGCAGCGTCCGCCGGTACGTCACGCAAGATCGTTGGCGGGTAGAAGAACCCGGGACGATCAAGCGGTGCGCCTCCGAGCACCAGCTTCGCGCCGGCGTCGAGCGCATCCGTGACCATCGCATGGACAGACGCTAGCTGCTTGGCGTTGATCAGAGGCCCCAGCGTCACGCCGTCGTCCACGCCGCGCCCCTGCGCGTAGCCGGACATCCGCTCGGTCAGCATCACCTGGAAGCGGTCGATCACCGATGCGTGAACGTAGATCCGGTTGGCCGAAGTGCAGGTCTGGCCGGCGTTCCACATCTTGTTCAGGATGAGGCTGTCGATCGCAACGTCCAGGTCCGCGTCTTCGAAGACGATGAAGGGGGCGTTCCCGCCCAGTTCCATCGACGAGCTCAACACCTGCTCCGCCGCCTGTTCCAGGAGCTTCACCCCCACAGGCGTGGAACCCGTGAAGGACAGCTTACGGGCAAGGCCGGAGCGGATCAGCGGCTCCATGACCCCGTTGGAATCGCTGGTGGTAACCACGTTGACGACGCCGTCCGGGACGCCGGCATCTTTCAGGACTTCCGCGAACGCCAGCAGCGTCAGCGGTGTCTCCTTGGCGGGCTTGACCACGGAGGTGCAGCCTGCAGCGATCGCGGGAGCCAGCTTGCGGGCCGCCTGGGACAACGGAAAGTTCCAGGGCGTGATGAGGATGGCGGTGCCGATCGGCTGTCGCGTCACGATCATCCGCCCGCCGCTGACCGGGTTCTCCTGGTAGTTGCCTTCAATCCGCACGGCTTCTTCGGCAAAGTGCAGGATGAAATCGCCGGCGCTGGCGATTTCGGCCCGCGCCTCGGCCAGCGGTTTGCCCGCTTCAAGGCTCATGATCGCCGCGATCTGCTCGGTGCGCTCCTGTAGCAGGGCCAGTGCATTCTTCAGGAGCTGCGCTCGGGAGCGCGGCGTCGTGCGGGCGAACGTCGCTTGGGCGGCTACCGCGGCCTCCAGGGCGCGCCGGCCGTCAGCCGGCGAGGCATCGGCGACGGCGCAGAGCACCTCGCCGGTGGAGGGGTCGATGACGTCGAAGGTGCGATCGCCGTCGGCCGTCATCCATCGTCCATCGATCAGGAGGTCCTTGGGCACCAAGGAGATCACCATTTCATCGATGCTTGTTGGGGAAACTGTCATTTCTCAGTCCTTCTCACGAGAGTTATCGAATTCAATCGGAGCTGTGCTCGACATGCCGGCACTCAGTCCAGCCCGTGCAGTCCGCGGACAGTAAAGGCGTAGTCCACCTGGAGATCCTGCCCGCTCACGTACGAGGCCAGGTCTGAGTTCAGGAACACTAGCGCCTTGGCCTGGTCGGCCGGGGTGGCCGGCTTCCCCACCAAGGAAATGTGCGAGCCCTTCAGGCCTGCCGCATTGAGGCTGAAATCGTCGCTCATGGGCGTAGCGGTGGAGGCCGGCGAGATGGAGTTGAGCCGAATACGCCGGCCCGAGAGCTGGTAGGCGCGGTGCTTCATCCAGACAATCAGCGCCTCCTTCGAAATCATGTAGGGAACGTTGACGCCGGGGAAGCCCTCGAACAAGGCGTCACGATTCTCCTTGAACCACTGCTGCGCCTCCTCGAAGCCGGCCGTGGTGGCGAAGGGAAGGAGCTTCTCAGCCCGCTGCTGCCAGCGCATACCGCCGGTGGAGGCAATGACGGCGATCGAGCCGCCCTCCGGGAGGCGCGGGATGAGGCCTTCGATGAGGTATCGCCCGCCGATGAAGTTGATGGTCAGCACGTCCAGCTCGGAGAAATTGCGGCCGGAGTAGATCTCCCCCGCGATTCCAGCGCAGCTGAAGACGGCGTCCACGTGCGCCGGCAGGGCCGCGAGAGCCTCGTCGATGGAGAGACGGTTTCCGAGGTTGACCTTGATAAAGGTGCCCAGGGGCTCCCGGGGTTCGTTGATGTCCAGGGCGTAGACCGTGGCTCCCTGGCCAGCGAGGAGTTTGGCCGTTGCCTTGCCCATGCCGGAACTGGCGCCGGTAACGACGCAGACTTTGCCGGCATAGTTCAGTAGGTCAGTCATTGTTTACACCACTTCCGTTTCGTAGCTGGCATCCCTGTTCTGGTAGGCCTGTTTGGTTCCCTTGTCCCGGCGTTCCCGGAAAAAGTTGAATTCGTCCTTCTCGAAGGACAGACCCGTCCCGAGCGTGTGCCCTACGACTCCGCGGATGAATTGTTGCGAGGCACCCAGGGAGTCCAAGGCCATTTGGTGCATGGCCTTGCCCAGGACCAGTGCGTCCTTGGGGTTCCGGGCCACGCGCTCGGCCCACTTTTCCGCCGTCTCGTCCAGCTCGTCCTCCGGGACGGAGATGTTGGCCAAGCCCAGCCGTTCAGCGTCCTTGCCGTCGAACTGCGAGCCGAAGAGCAGCAGTTCGCGCACCTTCTTGGGTCCGTACGTGAGGATCTGCATGTTCAGGTGCCAGGTGTTCCCAGCGAACCCCAGGCGCTGCTCGGCGTGGCTGAAGCGGGCATTGTCAGCGCACACCACCAGGTCCACGAGTTCAGTCAGGTACATACCGAAGCCGACGGCGGCACCCTGGACCTGGGCGATCACGGGCTTCTGCGAGTACTGGAAGGCCATGTATTCATCGGCCAGGCGGCGGTCGAACTGCAGGCGTGCCCGCTGGCTCATCTTGAACGGCTTGCCGTCGGGACCTTTGCGGTCGAGTCCGAAGACGCGGACGACGTCGTCGAGGTCATGGCCGGCGCAGAAGGAGCGTCCCTTGCCTTTGAGGATGATCACCTTGATGT
The DNA here is from genome assembly GCF_026683955.1 of Arthrobacter sp. MMS18-M83. Classification (NCBI taxonomy): domain Bacteria; kingdom Bacillati; phylum Actinomycetota; class Actinomycetes; order Micrococcales; family Micrococcaceae; genus Arthrobacter; species Arthrobacter sp. MMS18-M83. Next base: position 3,830,106 of record NZ_CP113343.1, on the reverse strand, counting down.
CGTCGTCGTCTTCGAGCTCGTGGAGCTTGGCGACGAGGAACTGCGCGTCATCAAACGTGAGCGCGTTGCTCTTCTCCGGCCGGTTGAGGATGAGTCGGCCAATGGGGCCGCTCCGCTCAACGAGTACGGGATCTTCTGCCGTGGTCATGATGCCTCCGTTTTTGTGAGTACGAGTTGCTGCGACGATGCAGGCCGGTGCTGCAGCACGTCGTCCAAAGAACCGGGATTGGAAAGGGTTGTACGCCGCTCCTGGCTTGCCCAGGGACGGCCTGGAACCTGGATGGTGTCGCCATCATCGTTCTGCAGGATGTCGAAGAAGGAGCGGTGGTCGCGCAATTGGGCGTCCTCCAGGACCTCGGCAACTGAACGCACGGGTGCCACCGGTATGGCGAACTCCTGGGCCAGGTCCAACAGCTGGTCCCGGGTGTGCTCGATGAGCCAGGGGGCGATGAGTTCGTCCACCTCGTCCGGATACTCCATGGCGATGGCGTAGAGGTCCCGGTAACGGTCGCGGGTGGACCATTCCGGGTTGCCCATCATGCCAAGCAGGCTGGTCCACTCCCGATCGCTGCGACAGATCATGGCTACGTAGCCGTCCCGGCAGGGGAAGATCCCGAAAGGATAGCGTCCGCCCGAGCCCGGCGCCCGCCGCCCGTCCCGCTGCAGCGGAATGCCGTAGTACGACGCCACGGCTCCGTAGATACGCACATAGGAGGCGAGCACTTCGGCGCCGGCGATCTCCACGAGGCGTCCCTGCCCACTGCGGGCAGCGGTGTACATAGCGGCGGTCCCGGCGGCGGCACCGTGCAGGCCAAGCTGCAGGGATCCGATGCCGTACGGGAGCGCGAGGGGCTCACGCTGCGGGTCGCCCACCATTTCCATCAAGCCACTCAGCGCCTGCATGGTCAGTTCGCCGGGACTCCCCGAGGTGTCCAACGCAGCAGTGTCCGGGCCGGCGGCGCCTGGTCCCCCGCCAGGCCTCCCGCCAACGGCGGAGAGCCGGACATAGCTGATACTCGGGTTGAGCGCCCGGATCGCGTCCCAATCAAAGCCCCGGCGCGCCAGTTCTTCCTCCGGAAGGTCTGTGACCAGGAGGTCCGCAAAGGGAATGAGTTCCTCAAGCACTACTGTGTCCTGGTCTTCGACGAAGGCGACAACATCCTTGTGCGGGTCCAGGAACATCCGCGCCTCGTCTGTGAGGGCGGTACGTCGCGACTCGTCCTCGAGCGTCACGACGCTGCCGCCGGCGTCGGCGATCAGCTTGGCCGTAAAGGCGGCCGCCCGGGTCCACCCAAGCTCCACCGTAAGGGTTCCCTGCAACATCCCGTTGCTCATCGCAGAGCACCCTTCTCTTCAAAGCTGGCCAGTGTGTCGGCGTCTTTGAAGCGGGAAAGCACAGCGGCGTTGTCGCCGCCGAGCAGGGGCGCCAAGGTCCGGACCCGGGGCAATCCGCCGTCGAGGTACCACGGCACGCTGGTTACCTTGATCTCCCCCACCATGGGGTGCGGGTGTTCCAACGTTTGGGTGAAGCCTCGGGCGGCGGAGCCGGGGTCCTTGGCAACCTCCGCCGGGGTAAGCACGGAGGCCGCCTCGATTCCGCGCGATCGTAGCCGCTGGAGGACCTCCTCACGGGACGGACGCCGGTCCGCCGGCAGCTCCCGCGGCATCGCGTCGGCAGGATCCTGCCCGACGGCGGCCACCCACCGATCGGGGCGATCTGTCGGAATGAGCGCCCAAGGCGTCCCGTCCGGGTCCGCGTTCCCGCGAGGTCCTGGCAAGTCCTGGCCGCACTGTGCCTCGACGAACGCTTCTCCCACCAGTGTGGACGCAGCTTCGATCTGGGAGAGGTCCAGGTGCGCTCCTTCCCCTGCTTCCTCGCGTCCGCGCAGGGCCGCCGCCACCAGGAATACGCCGGTGAAGCTGCAGTTCAGGTCTGCGAGCGCCAGCGCGGAACACCCCATGACCTGTCCGTCGTCGTAGCCGATCAGTCCCTCGACTCCGGCAAGTGCGGACATGACAGGCGCGTACGAACGCTGTGTCCGCAACGGTCCGGTCTGCCCGTAGCCGCTGGCGGACAGGATCACCAGCCGCGGGAAACGCTCCCGGAGGGATTCCACGGTCAGTCCCAGCCTGTCGAGCCAGCCGGGAACGAAGTTTTCGATGAAGACGTCGGCGTCACCCAGCAGGTCCAGGAAAAGCCCTTGGCCTTCTTCGGTTTTGAGGTTGAGGGTCACGCTCTTCTTGCTGGAGCTGGACTCATGCAGCAGCTGGAAGGCCTCGTGGGCCGGAAAGCCCTCGGGGTCGGTGGGCCGCGGCAGGCGCGCCCGGTTGACGTCAGGCTTGGCGCGAGACTCCACCTTGACCACTTCGGCCCCGAGCTCTGCCAGGACCCTGCCGATGAGCGGGGCGGAAACAGCCGTAGTTACCTCGACAACCTTGATCCCGCTGAGCCACTGCACGTCCGCGAGGGGTGGCTGCATGTTTTCGCCGGGGTTGTCGCTAGGCACGGGAACCAGCCTGGTGCTGGGTCCGGGGGGTCCAGTCGGCGAGGACCTCCTCCGATTCGAGGATCCGCCCGCTCACACGGTCGGGGGCTGCTGAGCAGAGGACGACGGCGGCTCGCGCCATGACGTCGGGGCTCTCGGCGTTGGGGTCGTCCGCCTTGAGGACCCCGTGGAATACGGGGCCAGGAGTTGCTACGAGCTTTGTGGGCCGCAGGGCATTGACCGTGATGCCGTCGTTGAATCCTTCCGCCGCGAATCCCGTGGTGAGCCGCTCCAGCCCGGCTTTGACCATGCCGTAGACCGTGGTGGTTCCCTTGGCATTGAATCGTGACGGCGGGATTTCCGGGTGGCGCGACTCGCCGGACGTGATGTTCAGGATCCACCCCTGGCCGCGTTCGCGCATGCCCGGGAACACCAACTGGCTCAAATGCATGGGTGCTTGCACCTGAATATCGAACATCAGCTGGGACCGGCTGAGCTTGAGCTCGGCGCCGGGCTGGAAGAAGGTAACAGCGGCGTTGTTGACCAGGATGTCGATCTTGCCGAAGTGCTGCAAGGCTTCGCGGACGATCCGCTCGCGGTCTTCCCCGTTGGTCAAGTCCGCGGTGATGCTCAGAGCTTTGCCGCCAGCGGCTTCCACGGCGGACGCAGTTTCTTCGAGTGTTCCGGGAAGTTTGCCCGGCTGTTCTGTGCTCGACCGGGCGGTGAGGACCACCGAGGCTCCCTCGCGCGCGAATTCTTCCGCGATCGCGGCGCCAATGCCGCGGCTCGCACCTGTGATCAATGCGACTTTTCCGTCTAAAATACCCATTTGTTGTTCTCCTCTGTTCTTGCGAAATCTTGGATTTGCTGCCTACGACCGGCATGGGCCGGCGTGGTTGGTCTAGTAGGTACCGCGTGGCGGGTTTTCGTGTGACTGGCTTTCACGGGAACGCGGACGGCGGGGTCGTGACGGGATGCGGGGCCAGATTCCGGAATCAAGCCGGGCCAGGCGCCACAGGACCGGCGCCGCGGCGGCGAGACGCTCGAGGTCCTCACTGGCCAGTCTTTCCAGCCGTCCGCGCAACAGTTCGTCGCGGGCGTGGACCGTTTCCTTCAGCCGGTAGCGGCCTTCCGCGGTGATGGCGACGCGCACCTGGCGCCTGTCCTGCTCGGCGCCGGTTTTGGTGATGAGTCCCTTGGCTTCGAGCCGTTGGACGGTCTCGGTCATCGATGACACTGCGACTTCCTGGGCTTGCGCCAGCTGCGAAACTGTCAGCGATTCCTCCGCCGAAAGCTGGCTGAGGGCCTGGCCTTGCGACGGAGGTAACGCCCTGCCACTGCTGGCCCGCCGGAGCGTATCGCCCAGGATGGTGACTGGAACCCGCAGCAAGCCGGCGAGGTCCTCCGTCGCCTGATGTCTGGTTTCCTCACCCATGTGTTTCCTTTCGTGCGTGATCCTGATGGTTCGGTGTCCGAACCACTTTTCGGGCAGCCGGCGCCGTAAGTCAGGTGGCGACCCGGGGGTGCCGCCGTGGCGGCACCCCCGGTCGATCAATTCTGCTTGCGGCTCAGTCCTCTTCCGGGGCGAGGGTCACGTTGATGCCCGCCAAGCTGCTGCACTGTTTGATCTGGCAGGAAAGTCGCGACGCCTCGGGGTTGTAGGCCTCGGCGTCCTCGAGCAGCTCGAGCTCGTCCTCGGTGCGGGGTGAGAGTGATTCAACCACCGGCTTCTCGAGGAACACATGGCAGGTGGCACACGAGACGGTGCCACCGCAGGACGCCAGGATGGGGAAGTCGTTGTCCCGGAGCGTCTCCATCAGGGATTGCTCCGGTTCCCACTCCACCTCGCGGACTGCGCCCTCGCGGTCGATGACGTTGATCAAGGTCTTGCTCATGGCTGTTGTTCCTTTCCTGTTCTCAGCGGGTCTCGTCGACGAGCTCGCGTACAGCTGTAGTGAGTTTGTTGGCGGGGTCGGCTGCGAGGTCGGTGTCAATGTGCGCCCCCGAAGCCACCAGTTTCTTGCCTGCAGTAAAGTCACCTAACGCGGCGATGGTGTCGATCGCGGCCAACCTCCCGCCGCGGAGGTAGAGAACGGAGAAGTGGCCGGATTCCGGCGTTCCCCGGACGACCACGTCGTCGTCCGGGGAACGCAAGCCTGCGGTCTGGAGCCGGACGCCGTGCTGGACCGTCCAGAACCAGGGCACCTCATGTCGCGCCGGGGCCTGGCCCATGATGTGGTTGGCGGCGTTGATGGCTTGGGCGAGGGCGCTCTGAATGCTCTCCAGCCGCCGGTTGATGCCGTTTTCCTCGTCGATGAGGCGGGTTACATCACCGACGGCGTAGACGGAGGGGTCGGAGGTACGGCTGTCGAGATCCACGACGATGCCGTCTTTGACGGTGATTCCCGCGGCCTCGGCAAGTTCCTGCCGGGGCACGACGCCGATGCCGGCGACCACGACGTCGGCGGCATAGGTGGCGCCGTCGGCCGTGACGACTTCCTGCACCCGGCCATCGCCCCGAACTTCGGTCACGGCGGTGCCGAAGACAAACCGGGTATCGTGCTCCTGGTGCAGTTCCTCGAAATGGCGGGAGACGACGTCGGACGTCACCCGGCTCATGACGCGGTCCTGGAACTCCAAGACCGTCGTCGCGCAGCCCAGGGCTGCCGCGGCGGCAGCCACTTCCAAGCCGATGTATCCGGCGCCGATGATGACAACCTCGCTTCCGGGCTGCATAGCCGTCCGTAGTGCCTCGGCGTCGGCCCGGGTCTTCAGCAGGTGGATGCCGGGGAGGTCCGAGCCCGGAACCGTCAGCGGCCGGGCCTGTGAGCCGGTTGCGATGATCAGCTTTGAGTACTGGACTTGCCCTCCATCGGAGAGTGTGACGTTACGGGCCTCACGGTCCAGGCCTACCACCCCGGATCCCTTGATGCGCTCGATCCGCTTTTCATCGAAGTAGTGCTCCTTGCGCAGGGCCGGGATCTCATCCGAGGCTCCAGCCTTGAGGTACTCCTTCGACAGCGGGGGCCGCTCGTACGTGGGGCCATCCTGCTCCTCAACGAGGACGATGCGTCCCGGCCAGCCGAGTTCGGTTAGCCGGACTGCGGCCTGTACGCCGGCGTGTCCGGCCCCGATGATGACGATTGATTCTTCAGACATCTCTTCACTTCCTTGTGACTGCGTCTACTGCCTGCATTTGTTTCCGCTAACGCTTCGGGCTTGCTGCAATGCTGGCACTTATGAGCCGGGCCACATCCACCGCTTTCACTCAGCGAAAATCCGCGGCCTACACAGTCGGTTTGGGCGAGATCCAGAGACCCGTGGCGCGTGCGCAGACGACGTCGCCGGCAATGATTTCCCCGTCCGCGAAGGTCTTGCGCCCCTCAATACGGCTAACACGGCCGACGATGCGCAGTTCCTCGAACAGGGGCACCGGACGCTCGTAGGTAATGGTCAGTTCGCGCGTGAAGCTAATGCCCGGAGCTGCATAGCGCACAGCATGCCAGAGGACATCGTCAAGGAGCACCGCGCAATAGCCGCCATGCAGGTTGTTCCGTGGCCCTTGGTACTGGAGCGGCAGGGTGACCCGGAATTCGCTCTCGTCGCCGTCGTGATGGTGCACCAGTGGCGGTGCCAAGGGGTTCCGGTGGCTCACCACCGGGTTCGTCGTGACCTGCAGGCGGCCCTTGCGGTCGAATCGTGGCGGCGTCTGCGCCTGCATGCCCTCCAGCAGGGACGGATCCCGCAGGACAGATTGCAACCTGTCTACCTCCGCTGAAATGAGGGCCTTGAGTCCCTCCCCGGTGTTTCCGAGGATGCCAGCTGAAAGGCGGCGGCAGGTTTCCGCGGCGAACTCGGCGAGCGCGCTCTCTTCGGGGGTTTCGGGAAGTGCCGGGATGTCCGGCAGAGCCGGTGCCTCCGCACGTAGTGTCTCGGTCATAACGCCTCCAGTTTCAAATGGTTTGACCAAAGTACAATTATGTCGGAGCGCAGTCAAGGAAAGCCTTGACCGAGTCCGGCGGACTGGCATAGATTACGGTCAGACCAATAGACATTTACGATTGGCCTTTGGCCCAAACGGAAGAGGAGCGGCATGGTTCCCGTATTCAGCGAAGAACAAACGGAGCTGCGTCAGACTGTCAGGAGATTCTGCGAGGAGAAGTTTCCTGAAGCCGTAGTGCGGCGGGTCATGGAGACCGATGAGGGCTTCGACGCCGCTGCCTGGCAGCAGATGGCTCAACAGTTGGGGCTGCAGTCCCTGGCCATCCCGGAAGAGTTCGGCGGCGCCGGCTTCTCGTTGGCCGAGCAGGGAATCGTCATGGAAGAGCTGGGCAGGTCCCTGGGCCCCACTCCGTTCCTCTCCACGGTGGTGCTCGCGGCAAACCTACTGATAGCCGTCGATGACGCCCCCGCCAAGGAGGAGATCCTAGCGGCAATCGCGGCCGGAGAAAGCCGAGCGGCCGTCGCCTTTTTGGAGCTTTCCCAGAACTGGGATGAGGACGGAATTCAAGCGAGCGCCGAGCGGGGCGCGGATGGTTGGGCGCTCAGCGGTACCAAGACCAACGTGATCGATGGGCACACCGCAGACCTCCTCCTGGTACTGGCGCGCACGTCAAAGGGCATCTCGGTTTTCCGCGTCGATCCTCGCGCCGCCGGAGTCCGCGCCACCGCTGTCGAAACACTCGACCTGACCCGCAAGCAGGCGATCGTCGTCCTGGACAACGCCCCAGCGGAATTGATCGGGAGCGAAGGAGCCGGCTGGGAAGCCCTTGAGCAGATGCTCCTCGCGGCGTCGGTTGCGCTGGCCTCCGAGAATGTCGGCGGAGCCCTTAAGCTCTTGGAACTTTCCGCCGAATACGCCCGCACCCGCGAGCAATTCGGCAAGGTCATCGGCAGCTACCAGGCGATCAAGCAGAAGCTGGCCGACGTACTGCTCGATGTCGAGCTGGCCCGGGCGGCCGCCCACCGCGTTGCGCGGGCGGCTTCCGAGCACGACCCCGCTCTTCCGCAGGAAGCCGCGATGGCCCATGCACTAACGGCGGACACCTTCGTCAAGGCCGCCTACGAAGCCATCCAGGTGCACGGCGGTATCGGATTCACGTGGGAGCACCCCGCGCACCTCTATTTCCGCCGCGCCAAGAGCAACGAACTGCTCTTCGGGACCCCGGATCATCAGCGGGAAGTCGCGGCGCGGCACTTAGGGTTATAGGAGTTTCCGGTCAGAAAACCAGAACATGACGACGGAAGTCGCCCCTCGGTTCCAAGGGGCGACTTCCGTCGTCGTACTCTTTCTCTTTGTCGGTTCCTATCTTCGCCGGTTCCTAGGACTCGGAGGCGAGTGCCTGAAGCGCGGGCCTGACCGGGACGTCAATGTCGTGGCCCGCGGATTGTAGATAGACCACGTGACTGGCGGTCTCGCCCAAAGCCAGCCGTAAGGAAGGGCCCTGGAGCGACTCCCAGCCCCTGGACCAATGCAGCTGGCGTGAGAGCTCCCAGACGGTGCGGACGTTGCCGGAACCGAGAACTTCAAGGACCTCCTCCGACCTGCGGCGGCTTAGTTCCATCAGCTCGTCCACGCGCCTGCGCATGCCGACAAACCGGTACTCGTGGGCGGGGCAGACTTCCATCTGGTCGTCGTGTGCCAGCCTGGCCAGCGAAGAATGATAGTCCGCGAGGGGGTTGGCCGGCCCATGCAGCTGGAGGGAGACATTCGGCGAAATGCGAGGCAGGACGTGGTCGCCGCTGAAGACAAGGTCATGCTCCTCGTCCACCAGGCAGACGTGCCCGGGCGTGTGGCCAGGCGTGGACACCACGCGCAGTCGAAGCCCGTCCACTGGAATCAGCTCCCCGTCCGCGAGCCGGAGGTCAGGCTGCAGTCCGCGGGTATTGGACGGGATCTGCAGGGCATCCACGGCGATTTGATCCGCTTTGTCCGGAGGCACGCCCCAGGATACCAAGCGGTGGCGGTCGGCTTGGGCCTGCGCCGCGATCTCATCGGAGTCCAGGGCCCGGACATTCTCCAGTTCTCCCATACCCACCCATGTGCCCGAGGCTTCCCGCAGGCGGGACGCAAGGCCGAGGTGGTCGGCGTGGTGGTGCGTTACGACTATGCCCGCAAGGTCCGCCAATGCAGCCCCCGCCGCGGCGATTCCCTCCACAAGATGCCGCCAGCCCACTTCGCCGTTCCAGCCGGTGTCTATAAGCACGTAGCCGTCCCGGCCCGCCAGCAGGTAGCTGAGCGTGTAGCGAATCGGATGGCCGGGGAACGGCACCGGAATTGACCAGACCCCTTTGCGTACTTGCTCCACGCCTGGCAGCACTTTGTCCTGCCAGGCGGCCTTTTGTGCGTGGCCTGTCACCATGATGTTTGATACTCCCACTGGCCTCCTTCCTCACTCGATCATTTCTCCAGCCGCATTCCTCTGTCCGGCTGCCCGCTAAAGCGGCAGCGCGTCAGCCGATTGCCGTAGCTCGAGCGCGAGCGCCCCGATATTCCGCACCCAGGGGGAGAGCCCGGTGTCACTGTCAGCGTTAAGGATCGCCGCGGCACATGATTCGGCCTGCTCACGCAGGTGGGAGTCACTGTCCGCCCTGCACATGCGGACGAACTTTTCGACCAGGCCACCGTTGGACAACCGGGTGTCTTCGGACCACGGATCACCAAGCGCATAGTCGGCCGTCGCCTCGAATACTGTGCCCCTGGCGTGGACCTCCACCCCGCCAGGGATGCCTCGCCACTGCCCGCCGCCCATCCACTCGGCAATGTTTGACGAACTCGGCTCGGGCAGAACCCTGACGCGACCGCGAAAATCCACCATGTGAGGGGCCGTCATGGCCTCATCTTCATACCAGCGAGGGCCGGCGGGTATCCCATGGGCAAGCGCCGCCATGGCATGGGGGTGGCTGAATTCAGCGGTCAAGGGATCGGCCGGCTGTTGTTCCCTGAAAATTCCGGTTAGTGCAAGGGGATTGGCATGCACAACAACGCGCTCAATTTCCTCCGCCTGCAGCCCATGCTCACCGATAAGTCGGGCGAAGGCCGTCAGCGGGTGGTGGATCCAGCGGCAGCAGGGCCACTCCTTGTATGTGGTGTTTAGGATCTGCCATTCCTCGCCAAGGCCGGCAAGGAGGACGCCGTCGTCATGGCCGGGGGAACCATAGGTACGCCAGAACGCATTGTCGCCATCGAGAATGTCAAGGAAACCGGTACTACCCAGCCGAGCAAGCAAGGCCGCTGAAACCCCGGCGTCGGCGCACCAACCCGCGTCAGCGTACTTGTACATCGGCTGGATCTTCGCTTCCGCCCATTTGCGGATGGTGGGCTGGGGGGAATTCGCCGCGGCCATCCCGAACGCGTGGTTGGCCTGCATCGGATCCAGTTTCGCAATATTGGCCGCTGCCCCGACGGCCGCCCATACAACGGACGAGGAAGGCCCGCCGAGTTCGTTCCATCCGACAACCTCGCCATCGCGGACTTGAAACGGAGCCCCCATCCAGCTCCCGACCCTGGCGCCGACGTCGAACCCCACTGCTATCGAAGTCATCAGATCGCGGTCGCTTCGCCCGAAGTGTTCGGCCATAGCGAGGGCCGCAAAGACTGTTGCGTTGCCGAAATGGGCCGAGGTGGGAAAAGTATCATCAGCGTCCAGCACATTGGCGAGCCGGGCATTAAGGTAAGCCGCGCTGGTCGCCGACGTCTTGGCGCCAAGTCCGAGCCCCGTTGCTTTCGGGTTACCGCCAAGATCTTCGACGTATTGGCGGGCGATTTGGCCGCTCTGCGTGTTGATTGCGCCCAGAGCGCAGCCCACGGTGTCCAGCAAAAGGCGTCTGGACTCCTCCACCACCGCTGCGGGCAGGTCGGCGTAGCGCGTGCTGGTTACAAACCGGGCCATGTGGCGGGTCAGCTCCGCTCCCCCGCCTACGCCGTTTGTCATCTCAGTCATAGCTGTCCTTTCACGGACTCCGTTGGAGTGAGGTTTCCCTTAGGAAACAGCAAAAATTACATAAGGTCAAACCATTTTAGAAATAATCGAAAACTCATTGACAAGGTGATCTACACCATAGTCGAATGGTTAGACCGATAAGCGTTTTGTCGTTCGGGCTGCCCACCGGGCCTCCCCCGCATCGAAAGGACAAAGATGTCCATCACTGCAACGGCGGATCATGAATCCCGCCTCAAAATTCGCCAGGCCACCCGTGCCGGCGCCATCGGAAACCTGATCGAGTTCTTCGATTTCAGCCTGTACGGCTTCTTCGCCGTGATGATCTCCAAACTTTTCTTCCCCACGATCAGCCCCGTCGCGGCGCTCCTGGCCACGTTTGCCGTCTATGGTGGGGCATTCGTGATGAGGCCGGTTGGCGCCATCGTCTTCGGACACATCGCCGACAGGGTCGGCCGTCGCCGCGCCCTCATGATTTCCGTCGTCCTGATGAGCCTCTCGACAGCCCTCATTGGGATGCTGCCCGGCTACGCCCAGATTGGCGTTTTCGCGCCCGCATTACTGTTGCTGTGCCGCCTGACACAGGCGTTTTCCGCCGGAGGCGAGCAAAGCAATTCATACGTGCTGGTGATCGAGCACTCGCCAGTGAAGCAGCGCGGCCGCAACGGTTCGTGGCTCGTAGTATCGGTGATGTTGGGCGTGGTCGCCGGGATTCTCTTGTCCCTGCTGATGGAATCCGTCACTTCCGACGCCCAAATGGAGGCCTGGGGCTGGCGTGTTCCGTTCATTGTGGCTGTGCCCCTTGGCCTGCTCGGGCTCTACCTTCGGATCAAGTTGCAGGATTCGGACGTTTTCAAGGACGCCCATGCCACTATCGCCAACGAGCCACGACGGCACAGTCCACTTGTCCAGGCTCTGCGAACCGTGCCGAAGGAGATGCTGATCCTCTTCGGCTGGATAGCCCTGGTATCCCTCGCCGGCTACATTCTCATCGGCTTTATGGTGACGTTGCTGGTCAAGTTCGAAGGCTACGACATGTCGGCGGCCCTGGGTATCCTGGCCGTCAGCTTCCTGATCGGTATTCCGGCTGTCTTGGCCATTTGCCGTTGGGCGGACCATCTTCCGCGCAAAGTCTTCGCTACCGCAAACGCCGTGGCGATGCTTCTTTGGACGCTGCCCGCTTTTTGGCTCGTCGGACAAGGTCCAATTGGTGCCGGTATTGCCCTGACGGTGTGGATCATCATCATGTATCCCATGAACCTTGTTGCCGGATTCGCGGTTGTGGAACTGTTCCCTGTGGACATAAGGGCGAGCGCCAGCGGCGTTCCCTATCAGCTCGGATTTGCGATTTTCGGCGGCAGCGCGCCCTATCTGGCAACGTGGCTGACGTCCTCGCTCTCCTCGATGTCGGTCGCCTACTACGTTGCTGCCGTGGCATTGATCGGGATCCTGGTGGCAATCTTCGGCATTCCAAACGCCCGTGAGATGGCGGTCGTCTCAACTGTGGATAAGAGCGGTCTCCAGTTCGATGACGGAAACACGCTGGACGACGTCCCGGTGCCCTAGCGCCACGGGACGACAAGAGAGACAGAGACCCGCACTCCGAAATTCAGAGTTTGAATTTCGGAGTGCGGGTCTTTTGTTATGCCAATGGTCGCGGCGGGGCAACGGATTGTTGCGATAAGTGCAATCCGGGTGATTGCCCGGTGCCCCGCCGACGCTTTTCCCGGCCGTGTTATCCGGGCGGAAGGTGTTTCAGGTCAAGCCTGCTGGCGGAAAACTTCCGGAACGGCGAAGTTGAATACTCCGCTATCAAAGTGGTTGTAGCCCTCGTAATCGACCAGATCGTACAGCCGCGTACGCGTCAGCATATTCGGCACTTCGGACTCCTGCGTCCCGTGGTCCCGAAGCGTGTCCAGGGCTCGCTCTGCGGCACCCATGGCCATGCGCAGGAGAGTGACTGGATAAATCACCATGTTTACGCCCACGTCCCGCAGTTCGTTGACAGTGAACAGGCGCGACTTGCCGAACTCGGTCATGTTGGCCAGGATCGGCACGTCGACTGCCTGGCGAATCGAGGCGAATTCTTCCAAGTCCCGCATTGCTTCGGGGAAGATCGCGTCCGCCCCGGCATCAACGAGCGCCTTGGCGCGGTCCTGCGCGGCTTCCAGTCCGTCTGAGGCGCGAATGTCCGTGCGGGCCATGATGAGGAAGTTCGGATCCCGGCGCGCATCGGCGGCAGCGCGGATGCGCCGCGTCGCCACATCGAGTTCAACGACGCCTTTCCCGTCAAGGTGCCCGCAGCGCTTAGGGTTGATCTGGTCCTCGATGTGGCAGCCTGAAAGCCCCGCATTTTCGAGTTCCTGGACAGAGCGCGCCGCGTTCATGGGTTCGCCGAAGCCCGTGTCGGCGTCCACGATGGCCGGCACGCCCGTCATTCGCGCGATCTGGCCGGCACGGCCCACCACCTCGGTGAGTGTGGTGAGTCCGATGTCCGGTAACCCGAGATCGTTGGCCAGCACAGCTCCTGAAATGTAGACCCCCGCGAATCCCTTCTCCTCGATGAGGCGGGCGGATAAAGGATTAAAGGCCCCAGGAAACTGATGGATGGAGCCATTCGCGAGGAGTTCGCGGAAGCGTACGCGCTTCTGTTCAGCGGTGATGGTTGAGTAGAGCATTGGACATCCTTTCCGGCTAGCGCACCATGCCTAGCCCGCCATTGACCGAGATAGTCTGGCCGGTGATGAAGCGGGAGCCATCCCCCGCGAGAAATACCATGACGGGCGCCAGATCGCGGTCCGGGTCGCCGAGCTCTCCGCCCAGCGGCGTCTTGGCGTACACGTTGCCGCGACCTTCAGACTGCCCGGACTCCGTCATCGGGGTTTTCATGGCCGGGACGACGATGTTGGCCCGGACGCCGTGCGGTCCGAATTCAAGCGCGATGGTTCGCGTCCAGGCATGGACTCCGCCCTTGGTGGCCGAGTAGCCGCCCAGGCCGCGGATGGCCGACATACCGGCGTCAGAGCCGAAGTTGATGATGTGCCCGGCTTTTGAGGGTTTCATGGCTAGGAACGCTGCCTGGCTGGTATAGAACGTCCCGCGCAGGTTGATGTTCAGGAGAAAGTCGAAGTCGGCGTCCGTTAGCTCCTCTGCCGGTTTGGCTCTCTGCACCCCTGCCACATTGACCAGCACATCCAGTCCGCCGAGGCGCTGCGTGGCGGCGGATACGGCGTCGAACACCTGCTCACGGCAGGCTACGTCGACGGCGGCGAAAGAGACATCCGCCCCGGTCTCCCGGGCGATTTCCTCCGCGGTCGCCATGCCTTGCTCCTCCTTGAGATCCATGGCGACGACGGCGGCACCCTCGCGGGCGAAAGCCCTCACGGTGGCGGCGCCCATTCCCTGGGCGCCTCCGGTGACGATGATCCGCTTTCCTTGCAATTGCATGATGTCTCTCCTGTGGCTCGTAAGGGCATAGGTTCAGTTCACGGCCGTGGCCGCGATGTGGCCGCGCAGCAGTTCGGCAAGCTTGGCCGGCTCGCGGCGGTGACCGACATGGTTGGCGCCCTCGATGGTTGCGAGTCGCGCGTTGGGCGCCCGTCGTGCAAGCTCAAGGGCTGCCTGCCTGTGCCGGTCGTCGGTGGCCGTCCCGTACACAGCCAAGACAGGAACCTCCAGGGACTCCGGCAGGTAGACGGGCCCGCCGTCGCGCGCGTCCCTCAACTCAGCAGCCCATGCAGGGCCCTGTGCCAGAAGATCCTGACGACGGCCGTCGTCGAGCGCTTCCCAGCGGGCGTCGCCCACATGGCGGCGCAGGAAGCGCTCCGCAGCCGCGAGGACCTGCTGTGGGTCCCGGCCGTCGTTCGGCAAGGGAACCGGCGGCCACCACGACTCCCACGGCATGGGCGATTCGTACGCCACAACGCCTTTGAACAACTGCGGTGCGCGCTCCACAGCAGCGAGCGCAATCACCCCGCCCAAGCTGTGGGCCAGCACCATGGAGCAGTGGCCGTCAAGGATGGCCAGCAGGTCTTCCACATGCTCCGCCAGGCGGGCGGGCTGCCTGCTCGTCAGGGGCGAGGCGCCATAGCCTCGGCGGTCATAAGAGACCACGTCGAACCCTGCCAGATGATCTATCAGCCGGGAAAAACTACCGCCCGTGTCCATGGCGCCATGGACAAGCACAATGCGTGTGGCGCCGCTCAATGGCTGCGAAACCATAGGATCCGAAATGCTGGAGACGGCGAGGCCGTCAACCTGGATGGTGGTGGTTTTCATGGGCTTCCCCTCTGATTGCGCCGCTAGTCGCGCGGAAGTCCAAGTACCTTCTCCGCAAGGGAGTTCCGGACAATCTCATCCGTGCCGGCGAAGATGTGGACCCCCGGCTCGCCGAGGACCAGGGAGTTCCATGAGAAGGTACCCCACTCGCCGCTGTCGGCAGTGAGCCGCGGACCCAGGACCTGCCCGGCCAGCAGGGAAGCACGCCGCAGATTGAAGCTCAGCGCGAGCTTGCTGACCAGGGGCGTCGGATCCGTGCGGTAGCCGGTGGCCCCGGCACGGTCCGTCCCGTTCTGGGTCAACTGTTTGGTGGCCCAGAAACCCGTGATGGTCTTGACCAGGGCCTGGCGGACCAGCGGGTCGTTTTCCTGCCCCATGGCCTTCACCAGGGCGGTCAGCCGGGTGCCGTTGGCGAGTCCCGAGCCGGAGCGGCTCAGGCCGGCGCCGATGCCGGCCCGCTCCCGTGCAAGGATCTCCCCGGTGACGTCCCAGCCTTGGCCGATTTCACCCAGCAGGTGAGCATCCGGCACGAACGCGTCATCGAGGTATACCTCGTTGAAGGCGGCGCCCCCGGTCATTTGCCGCAGCGGAACCACCTTGACGCCGGGCTGGTGCATGTCGAGAACAAAAGCAGAGAAGGCCCGCTTTCCGGGTTCGTTGGACGTCCGGCAGAAGATCACGCCGATGTCTGCCAGGTGCGCATCCGAGGTCCAGACTTTTTGCCCGTTAAGGCGCCAGCCGCCCTCGGTCCGGGTGGCGCGGGTACGCGCGGAGAACATGTCCGATCCTGCATCCGGTTCGCTGAACAATTCGCAGGCCACAAGGTCTCCGCGTTGCAGGGCGCGCGGGATGCTCCGGCGCACTTCTTCGGTTCCCCGGCTCAGCAGCACCGGGCCGAGGACATGGTCAAGTTTGAAGTACGTCTCGCTGGGCGTCTCGAATTGGGATTCAAGGCGGCGGTAGGCCCGAGAGTACGCGGAGGGAAGCTCACGGCCACCGTGCTCCGCGGGACCGTCAAGCCAGCCGAAGCCGGCTTCGAACCGTTTGCGTCGCCATTCCTTGGCCTCGGCCAGGCGGGCGCGCTCCTCCTCGGAGTCCGGCTCCTCCCAAAGCTTGACCCCTGTGTCCTCGCCGAAGCCCCATTCGAACGCGGTGCGGGCCGGTTTCACCTGGACATTGGCTTCGAGGAATGCCGTGGCCCGGGCAACGAATTGCTCAATGCTTTCCGGACCGCCGATACCGTGCTGATCTGCTTTCTCGCCCATATAGGCAGTTTCCACCATGTTCGTTCCTCCTGGGGATGTCAGTTGCTTGCGGCGGTCTCGGCCAGGCCGAACCGTTCGAGGATTTGGGCGGTGTGACCGCCAGGCTCGGGGCGCGGTTTTGTCGACGACGGCGTCCGGCTGAACCGCGGACTCGGAGCCGGTTCCGGGAAGCCGTCGACGTTGACGAACGCTTTCCGCGCCCGATGGGCCTCAGCGGAGGGCACCTCCGCCGGACTGAGCACGGGAGCGAAACAGGCTTCGACGCCATCGAACGTTTGCCCCCATTCGGTACGGGTACGCGTCCGGATGCGTTCGGCGATTATGCTACGGCGCCGCGGCCACGCAGCGCGGTCGTTCTGGGGGTGCATGCCGGCAGGGTCAAGCCCGAGCGTCTCCACCATCGCTTCATAGAATTTTGGCTCCACGGCGCCGAACGAGACATACAGTCCGTCCGCAGTTTCGTAGACGTCGTAGTACGGAGCGCCGGTGTCGAACAAGTTGGTGCCCCGTTCGTCCCGCCACTGTCCCAGGGAGCGCATGTGGTGCACAACGGACATGAGCATTGAAGCGCCGTCCACGCAGGACGCATCCACAATTTGGCCCTTGCCTGAGCGTGAGCGCTCGTAGAGCGCGGAAACGATACCCAGGGCCAGGAACATTCCGCCGCCGCCGAAGTCACCAACGAGGGAGAGCGGCACTACCGGCGCCTGGCCCGCCCGGCCCATCGGTTCCAGGGCCCCGGCCATGGCGATGTAGTTGATGTCGTGCCCTGCCGTGGCGGCCAGGGGCCCATCTTGGCCCCACCCCGTCATCCGCGCATAGACCAGGGCCGGGTTGTGCGGCATCAAGTCCTCGGGCCCAAGCCCGAGCCGCTCCATCACACCGGGACGAAAGCTTTCCACGAGCACATCGGCGCGGACTGCCAGTTCCCGCGCCAGGCGCTTGCCGGCGTCGTCCTTCAGGTCCGCGACGACAGACTGCCGGCCTCGGCCGAAGGTGTCACGCGCGCGGGCCTGCGCCAAACGTTCCGGCCTTTGGGGCCGTTCGACGCGGATTACCTCCGCTCCCATGTCGGCCAACAACATGCAGCAGAAGGGCGCAGGCCCCAGTCCTGCGAACTCCACCACTGTCAGTCCTTCAAGAACGCCGCCCATGCCGTCCCTTTCCTCTCGATGGTCCTTACGCGTCGGCGGGGCCGGAGTCGTCAAGATCGACGATTCCGCGCTCGATCCACTGCGCCTTGAGGAGCTTCTTGTCCATTTTTCCTACGGCAGTCATGGGCAGCTTGTCGCGGCGGATCCACCAGCGCTCGGGTATCTCGAACTTGCCCAAGTACTCGCGGCACAAGGCCAGGATGCTGTCCCGGTCGAAGTCCGCCCCGGGTGCCAGAACCACGATGGCGCCCACGATTTCGCCCAGGTCCGCATCCGGCAGGGCAAGCACGCCGGCATCCGACAGGTCAGGGTGGCGCTGGAGCGTGTTCTCGATATGCGCGGCTGCGATGTTCTCTCCACCGCGGATGATGATCTCCTTGGCCCGGCCCGTGACATAGAGGTAACCCTCGTCGTCGATCCGGCCAAGGTCACCGGTTGCCACCCATCCTTCGCCGTCCGCTACCGGACCCTCCCCCACGATTTCAAGGGGAACATTAGGAGTCCGGCCGTAGATTTCGCCGACGCCATCCTCACCTGCGCCCACGATCTTGATATCGACCACGGGTAGCGGCTTGCCAACGCGGCCGGGGTGACCGTTGATTTCGCTGCCGGCCGCAGCCGCAAGGAGTCCACCTGTTTCAGTGAGGCCGTACAGGCTGCCCACGCGTTTGTTGACCTTCGGGAAGGTCGCCGCAATCCGGGCACGCAGTTCATCGGGGACGGCGGCGCCGCCCAACGGGATGGAGCCAAGCGAGGAAACGTCCCTCGTCTGCAGGTCCGGATGGTCCAGGACACGGGACACCATGGTGGGGATCGCGCCCCAAGACTTAACCTGCTCCACCTCGATGAGGCGCAGCACTTCGGCCGGATCAAATTTGCCGTCCAGCATGACGAGCTTGCCACCCTGCAGGATAGTCCCGCAGCTGACCTGCACCCCAGCCAAGTGGAACAGCGGCACGGTCTGCAGGCTGGCAGTGCCAGGGTGGGAGTCTTCGAGCTCGCTCGGCAGCCGCCTTGTCATGCTGAGCAGATTCTGCAGGTTGCCGACCACGGAGCGCTGCGACACGAGGATTCCCTTGGGAATGCCCGTAGTACCGGAGCTGAACATCACCAGGGCCGGGTCGTCCTCATCGACTTCTGCCAGGCGCAGGGTGGCGGGCTCCTTGGCGTCCACGATTTGCCGGATCTCGGCGATGGAAACGCGCGAGACCTGGCTCATTTCGACGTCGCTAATTGCCAGTTTCGGTTGGATCCGGCCGAGGATGACCTCCAGCTCGTGGGCCCCCCACCATGGGTTTCCCAGCACGGCCACGGCTCCAAGGCTTTCGATGGCCCAGAAGCTGACGAACCATTCGATGCTGTTGAAGCCCAGAATGAGGACCCGGTCGCCGGTCGCAATCCCGTAGGCAGCAAGCCGGTTGGCGACGGCTGCAACCGCCTGTTCGTGATCGGCGTAGCTGAGCCGGCGCGTGCCCTGGACCAGGAACTCCCGGTCACCCCAGCGGCGGGCGTCCAGCAGCAGCTGGCCGACGGAGTGCGGCCGGTCACGGTAAACGCGGACCGGGTAGCCGTTGACGGTTGATTCGACGACGTCGCGGCCCCACCGGAGAGGCATCGGCGTCTCGGGGGTCGTGGTCAGTTCAGGGCTGGTGGTCAATTCGGGCTCCTTGCTCTGAGTCTTTGTGTGTTCTGAATGCATGCTGCTAGGCCGTCTGGGGGACAAACGTGCTGTTGACGATTCCCCGGGACCTCAGGTCCTGGATTTCCTCCGGGCCGAGGCCGGCCTCCGCGAGGATCTGGTCTGTGTGCTCGCCAAGGCCAGGTGCGTAGCCACGCGGGCCTGTGGCTGCGTGCTCGAAACGGATTGGATTGTTGGGCACCTTGTAGGGGCCGAAGACCGGGTGTTCCAGTTCGACGACGGACTGGTTGTGCACCACCTGTGGATCCTCGAGGGCTTCCTCCATACGGTGGATCGGGCTGCAGGGGATGCTGGCGTCCTCGAGTTTCTGCAGCCAGAAGTCCGCCGGGCGGGTGCCGAAGAGGTCTTGAAGCCGGCCGCAGAGTTCGTCGCGATGCGCGATGCGGTCCGTGTTGGTTGCGAAGCGGGGGTCGCTGAAGTCATCGAACTCGGCCAGGAAAAGCACGAGCCTTTCCCAGAAGCGGTCGTTCAGGCACGCAAGGATGAAGTATTTCTCATCTGAACCGAGGAATGGTTGGTACGGCACCAGCTGCGGGTGCCCGCCTCCCTGCGGCCGGAATGCGACGCGGGTCTTGTCGTAGGCCGTGATGTAGTTGGCGAAAGCCGCCACCTGGCCGTCGAGCAGGTTGATGCTGATTTTGTCGCCACGGCCGGTCTGGTCACGCTGGCGCAGGGCGGCGCACACTCCGAAGCCCAGGAAGAAGGAACCCACAAAGTCGGCGATTGGAACGCCCACCTTAACTGGTCCGCCGCCCACCTCGCCCGTGACTCCCATCATTCCGCTGAGGGCCTGGGCCAGGATGTCCATGCCGGGCTGGTGTGCGCGGGGGCCGTCCTCGCCGAAAGCGGTGATGGAGGCGTAAACCAGCCGCGGGTTGATCTTGCTGAGCGTGGCATAATCGATGCCCATGCGTTCGACGGCGTCAGGCCGGAAGGCGACCACGAACACGTCGGCCTCGCGCACCAGGCGCAGCAGCACGTCGTATCCGGCAGGGTCCTTGAGGTTCAGCGCAATGGACCGCTTGCTGCGGTTCACACCGTAGAAGTAGGCGCTCTCGCCCGGGCCGTAGGCGTTGTCCACGTAGCGGAAGCTGTCGCCTTGGAGCGGCTCCACTTTGACGACGTCGGCACCCAGGTCACCCAGCATGGAGGTTCCGTAGGGCCCTGCTCCGATTTGGGAGAGGTCGACGATCTTCACCCCACTCAGGGGGAGGACTCCCCCTTGGGCTGCTTGCTCGAATCCTGCTGTCGTCACGATAAACCCCTCTACACTGCGTCTTTGCAATCCGGTGTCTTTGCAATCGGTCTAACCATTTGACAACGGGCTTGGAGGGCTTGTCAACGTTGTTTCAGGCAACTTTCCCAAAAAGGCAAATGGTATGACCTTCCTATAGTTGGATTCTTCGCCTATCGTGAGAATTACCATGCAGGCACCGTTGCTCGCTCGTGCCTGCCACGGACCCAGCCCGGTACCGTCGAGAAGACAGGGAGACTCCGCAAGTGCCATTTGCCATCGATTCAGAGTTCGTCACCATCGAGGGCCTTCGGGCCTATCAGTCCACGCCCGCGATTGATGGAGGCCATGCCCCGAAGGCCGGGATGCTGCTGCTGCCCATGATCACGGGGATCGGCGCACAAGTGCGCGAATTCGCAGAAACCATCGCCGCCCAAACGGGAGCAGTGGCGTTGAGCTGGGACCCCTGGCACGGCACGAGCTCCGATGACGCAGAGTTCGACGTGCTGCATGGAATGCTCGACGAACTCAAGGACGAGACCGCCGTCGCGGAGCAGCGCACCCTGCTGAACCATTTGCGCGAGGGTCTCGGCCTGGAGCGCGTGGGGGTCATTGGCTGGTGCCTTGGCGGGCGCTTCGCCTTCATCCTCGGCGGACTGGACAACAAGTTGGTCAATGTCCTGGCCTTTCACCCCACCGTCCCTAGTGAACCCGCCGCGACCCACACGTACGATGTCGTCGACCTCGCCGGCGCGGTAGAGGCGCCGACCTTCATGGCGTACCCGGGCAAGGACTCAATCGTTCCCCGTGAGAATTTCCTGCGCCTTCAGGAAGCCCTCCAGGCCCGCACAACGGCCCCCACGCTCATCCACCTGTATCCGGAAGCCAAGCACGGTTTCAGCGACAAACGCCGGCATGACGAGGAAGTGAACGCCACCGCGTTCCAGCTTTCGTGGCCGCAGGCCCTCGCGTTCATATCAGCCACTACCGCCTAAAGGACAAGACATGGAATTGAAAGTCACCAAGTACCAGATCGACGACGACGGCGTCGCCACTGTATGGTTCCACCGCCCCGGCCGGGGAAACTCGTGGACCAACCTCATGAACTCCGAGTACCGCTGGATCATGGATACCTTGGACAAGGACCCCAAAGTACGCGTCGTGGTGCTTACCGGCACGGGCAACCAGTTCTGCGTCGGCGCCGACACCAAGGCACTGAACTTCTACACGAAGACGGACGAAAACTACGCCGACACCGTCGACGCCAGCGAAGCCGCCCAGCCGGGTACCGGCGTGAATCCGGAGTTCGAAACCGACGTGATCTGGCACTGGGGCCTCCGCCTCCCGGTGATCGCGGCCATCAACGGCGCCTGCGCAGGAATAGCCGCCGCCATCGCAAGCTTCTGCGACCTCCGTTACGCGGCAGAGGGCATCAAGTTCACCACGTCGACTCCGCGTCTTGGCCTGCCTGCTGAGTATGGCCTGTCCTGGATCCTGCCCCGGATCGTCGGGACCACCCATGCGGCCGACATTCTGTTCACGGGCCGAATCGTCTACTCGGAGGAATTGCAGCACATGGGCTTCCTCAACGGCCTGTTCCCGCGCGAAACCTTTATGGACGAGGTCTACAAGGTGGCCCGAATGATCGCATCCCAGGTCTCCCCCGCTTCCGTGACGTCGGCCAAACGCCAGATGTACGGCGAACTGCTGCACCTGCACCCCCGGCAGGCAATCGACGGCTCTAAGGAAATCATCGGCCACTTCATGCGCCAGCCGGATTTCCAGGAAGGGATCGCCGCCTACAACGAGCGGCGCGTACCCAAGTTCGGCGACCCCGTCATCGGCGACTCGATCACTGGTGAGCGACAGGCCACCGAGGATCGTTCGGCGACGCCGGTCTGATCAACCTGAAGGCAAAAAGCAGCCCCGAATAATCAGAAGTGGCCCGGCTCCTTTGGGAAGCCGGGCCACCTTTTTGGGTTTCAGGCGTAGACGAAGCCGTCTAACAGACGGCGGGTGGTGCGGTAGGTCGAGGCGTACTCAGCGCTGTAGCCACCGGCGCCGCCGTCCGTTTTCACTGAGGCGTTGGCATCAAGAACTCCCGACGGCGTGCCGAGCCGAATGGGGGCACCGGCAGCGGACCGCCGGGTGACGGAGTTGACGATGGTGCCTTCGATCCGGGAGGCGATCGCTGTGCACAGGCCCCCTGTAACGGGCACGGCGCGGTGCGGACGCCCGCTGGATAGGAAACGGACCAGCAAGTCCACCTCGCCCTCCTCCACGCGTTCCCCCGAAAGTGTGGTGTACGCCACCGGAGGGGCTACGAGGGCGATGAAGGGAACAAGGCGATTCTTCCCGGCGGCCTCCAACGACTCTGCGATACCCATAGCGACAGAAGCGTGCCTCCGGGCATCCTCCAATCGAGCCAGGAGCCCGGCGTCGGCCTCGAGCTCATCAGGTAGCTCATCCCCGCGGATGCCGATGTCCTCCGCGCGAAGGAAGACGCACGGATTCGCGGCGTCAATAAAGGAAGCCTGCAGAACGTGCCCGTTGCCGCCGTCGAACCCTTCCGTGAGCGCGAACCCATCCAGCTCCCTGCCGGTCGGCAGAAGGCTGCCAGTCCCGGCCCCTCCCGGATCCAGGAAGTCCAGGCGCACGGGTGCTCCTGAGCCGGCCACGCCCTTGATGACATAGTCGCCGTCCTCGACGCTGCGCCCGCCGCGTACCGCGAACGTCGCGGCGATGATCTTGCCCGTGTTCACGTTGTGGATCCGTACACGCGCGTCGCCGTCGGGAAGCTGGATCAGGCCTTCGTCCACTGCAAACGGCCCGATGGCGGAGGACATATTGCCGCAGTTACCTCCGTAGTCCACCGAGGCTTGGTCCACTTGGACCTGTGCGAACAAATAGTCGACGTCGGCCTCTCGATGGGTAGGCGGGCCCACCACGCAGACCTTGGACAGGGAGGAGATCCCGCCGCCCATCCCGTCCAGCTGCCGCCCGTAGGGATCGGGGCTGCCCATGGCGCGCAGGAACAGCTCATCCCATTCGGAGCAATCTCCGGGCAGGTCCTCAAGACGGAACACCAACGCCTTGCTTGTGCCGCCGCGAATGAATGCCGCCCTGATCCTGCGACGCATACGCTCACATTCCTTCCGTGAAACGCCGCGGCCTCCCCCAACAGGAAGGCCGCGGCGTTTGTCCTTAAAAGGCCGCGGCGCCGGGGCCGCTTCCATGATGTCTAGTTTCATGCAGCCGATCCCGTCGATCTCGATCTCCAGCTCGTCGCCGGGGACCACGGGACCGACGCCCTTGGGGGTCCCGGAAGCAATGATGTCACCGGGTTTGATCTCCACGACGGAGGAAATCAACTCGATCGCCTCCGCAATGCCCACGATCATGTCCTCGATCCTGGCTTTTTGCCGGACCTCCCCATTCACCGACAGCCGGGACTGGAGCGCGTCGACATCGTCGATCTCGTCTGCCGTCACGAGCCATGGCCCCACCGGAGTGAAGGTTGCAAAGGACTTCCGCAGCGAACGGTCCTCCTCGTGCTCACCCGGTTCGATCCGCATCGTGAGGTCCACCAAGCACGAGTACCCGAAGACGTGCTCCATGGCGTGGGCACGCGGTATGTTCCGACCGCCTGAACCCATGATCACGGCGAGCTCGCATTCGTGGTCGAAACGCCGGGCCGAGCCCGCGGGCAGCTCAATCCCGTCGGCAGGTCCGGAAACCGAGCCCGCGGCCTTGAGGAAGAACCCCACCTCCCGGGCGGTTCGGCCACCCTTCGTGATGGAGCGTTCGCCGATCTCGCCCAAGTGGGCGCGGTAGTTGGCCGGAATGGCAAATACCTGGGGCGGTGCCGGGTTCACGGCTCGCAGCGCCACCTCCGCCAGCGGGCGGATGGCCCCGTCTACGCCTTGCAGCCGGGCCCCCACGGTCGACCAGTGACGGATGATCCAATTGACACGCTGTTCCGGCCAATCGTCGAACTCCACCGGCACCACGGAAGTGACGTCGCGAACGGAATCACCCTCAACGAGGCCAACACAGTAGTCATCAAAGACTGCGAGCCTCACCGCTGCTTCTCGGCTTCGCTCGCGTCTGCCAAGACTTCCTCGTGGTACGTGTTCAGGTACCGCAGGATGGGGCTGTCATCCACGCGGAACAGGCGGCCCTCGACCGTTCCCTCATTGAGGTGGCGATGCGTTGCCCATGGCGGGATGGACATAAAGTCCCCTTTGTTCCAGTCGAACCGGCGGCCGTTGACAATGGTGGTCCCCGAGCCTTCCTGCACGTAGTAGACCTTGCTTCCGCCATGCCGGTGGGCTTTGCCCTGGAAGCCGGGGCGGATGATCTGGGACTTCATGGACATTGAGGGCAACGCTGAACCGCCGCCGGCCGGGTTCTGGTACTCAAGGATCACATCATCCAGCGGATCTGGGCGCAGGCCCTTGGCAAGTTCCATGGCGGAATCCGCCTGCGCCTTGCTGTAGACGAGAAGCGGGTTGCGTTCCGGTCGGGGAGCCGGGCCCACGGGCCGCATCAAGCCTGATCCAAACTCCCGCCATGACGTCTCCGGGTAGTCATTGACCGGCTGGGTGCCCTGCTCGTACGGGTCGAAATAGATGTTGTGGAGCTTCTTCATGACGGACACGTCCAGCACGTCCAGCCAGATCATGGGCTCCTTGCCCTCGTGGACATGGTCATGCCACATCCAGTTCGGGGTGAGGACCAGATCGCCCTCGTTCATGTCGTATTTCTCGCCCTCCACATTCGTGGTGCAGCCGTTGCCGTGCATGATGAAGCGGAATGCGTCCGGCGTATGCCTGTGTGCCGTGGCCACTTCGCCGGGATTAATGTACTGAATGGATGCCCAGAACGTGGGAGTTGTTCCATACTCCAACCCGGGGTTGGCCAGCCGCAGGGTTCGGCGGTCACCTCCGGGTTCCAGGCTCAGCACCTGGCCCAGTTCTTCGAGGTATGCGTGCAGGTCCTCCCAGCGCCAATGCATGGGGACCATTGGGGATTCAGGAGTGCGCGTGAAGAGCGGCGGCTCATCCGGCTGCGCAATCTTCAGGCCATCTTTGCCCAGCCTCTCGCGCAGCTGGCGCCGCACTTCGACGTCGCTCTCCACCAACGTGCTCTCAGACATCGTCTTCTCCTCTCCTTGAGGTGTACTTTCATCAAATGGTCGAACCATTCACAATCGACACTAAACCCGCGTCATTCCGTGGTCAAGAGCGGAGGTCGAATTGGTAAAATCCTTGACACGGTCTAATGGTTCGACCATAAGATAGCAGTAGACCATAAGGAAAGGTGAAGACCATGGTGGAACAAGTTCCCGTACTCATCGTCGGCGGAGGGCCAGTTGGCCTGGCCCTTGCTGGTGATCTCGGCTGGCGGGGGGTAAAGTCCGTGCTCGTGGAAGCTCGCAACGGCGCGGTCTTCCAGCCCAAAATGGACATGGTGGGAATCCGCACCATGGAGTTCTG